>DATKQH010000318.1:0-22080 GCA_035532775.1 Streptosporangiaceae bacterium
GAGCTATCCCAGAGCTAAGGGCAGGTTGCTCACGTGTTACTCACCCGTTCGCCGCTCGAGTACCCCGAAGGGCCTTTCCGCTCGACTTGCATGTGTTAAGCACGCCGCCAGCGTTCGTCCTGAGCCAGGATCAAACTCTCCATTGGATGTCTCAAGCAGCCGCGAACCAGCCCCGGAGGGCAAGTAAGCCGACTGCAGACTGAAGAGATGCCCCAACGACCGGTCAAGACCGAGCCGGTGAGGCGATCTGGCAATTACCGTCCTGGGAGCTGCACCTTGCGGTACAGATCCCGTATGACGGGGTATGTGCATGTGCACTGGCTTTTAGCACGCTGTTGAGTTCTCAAGGAGCGGACGCTCACCATCAGGAGTCTCGCAACTCCGTTCTGGGGCAACCCTGCTAACTTACCTGCGAGTCAACTGACTGTCAAGTTTGTCAGCGGATTTAGTTTTACAGTTACTCTCAGTCAACCAGCATAGCCCAACAGTAGTCGGCCGACCTGGGCGGTCGGTACGCTGAGAAGTGGGATCTGCTAGCGGCACCTGCCACCGGCGCCTCGCTGGGCCGTCCGGTTCGCATCGGGCCGAACAGAACATTAGGGAAGCACGGCGACCATGTCAAATCGGGGCTCCAGGCCATGGATCTACGCCCGTTTCATGCCCTAATAGGACGTATGGTCCAGCGCCGCAGACGATTGCCGCCGAGCTGAGGATTGCCCCAGCACTACGGCCGGCTGACCTCGATGCCGCCGACGGTCCGCTTGCCTCGTCTCAGCACCAGGAACCTGCCGTGGAGCAGATCACTTTCCTGCGGCGCTTCGCTGACGTCCGCCACCTTCACGTTGTTCAGGTACGCGCCGCCCTCCTCGATGGCGCGCCGGGCCGCGGACTTGCTCGGCACGATGCCGGACTCCACCATGAGGTCGGCCACTGGCGCTCCCGTGCGGTCGACCGTCGCGTGCGGCGCCTCGGCGAGCGCGGCGGCCAGCGTATCCTCGTCGAGCTCGCGGAGGTCGCCCTGGCCGAACAGAGCTCGGCCGGCTGCCATGGCTCTGGCCGTCTCGTTGGCGCCGTGCACGAGCGTCGTGAGGTCGGCGGCCAGAACCCGCTGGGCGGTCCGTGCCGCAGGGCGCTCGGCGATCTCCCGTTCCAGGTCCTCGATCTCCTCCCTGGTCCGGAACGTGAAGATGCGGAGCAGCCCGGGCATCTCAGCATCGGCCCGATTCAGCAAGAACTGGTGGAAGGCGTACGGACTCATCAGCTCAGGGCCGAGCCAGATCGCCCCGCCTTCCGTCTTGCCGTACTTGGTTCCGTCCGGCTTCGTTATCAGCGGCGTCGCCAGGGCGTGAACGGACTCGCCTGTCACGCGCCTGATCAGGTCGACGCCGGAGACGAGGTTCCCCCACTGATCACTGCCGCCGACCTGCAGGGTGCAGCCGTGCCGGCGGTACAGCTCGAGGAAGTCATTGGCCTGCAGGATCTGGTAGCTGAACTCGGTGTAGCTGATCCCCCCGGCCTCCAGCCTGCCCTTGACGGTTTCCCTGGACAGCATCTGGCTGATCGGGAAATGCTTGCCGATGTCGCGCAGGAACGCCAGAGCCGACAGGCCCTCTGTCCACTCCAGGTTGCTGACCATCAGCGCGGACGCCGGGCCGGGTTCGAAGTCAAGGAACCGGCCTACCTGGTCGCCGATGTGCTTGACCCAGCCGGCGACGACGTCGGGCGGATTCAGCACCCGCTCGGCTGACTTGCCGCTCGGATCGCCGATCAGGCCGGTTGCGCCGCCCACGAGGCCGATCGGCAGGTGCCCGGCCAATTGGAGCCTGCGCAACGTGAGAAGCTGCACGAGATGACCGATGTGCAGGCTCGGCGCCGTCGGGTCGAACCCCACGTATACAGTCACCTGGCCGGCGGCGAGCGCCCTGCGCAGGTCGTCCAGGTCGGTCGAGATAGCGATCAGGCCGCGCCAGGCCAGATCGTCAATGATGTCGGTCACCGGTGCATACTCCCATCTCGCGGCCCGGCGGTCACCTTCGATTTCGCTACGACAGGCCCGGATTCCATGACCACGGATGTCGGTCAGTGCCTACGACTGACGGGAATCCGCGATCTGACAGGCGTCCAGGTTGTTGCCGAAGCGCTCAGCCGACCGACCCGGTCGTCTCGGTCGTCGTCCCGGCCGGGGAACGCCGGCGGGGCACGTGCGGCCGGTAGGCCGACACCGCGGCCTCGCCAACCGCCCAGAACCGCCAGTCGGCCTCGGCCCCGTGACGAACGCCCACTCTGGGCCCGCGGCCGATCGAGGCAGGAGGAAGGCCGGCGAACCCGGCGGGTGCGAACACCCGGAGCGGGCTGCCGGAGTCGCAGACGTCGGCACCGTTCTGCGCCCGCCCGATGGCCAGCGCCTGGCACAGCCGCGCCGGCCCGCTGGCAAGCTCTCGCTCGGCAATGACCCGCCCGCTCCTGCCAGCCCAGCCGTCGCCCGCCCCGCCGCCGCCCGCCCCGCCGCCGGTGCCCGCTAGCCGCCTGGCGGCCGCCAGATCAGCCCCCTCGATAACCCGGCCCGCCCTGAGCAGGACCGCGGTCGCCTCGCCGACCGGCTGGCAGACGAGGTTGACGCAGAAGTGCATGCCGTAGGTGAAGTAGACATATGCGTGCCCGGGCTCGCCGAACATCACCGCGTTCCTCGCCGTCTTCCCGCGGAACGCGTGCGATGCCGGATCGGACTCACCGCAGTAGGCCTCGACCTCCGCGATCTCCACGGCAACCAGTCCGTCGCCGGTCTCGTGCGCCAGTACGCAGCCGAGCAGGGCGGGCGCGACCGTCAGCACCGGACGATCAAAGAACGCCCGCGGGACCGTCTGGTTCCATGATCGTGGTGGGTTTCCCGCGCTATTCGACGAAAACCCACCGTGATCATGATCTTCGGCCGTCCCAGGGCCGTCGCCCGCGCTCATCCTTCGGCGGCCCAGGCGACACCAGCGGAGACGATCTGCCGCAGGGCGGCAAGCTGATCGGCTACCCGGCCAGGCGCCGTCCCGCCGACGCTATCCCGGGCGGCGATCGC
The DNA here is from genome assembly GCA_035532775.1 of Streptosporangiaceae bacterium. Taxonomy (GTDB): domain Bacteria; phylum Actinomycetota; class Actinomycetes; order Streptosporangiales; family Streptosporangiaceae; genus Chersky-822. Next base: position 3,068 of record DATKQH010000318.1, read on the forward strand.
GCCGGGGACTGACAGCACCGACCTGACGTCCGGCGTAAGGTGCGGCGACACCTTCTGCAGGTCCTCGTCGCTGACATCGCCAAGCTCGCAGTCGTGGACCTGGCACCAGACGACCAGGTGCCCGACCGCCTCGTGCGCCTCCCGGAACGGCACGCCACGCCGGACGAGCAGCTCAGCTACGTCGGTGGCGAGCGCGTGGCCCGCGGCAGCTCCGCGTGCGAGCCGTTGACCATGAAACTGCATGGAACTCACCAGGCCGGCCATCGCCGGAAGCACCAGCAGCAGCGTGTCCACGGCATCGAAGACGGGTTCCTTGTCCTCCTGCAGGTCCCTGTTGTAGCTGAGCGGCAGGCCTTTCAGGACGGTGAGCAGCCCGGTGAGGCCGCCGATCAGGCGGCCCGCCTTGCCGCGGGCGAGCTCGGCGACGTCCGCGTTCTTTTTCTGCGGCATGATCGATGATCCGGTCGCGTAGGCATCGTCGATCTCGGCCCAGCCGAACTCGTGCGACGTCCAGAGCACGACCTCCTCGCCGAGCCTGGACAGGTGCACCCCGGCCAGCGCCGCCGCGAAGCAGAACTCCGCCGCGAAGTCCCGGTCGGCCACCGCGTCCATCGAGTTGGCCGCGGGCGCGTCGAAACCGAGCTCGGCCGCGACTGCCGCGGGATCGAGCGGCAGCGAGGAGCCGGCCAGGGCACCAGACCCGAGCGGGCAGATCGCGGCCCGCTTGTCCCAGTCGCGCAGCCGCGCAATGTCCCTGGCCAGCGCCTGCACGTGCGCCAGCAGCTGGTGCGCGAGCAGCACGGGCTGCGCGTGCTGCAGGTGGGTCATCCCCGGGGCAGGCGTCTGTTCCGCGAGGTGCCGCTCGGCCTGGTCCATCAGCGCCGTCTGCAGCACGGCCAGCCGCGCGGCGACCTGCCTGGCGTGGTCGCGCAGGTACAGCCGCAAGTCGGTGGCGACCTGGTCGTTCCTGCTCCGGCCAGCGCGCAGCTTCCCGCCGAGCGAGCCGACCCGCTCGAGCAGGCCGCGTTCCAGGGCGGTGTGCACGTCCTCGTCGGCCGCCGACGGCCGGAACGCGCCCGTCTGGCAGTCCCGGCTCAGCTCGTCGATCGCCGCGAGCAGCCTGGCGACCTCGCCGTCGTCGAGCAGCCCGGCGCGGTGCAGCACCCGCGCGTGCGCCCCTGACGCGAGCAGGTCGTAGCGCGCCAGCCGCCAGTCGAACTGCACGCTCATCGAGAGCCTGGCCAGAGCATCGGCCGGCCCCGACTCGAACCTGCCGCCCCACAGCCGCACCGCAGACGTCCCTGGCTCGCCGCTCACAACCCCTCCCGCAGTCAGTGCGTTCCGCTCACCCGACAAGCTATAGCCACAACAACTCCCCCGCCCGCTTCCCCCACCCCAAACCAAATCTCCCGCCCTGCCGGTCCACTACCCGCCCGCCGGCCCGCCGGCGCGAACGGTCTGCCTGGGGCACCCCGCTGCCCCAGCCACACCCAGGCACCGCCGCTGCGCCGGGCGGGGGGGTCGGACGGATCGGACTCGCCCGGCAAGCGGGCAGGCGGCCGGGCGAGTTCCGATCCCGCAGGCGTCAGACCCGTGCCAGGTCTCTGCCACGCCTCGGACCAGGTCTTAGGCGTGAGCAGCCTTCCGATCCCGCTCCGCCGCGACCTTCGTCGGCAGGCCCCACAGTTCCACGAACCCCTTCGCCAGCGACTGATCGAACACGTCGCCCGTGTCATACGTCGCGAGACCGTAGTCGTAGAGCGCCGCCGGGCTCCGCCGGCCTGTCACTACCGCCTGGCCGGCCCGCAGCCGTACGCGCACATCCCCGGTCACGTGCTTCGACGCCTCGGTCATGAACGCCTCGAGCGAGCGGTGCAGCGGCGAGAACCACAGTCCGTCATAGGTGAGTTCCGTCCAGCGCTGGCCGGCCATCCGCTTGAACCTGGCCAGGTCGCGCTCCAGGCAGACGTTCTCTAGCTCGGCATGCGCGGCGAGCAGCGTCATCGCGGCGGGCGCTTCGTAGATCTCCCGGCTCTTGATCCCCACCAGGCGGTCTTCGACCAGGTCGATCCTGCCGATGCCGTGCGCACCCGCCAGAGCGTTCAGCTCGGTGATGATCTCCAGCGGCGACAGGAGCCGCCCGTCGATCGCCACCGGCAGGCCGTCGGCGAAGCTGATCGTGACCTCTTGCGCCGGCCGGCCCGATGCCGGGTCCTCCGTGTAGCCGTAGACGTCGTCATGCGGAGCTTCCCAGATGTCCTCCAGGTGCCCGGTCTCGCAGCTGCGGCCCCACACGTTCTGGTCGATCGAGTACGGCGACCTCGAGGTGACGTCGATGGGCAGCCCCTTCGCGGCCGCGAACTCGATCGCCTTGTCCCTGGTCATGCCCGAGTCGCGGACCGGTGCGATGGACTTCACGTCCGGCGCGAGCGCGGCCAGCCCTACCTCGAACCTGACCTGGTCGTTGCCCTTGCCCGTGCAGCCATGCGCGACAACGCTGGCGCCGAACTCGTTGGCCACCCTGGCCAGGTGGGCCACGATCAGCGGCCTCGACAGCGCGGAGACCAGCGGGTACCGGTCCATGTACAGGGCGCCGGCCCGCAGCGCGGGCATGCAGTAGCCGGCGGCGAACTCGGCCCGCGCGTCGACCACGACGGCCTCGGCCGCGCCGCAGGCCAGTGCTCGTGCCCGGATGGTCTCCAGGTCCTCGCCGCCCTGACCGACGTCCACGGCCAGCGCTATCACCTCGGCGCCGCTCTGCTCGGCGATCCAGCCGATCGCCACCGACGTGTCGAGGCCTCCGGAATAGGCCAGCACGACTCGCTGTGTCACAACTCCTCCTTGTCCTGAATCCCCGTGGCATGCGTCCTGGTGGCCTTCGCCCCCGTAGCTGACTGCTGACTGGCTGACGGCTGACTGGTCTGGGCTGGCGGGTGCCTGGGCTCCGCCCGGCTGCGCTGCTCGGCGAGCCGCAGCAGCAGGGCCGCGAGCTCGTCGCCGCCGGCCGGGTCACGCGCCACGACGAGCACGGTGTCGTCCCCGGCGACGGTTCCGAGCACCGCGTGCATGGCAGTTCTGTCGATCATCGACGCCATCAGCTGAGCGGCGCCCGGCGGAGTCCGGAGCACGACCAGGTTGCCGCTGGCCTCGGCCGACAGCAGCAGGTCGCCCGCCACCTTCGCGAGGCCGGCGACCGCCGCGGTAGGTGTGCCAGCGGCGAGCCCGGCGAGCCCGGCGAGCCCGGCGACCGCCGCGGCGGCCTGGCGGAAGACCGCGTCGTCGACGTCGGCGACCGGGGCATCGGCCGGGTCGGGCGGCAGGGCGTAGACCAGCGCGCCGCCGGGGCCGCGCAGCCGCACGGCGCCGAGGTCGTCGAGGTCGCGGGACAGGGTCGCCTGGGTGACCTTGATGCCGAGCCCGGCGAGGCGATCGGCGAGTTCTTCCTGCGACCGCACCGGCTCTCCGGGCTGGCTGAGGATCGCGGCGATCTTCGCGTGCCTGGCGGCCTTGGTGGCCGGGCTCACCCGGTCGGCACTGGCGATCAGCGGGCGGGTCACCTGTCCTCCCGGAGCAGCCAGGTCAGCAGCGCCTTCTGCGCGTGCAGCCGGTTCTCGGCCTCGTCCCACACCAGGCTGGCCGGGCCGTCGAGCACGCCGCTGGTGATCTCCGCGCCGCGGTGCGCCGGCAGGCAGTGCAGGACCCGGCAGCCGGGCGCGGCCAGCGCCAGCTTCCCCTCGTCAAGCCGGAACGGCGTCATCGCGGCGATCCGGTCGCCCTCCTGGCCTTCCTGCCCCATGGACGTCCAGACGTCCGTAGCCAGGACGTTCGCTTCGGCGCAGCCCGCCGCGAGGTCGGCGCAGACCTCGGCCGACCCGCCCGTCTGGACGGCGATGGCCTGCGCCCGCGCCAGCACGTCAGGCAGCGGCCAGTACGGCTCCGGCGCCACGATCCGCACGTGCAGCCCGGCTGTCGCTCCGCCGAGCAGGTAAGAGTGCGCCAGGTTGCTGCTGCCGTCGCCGAGGAAACTGAGCCGCAGCCCGGCCAGCCCGCCAAAGGCCTCGCTGACGGTCTGCAGATCGGCGAGGATCTGGCACGGGTGGAACTCGTTCGTCAGCGCGTTGATCACGGGGACGGTGCTGGCCGCGGCGAACTCCTCGAGCCGGTCCTGGCCGAAGGTACGCCAGGCGACCGCGGCAACCTGCCTGCTGAGCACCCGCGCGGTATCGCCGATCGACTCGCCGCGTGACTGGTGCGTCGAGGCCATGTCGATGACGAGCGCGTTCCCGCCGAGCTCGGCGATGCCGACCGCGAACGAGACCCTGGTCCGCAGGGATGCCTTGTCGAGCAGCAGCGCGACGCTGCGCGGGCCGGTGAGCGGCTGCCAGCGGTACCTGTCGGCCTTCATCGAAATGGCCAGCTTCAGTACCTCGGCCTGCTCGGCTGGCGTGAGGTCGTCGTCCCTGAGGAAGTGCCTGACCGGCGGGCCGACCAGCCCATCGGCTGGTGTGCCCATCACGCCCCCTGTCCGGCCAGCGCGGTGGCCTGGCTGAGGATCGCCGGCAGCGCGTCGGTGAAGGACCTGGCCTGGCCGATGCTGAGCACGAGCGGCGGGGCGAGCCTGATCGCGTCCGGCTGAACCGCGTTCACCAGGAACCCAGCCTGCCGCGCCGCCGTCTCCACCGAGGTGGCCGCCGGCGCGGTCAGCGCGATGGCCTGCCAGAGGCCGCTGCCGCGGACGCCCGCGATCAACGGGTGACCGGTAGCCGCAATTCCCGCCGACAGCGCGGCGCCGACCTGCGTGACATGAGCGAGCAGGCCGTCGCGCTCGATCGTGTCGAGCACGGCGAGCGCGGCCGCGCAGGCGATCGGGTTGCCGCCAAAGGTGCTGCCGTGGTCACCCCGGCCGAACCCGGACCCGGCCGCCCCGATGCCGATGCACGCGCCGATCGGCAGCCCGCCGCCGAGTCCCTTGGCCAGCGTGATGACGTCGGGCAGGATCCCTTCTGCCCGGAAGGCGAACCACGCGCCGGTACGGCCGATGCCGCTCTGGATCTCGTCGAGCACGAGTAGCGCTCCGCTCGCGTCGCACGCCGCCCGCGCCGCCTTCAGGTATCCGGCGGGCGCCGGCACGACCCCGCCCTCGCCGAGGCCGGGCTCGAGGAATACCCCGGCGCAGTCCGGTCCGATCGCGGCCGCCAGCGCATCCTGGTCGCCATAGGGAACAAACCGAACGTCAACCCCGAAGGGCGCAAACGGTTCCCTGATCGAACTCTTGCCGGTCAGGCTGAGCGATCCCATCGTCCGGCCATGGAACCCGCCCTCGGCGGCGACGAACCGCGGCCGGCCGGCGCCCTGCATGCGGCGGACCAGCTTGACCGCTGCCTCGTTGGCCTCAGTGCCCGAGTTGGCGAAGAACACCCGGCCGTCCGCGCCGAGCAGGCCGAGCAGCCGTTCGGCCAGCGCCACCTGACCCTCGTGCAGGTAGAGGTTCGAGATGTGCGCGAGCCGGCCGGCCTGCTCGCTGACGGCCGCGACGAGCGCCGGGTGCGCGTGCCCCAGCGCGCTGACCGCGATCCCGCCGAGCAGGTCCAGGTAGCGGTTGCCGTCCACGTCCCAGACGACGCAGCCCTCGCCGCGCACCAGGGCGATCGGCGGCGTGCCGTAGTTCGGCATCATCACAGCGCCGTAGCGCTCCTGCAGCGCGCTGGTCGCGGTCGTGACCGCGGGCGCTAGTTCTGAGGTACTCATGCTGCCCTCTGCTCTCCGTCGGGCACGACCATCGTGCCGATCCCCGAGTCGGTGAAAATCTCCAGCAGGACGGCATGCGGCAGCCGCCCGTCGAGCACGTGCGCCTGAGGCACCCCACCGCGGACGGCGGTCAGGCAGGCCTCCATCTTCGGGATCATGCCGTCGCTCAGCTGCGGGACCATCGCGGCCAGCTCGCTCACGGTCAGCTCGCTGATTACCTCGGGCGGCCGGCCGCCCCCGGCCGGGGACGTGCCGTTCGCTCCGGCGGCCTCGCCGGCCGCGGCCGGGCTCGCCGGCCAGTTCGCGTAGAGGCCCGCCACGTCGGTGAGCATCACGAGCTTCACGGCGCCGAGCGCCACCGCCAGCGCGGCGGCAGCGGTGTCGGCGTTGACGTTGAGCACCTCGCCCGAGTCGCTCCGCGCCACGGTCGAGAGCACCGGGATCCTGCCGTCGGCGATCAGCGCGCTCACCGCTCCCGGGTTCACCGACTCGACCTCGCCGACGTGGCCGATGTCGACAACCTCGCCGTCGTCCGTGGTCACCACGACCCGGCGGGCGGTCAGCAGGTGCGCGTCCTCGCCCGACATGCCGACCGCGAACGGCCCGTGCCGGTTGATCAGTCCGACGACGTCCCTGTTCACCTGGCCGGTCAGCACCATCCTGACCACTTCCATGGCCTCGGGCGTGGTGACCCGCAGCCCGGCCCTGAACGTCGACTCCATGCCGAGCCGGTCCAGGTGCGCGCTGATCTGCGGCCCGCCGCCATGTACCACGACCGGGCGGAGGCCCGCGTACCGCAAGAAGACCACGTCCTGCGCGAACGCGATCCGCAGCGCCTCGTCGGTCATGGCATGGCCGCCGTACTTGATCACGACGACCTGGCCGTGGAAGCGCTCCAGCCATGGCAGCGCCTCGATCAGCGTCGCCGCCTTGGCCAGCGCACTGGCATGCTCCTGCTCAACGATCACGTCGAGTACGCCGAGTTCTCGTGTACGTAGGCCGCGGTCAGGTCGGTGGTCTGCACCGCGGCCATGGCCTGGCCCGCGGACAGGTCGACCGTCACGGTCACGTCCCGCGGCCGCAGGCTGACGGCCGACCGGTCGGTCCCCGGGGCTCCGTTCCGGCAGACCCAGGCTCCGTTGATCGCGACGCTGAGCTCGTCCGGCTCGAAGACGGCGCTGGTCGTGCCGACCGCGGCGAGCACCCGGCCCCAGTTCGGGTCCTCGCCGGCGATGGCGCACTTGAACAGGTTGCACCGGGCGATGGCGCGGCCGACGGCGAGCGCGTCGTCCTCGCTGGCCGCCCCGGTCACCTCGATAGTGATCGCCTTGGTCGCGCCCTCGGCGTCGAGCAGCAGCTGGTGCGCCAGGTCGTCGCAGGCGGCCGTCAGCAGCTCGGTGAACTCATTCAGCTCAGGCCGCTTGCCGGACGCCCCGCTGGCGAGGAGCAGGACGGTGTCGTTGGTCGACATGCAGCCGTCGGAGTCCAGCCGGTCGAACGTCGTGCGCACCGAGCCGCGCAGTGCCTTGTCCAGCTCGCTGGGCGTCAGGTCCGCGTCGGTGGTGAGCACGACGAGCATGGTGGCGAGCGCGGGCGCCAGCATCGCGGCGCCCTTGGCCATCCCGCCGATCTGGTAGCCGCCGCCTTGGATGGTGCAGGTCTTGGGGACGGTGTCGGTCGTCATGATGGCGGTCGCGGCCGCCTGCCCGCCTGCCACCGACGCCGAGGCCGCTGCGGCGTCGACGCCGACCAGCAGCCGGTACATCGGCAGCCGATCGCCGATCAGCCCGGTCGAGCAGACCGCGATCTCGCCGGGCTGCACCGAGAGGAGCTTCGCGAGATGCTCGGCGGTCTGCCTGGTGTCGGCGTACCCGTCCGGCCCGGTGCAGGCGTTGGCGCCGCCCGAGTTGAGCGCGACCGCGCGGATCTGGCCGCCCGCGACCGTCTGCTGGCTCCAGCGAACCGGCGCGGCCTTGACCCGGTTCGAGGTGAAGACGCCAGCGGCAGCCGCCGAGGGCCCGTCGTTGATCACGACCGCGACGTCGGGGCTGCCCGACGCCTTGATCCCGGCCGCGACTCCGGCGGCGCGGAATCCGAGCGGTCCTGTGACACTCATGGCGCTACTCCGATCGAGGTCAGGCCTGCTGTCTCAGGCAGGCCGAGCATGAGATTGGCGTTCTGGATCGCCTGGCCCGCGGCGCCCTTGCCGAGGTTGTCGATGGCGGCGACGACCGTCGCCCGGCCGGTGCGCGGGTCCGCGGCGGCCTGCACGTGCACGCCGTTGGAGCCGGCCACCGCGGCTGTGCCCGGCCACCGGCCGTCCGGCAGGACGGCGACGAACGGCTCGCCGGCGTACGCGCCGGCCAGCGCGGCTCGCAGCGCGGCCGTGTCGGTGGCGGCCGTGTCGGCTGTGGCGGAGACCAGCCGGGCCGTGCAGGTGGCGAGGATGCCGCGCGGCATCGGCGCGAGCATCGGCGTGAACGACACCCGGGCCGGACGACCGCCCGCCATCTCGGCGAGTGCCTGCTCGATCTCGGGCGTGTGCCGGTGCGCGCCCCCCGCCTGGTACGCCGAGACCGAGCCCATGACCTCACTGCCGAGCAAGTCGGCCCGCAGCGAGCGGCCGGCGCCGGAGGTTCCCGAAGCGGCCACCACGACGACATCGTCCGCGGCGACCAGGCCGGCCGCCACCAGCGGGGCAAGGGCCACGATCGCCGCCGTCGCGTAGCAGCCGGGAGCGGCGACCCGGCGAGCGCCGCGAATCAGCGGCCGGGCCTCTGGCAGCTCGGGCAGCCCGGTGACCCACCGGCCCGGATGGTCGCCGCCGTAATGCCGCGTCCAGTCCGCCGGGTCCGCCAGCCGGAAGTCTGGTCCGAGGTCCACGACCGCGATGTCATCGTCCAGGCCGGCTGCCACCGGCGCGGACTGGCCGCTCGGCAGGGCCAGGAAGACGAGATCGGCGTCCGCCTCCTTGACCGCGCTGTGCGGCTCGAAGGTCAGGTTCGCGAGCGCGGGATGACCGGCCAGGTTGGCGTGGAGATCGGCAACGGTCTTCCCCGCGCTGCTGTCGGCCGTGGCCATGGCCAGTTCAAGGCTCGGATGCCCGCTGACCAGCCGCAGCAGTTCACCCCCGGCGTACCCGCTCGCGCCGACCACCGCGACCCGCATGGATATCGACCCTTCACCCAGACCCGTTCGAATTATTATGCACGATGATGTTTGTATATGCAAAAGATGGCGAGCGTATCGGCGGCAGTTGCGCAGGTCGGGACAGGATGACCGGGCCCGACAGGAAGTACGGGCCGGGGCCGAGAGAACCGGCGGAGGCAAAGAGAACCGGCGGAGGCAAGAGAACCGGCCGGGGCCGAGAGAACCGGCCGGGGCCAGGTGAGATGGGCTGCGACAGCAAGACGCAGGTTGCGGGTTGATTGCGGGTTGGCCTGTTACCGGCCGAACCGGCGAGTTCGCCCTACGGACTGACGGCGCCAGACGGCATGATGTTGTCCGCGCAGGAAGGAGATGCCATGCACCCCCGCGGATCGGTGGGCCGTGCCGGAGGGCAGGCGCGCGCCAGGGCGGGGAGCTTCATCGCGCTGGTCCTGCTGCTCACGGCCGCCGCAGCCGGGTGCAGCCACAACGGCTCGCCGTCTCCCGGCGGGGCGACGGTCACGTCCTGCGGCACAGCGAAGACCGCGGCGGACGTCCCCGTGAAGGTCGAGGTGGCGCACGGCCACGTCCGGTGTAGCACGGCCAAGACAGTCGAGGCGGACTACGCCGAGGCAATCAGGTCCGGCAAGGCTCCCGGCAATGGCGGCGGCGGCCCGGTCAAGGTCAAAGGGTGGACCTGCCAGGGGTTCGCCACACCGATCGTCCTGCACACCGGCAATGCCTCCAAGTGCGTGCGGGACGGCGACGAGATACTCGAGATTCTCCCGCCGCCGCCCTCGCCGTCAGCCTCGTAGCGGCCCTGCCCGGCGGCCCTGCCCGCCGGGCACGCCCCGTCGGCCTCGGCAGCCGCGCTAGCCGGCCGCCGAGACGCTGCCGCGCAGCACGGCGCCGGTCAGCCGGACCGCCGAGGCGACCGCCGCGTCCCTGGCCACCGCCACCTCGTCGTCGGTCAGCGTCCGGTCCGGCGCCCTGAAGCGCAGCGTGTAGGCCAGCGACTTGCACCCGGGACCCACCTGCTCGCCGGTGTAGGCATCGAACAGGCGCACGTCCTCAAGCAGCATCTCGCGGCCTGCTGCCGCCGCGCCGGCCGCCAGGGCCGACTGCACGTCGGTCGCCGGCACCGCCTCGTCCACGACCAGCGCCACATCCTGGCTCGCGACCGGGTAGGTCGAGATGACCGGAGCCTGAACCGGAGGCAGATCAGCCGCCGCGCGCTCGATCAGTGACAGGTCGAGCTCGACCGCGCAGGTCCTCGGCGTGAGCCGGAACGCGCTGATGACCCTGGGGTGCAGCTCGCCAGCAAAGCCGACAGTCACCGGCTCGCCGCCGGCCGCGCCGGAGCCCGCGCCGGAGCCCGCCCCGGGCTCGATCACGAACTCTGCGCACCGCCCCGGATGCCACGGCGCGCGCTGGCCGGCCCGGACCGTGTAGGGCACCCGGCTGGTCCGCAGCACGGTGTGCGCGGCCTCGATCGCATCGTGGAAACTGGCGGGCCGACCGTCGCCCCACCATCCCGCGGCCTCCCGCTGGCCGGTCAGCACCATGCCGACCAGCCGGGGCTGATCGGGCAGCGCCCGCTCCAGCTCGTCGATCTCCGCAGGGGTCGGTCCGCGGTCGACCGGCAGGATCGGCGCGACCCGGCTCGCGGCACCTGGGCCCGGATGGCCGTTGCCGCCGGTGCCGCCCGCGGGATCCTCCTTGCTCCTGGCCACGTTCCCGATCTCGAACAGCGCCAGGTCCGCGAATCCGCGCCCGGCGTTGCGGCCTGCCACCCGGAACAGGCCGGGCAGCAGCGTGGTACGAAGCTGCGGTTCCTCGTCCCTGATCGGGTTGGCGAGCAGCACGGCTCGCCGTCTCGGGTCCTCGGGCGGCAGCTGCAGCCGGTCGAAGTCGGCGGCCGAGCCGAACGGGCTGCCCGGCACCTCCACGTAGCCGGCCCCGGCCAGGGCGCGCGCGATCGAGCCGCGCAGCCGCTGCGTCGCCGTCCTCCCCTTGCCGGCGGTGGCCCGCGGCATCGCGATGCCGACCTTCTCATAGCCCTCGAGCCTGATGACCTCTTCGGCCAGGCCGTTCGGGTCGGTCAGGTCGGGCCGCCAGGACGGCGGGGTGACGGTCAGCCGGTCGCGGCCGTCGGCCGTGTCCTCGTTCCGGTCACCGGGCCCGACCGTGCAGCCGACCTCGCGCAGCCTGCGGATCACGGTGCCGGTCCCGTAGGTCGTGCCGGCGACCCGGTCCGGATGGTCGGCGGCGATCACGATCGTCACCGGCTCGACCGGCTCGGACGCGAGCGTGTACCCGGGCACGACGGTTCCGCCGCCAAACTCGGCGAGCATCGCGGCAGCCTTCGCCGAGGCGCGGAGCGGAAGCTCGTGGTCGACGCCGCGCTCGAACCGTGCCGACGCCTGGCTGAATAGCCGGTGCCGGCGGCTCATCCTGGCCACGCCTGGCGCGCTGAAGTGCGCGGCCTCGATCACCAGGTCGGTAGAGGTCTCGCTGACCTCGGTGGCCAGGCCGCCCATCGTCCCGGCCAGGCCGATCGGGCCGGACGAGTCAGTGATCGCGATGTCGTCAGGATCGAGCGCGCGCACGACGTGATCCAGGGTCTCGAGCTTCTCTCCCTGCCGCGCCCGCCGCACCACGATCGGGCCGTCGAGCGCGGACCGGTCGAAGGCATGCATCGGCTGGCCAAGTTCGAGCATCAGGTAGTTCGTGACGTCGACAGCCAGCGAGACGCTGCGCGTGTCGGCCCGGGCGAGCCTGACCCGCATGGCCAGCGGGGTCGGCCTGGCCGGATCGATCCCGCGCACCTCGCGCAGCGCGAAGCGGTCGCAGGCGGCCGGGCCGGCGATCCTCGCCGGGTACACCTCTCCATTGCCGGGGTCGGCTACCCAGGCAGGCAGGCCGGTGTCGGCCGGGTCGGTGTACAGGACGCCGAACGCGCTCGCCAGTTCCCTGGCCATCCCCCTGATCGACAGCGCGTGCCCCTTGTCGGGGGTCACGTTCACGTCGAGGACGACGTCGCGCAGCCCGGCGTAGCTCACGAAGTCGGCGCCGAGCGGCGCGTCAGGCGGCAGCACCATGATCCCGGTGTGGTCGTCTCCGAGCCCGAGTTCGGCGGCCGAGCAGATCATGCCGTCCGACACCCGGCCGTACCGCTTGCTGACGCCGATCTCGAAGCCGCCGCGCAGCACGGCGCCAGGCAGGGCGAGCGGCACCAGGTCGCCGACCGCGAAGTTGACGGCACCGCAGATGACCTGCCGCTCGGCGTCGCCCGTGGTAACCCTGCAGTACCTGATCGGCTTCTTGTGCCCGGTCAGCTCCTCGATCTCCAGCACGCGCGCGACCACCACGTCCCTGATGTCGTGCCCGACCTGCTCGATGGCCTCGATCTCGAGCCCAATCCCGGTCAGCCGCCGCGCGACCTCGCCGACGTCGACTGGCTCGGGCAGCGTCGCGTACTCGAGCAGCCAGGAAAGCGGGACTAGCATGACGCCTCCATTCCGAACGCCGAGCTGAACCTGACGTCGCCCTCGATCGCGTCCCTGATGTCGGTCAGGCCGTTCCTGATCATCAGGGACCGCTCGATGCCGAGGCCGAACGCGAAGCCGCTGTACCGGTCCGGGTCGATGCCGCAGGCCCTGAGCACGCGCGGGTTGACCATCCCGGCGCCGGCGATCTCGATCCAGCCCTGCGACTTGCAGACCCGGCACGGCGGCGCGCCAGGCTTGGTCGACTCGCCGCGGCAGACATGGCATTCCATCGACACGTCAGCGGACGGCTCGGTGAACGGGAAGAAGTCCGGCCTTAGCCTGGTCCGCAGGCCCTCGCCGAACATGGCGTCGACGAAGGCCGTGATGGCACCGCGCAGGTCGGCCATGGTCAGGCCCTCGTCCACGGCCAGGCCCTCGATCTGGTGGAACACCGGGCTGTGCGTCGCATCGAGCGCGTCGCTGCGGAAGCACTTGCCGGGGCTCACGACATACAGCGGCAGCGGCCTGGTCAGCATGGCCCGGATCTGGACCGGCGAGGTGTGCGTGCGCAGCACCATCCCCGAGCGCGGCGCGCCGCCCGGGTCGGCGACGAAGAACGTGTCCTGCATCTCCCGGGCCGGGTGGTCGGGCGGGAAGTTCAGCGCGTCGAAGTTGTACCACTCGGCCTCGACCTCGGGCCCCTCGGCGATCTCGTAGCCCATCCCGATGAAGACGTCCGCCAGCCGGTCGGACAAGGTGGCGACCGGATGCCGGGCACCGGCCGGAGACCTGTCCCACGGCAGGGTCACGTCGGCGGTCTCGTCCTCGAGTACCCGGCGGTCCCGGTCGGCCTCAAGCTCCGCCTGACGCGCGGCGAGCGCTTCCTCCAGCCGCTTCTTGGCCACCCCGACCCGGCGCCCGGCCTCGGCTTTCGCCTCGGGGGGCAGCGCGCCGATCTCCGCGCTCGCCAGGGTCAGCGGCGCCTGGCGGCCCCGATGAGCGACCTCCGCCGCTTTCAGCTCGTCGAGGGTAGCCGCTGCGGCGATCGCGGCAAGACCTTCCTCCGTCATGCGCTCGACCTCGGCCGGCGCGAGCGCCGCGACACGGACGGGGTCGTATGTGTTGTTCGGTGCGGACATCGGCCCTGTCTCCTTGATGTCGCGAAGTCGATCAAGAGGCGGAATTCACGATCTTCCATAACGGCTCGCACCCGCTCCTGCCCGAGCGCCGGCCAGCCCGCTGGCACGGGAGTGGCGGCGCCTAGGCGCTACGAGGCGGCCAGGGAAATCGCTCTGTGCCCGCCGGTCAGCGCAGATCTGGTCAGCAGTGATCTGGCACGCCGGCGGGCATGGTAAATCGGAACTCCGCCCCGCCGCCTGGTGCCTGCGCCACCGTGATCGACCCGCCATGAGCCTCTACCAGGCCCTTGACGATGAACAGGCCGAGGCCAGCCCCGCCTCGGCGCTTCGCGCGCCAGAACTGACGGAACACCCTGGGCGCGAACTCGGGCGCGATCCCAGGACCCTGGTCGCGGACGGAAACCGCCACGCCAGGCCCGCCTTGGACCAGCGCCGACTCGATCACGGTAGTAACCGTACCAGCACCGTGCCTGACCGCATTCTCAATAAGGTTGGCCAGGATCTGATCGACCTTGTCGGCGTCCAGCCAGGTCTCGGGCAGCCCGTCGACGGCCTCGATCCTGAACCGGCTCTCGGATTCCCCGGCCGCGACCCGGCCGGCCACGAGCTTCGCCGTGCGGGCCGCGATATCGACGAGCTCGCGGTGCAGATGGAGCCGGCCAGCTTCGATCCTCGACACGTCCAGCAGCTCGGTGATCAGGCGGGTGACCCGGTCAGCGTCGGCGTTGACGGTCTCGAGCATGGTGCGCTTCTGGTCGTCGGTGAACCGCGGCCATTTGGCCAGCAAGGTCGCGGTGAACCCCTTGACGCTGGTCAGCGGGGACCGCAGTTCGTGCGCGACCGTGGAGACCAGGTCGGCCCTGGTCCGCTCCAGCCTCGCCCGCTGCTCCGCGCTGCGCAGCGTGATCGTGAGCCGGCGGACGGCGCCCGGGTCGTACTGCCACCCGGTTCTCGGGCCGCTGCCGCGCGGGTCGCGCAGGTAACCGATCGTGACGAGAAGCTCCGTGCCATCGGTCAGGTAGAGCGAGCGCTCGGGATGCCTCGTGCGGATCGAGAGCCCGTCGTACGGCCGTGACTGCTGCCACCAGCACCGGCCCTCGGTGTCGGCGAGCGGCAGCGCGGCGGGCAGTTCCGTGCCGAGCACCTGGTCCGCCCTGATCCCGGTCAGCCGTTCCGCTGCCAGGTTGAAGATGATGATCCTGCCGCACTGGTCGGCGACGACGAGGCCGTCGGGAAGCTCGTCGGCGCTCAGCAGGTCATTGGGCCTGAGCGCCGTGCCAGGTCGCCAGGGGCCGGGCGCGGAACCAGCGCTCGCGGCCACCGTGTTCACTCGCCGGTCCACATCGGACTGCCGCCCCCACCTGCCCGGCGCTGCCCCGGCATGCACCACCAGCCGTCCGGGGTCCGGGGGTTAACCCTCGGTCGGCAGCTGCCGCGTCATAGCCCGCGATCCGTGACCCGATCTGGTGCCGGTCATGACGCAACGTGATCAGAGCCTAGCGCGTTAGTGGGACTGAGCGGCACCCCCATATTGCGCATATTGCGCGCGAGCCGAGGCGTAGAGGCAGACGGCCGCCGCGGCGGCGAGGTTCAGGCTCTCTGCCTGCCCGTAGATGGGGACGGAGACGGCCTCGTCGGCCAGCGCGACCAGGTCGGCGGGCAGCCCCCACGCCTCGTTGCCGAACAGCCAGGCGGTCGGCTGGCCAAGCCGGCCGGCCCGGTCGAGTTCGTCGAGCCCGAGCGTCGCGCTGCCGTCCGCGGCGAGCACGGCAAGCCTGGCTCCGCGCAGCGCGGTGACGGCGCGGCTGACCGAGACGCCGAGCACGAGCGGCAGGTGAAACAGCGACCCGGCCGACGACCGCACGCACTTGCTGTTGTACGGGTCGACGGAGGCGTCGGCGAAGATCACTCCTTGCGCCCCGGCCGCGTCGGCCGTCCGCAGCACGGTGCCCGCGTTGCCCGGGTCCCTGACGTTCGCGAGCACCACGACCAGCCGGGGCTCCGCCGCGATCAGGTCGGTGAGCGGCACGTCGATGAACGGGCAGACGGCGAGCAGGCCCTGCGGGGTGACCGTCTGCGCGAGTTCGGACATCACCTCGCCGCTGACCTCGTGCACCGGTGCCCCGGTGGCAGCCACGGCGGCGATCAGCCCGGCGTGCCGGGACTGGGCCGGAGCGGTGACGAAGAGCTCGGTTATCCCGCCGTCCCGGCCCAGCGCTTCCCTGACGGCCTGCGGTCCCTCGGCCAGGAACAGCCGCGACCGCTCCCGCAGCGCCCGCTTGGCCAGCGACCTCGCCGTCCTGACCCGCGGTGACCGGGTGCTGGTAACCATGGCCCCCTGCCCGACCTGGTCTGGACATGACGATCGCGAAGGATTTTCCCGCGCCGGCGATGAATATCCTTCGCGATCATGAACCTTGCTAGGCGGCGGCCGCGTTCACGTCGGCGGGGAGAGCCTTGCGGGCAACCCCGACCAGCGCGCTGAACGCCGCCGGATCGGCAACGGCAAGCTCGGCCAGCATCTTGCGGTCAACGTCGACGCCAGCGGTCTTCAGGCCCTGGATAAACCTGTTGTAGGTGATGCCCTCGGCCCGTGCCGCCGCGTTAATGCGCTGGATCCACAGCCTGCGGAACGCGCCCTTGCGATCCTTGCGGTCCCGGTAGGCATAGGTCATGGAGTGAAGCGACTGCTCCTTGGCCTTGCGGTACAGCCTCGACCGCTGGCCCCGGTAGCCGCTCGCCCGCTCCAGGACGACCCTGCGCTTCTTGTGGGCATTGACCGCCCGCTTTACGCGTGCCATGTGTTCGACTCCCTTACGTCGGACCGGGTCACTTGCCCAGCAACTTCTTCATCTTCTTGGCGTCGGCAGGTGCGAGCGTCACGTAGTTCGCCAGGCGGCGGGTCTTCGTGCTCGGCTTGTGCTCAAGGTAGTGGGCGCGATTTGCCCGGCGGCGTATCACCTTGCCGGTGCCCGTGAGGCGGAACCGCTTCTTGGCACCGCTGTGCGTCTTCATCTTCGGCATGTCGCCGCATCCCTCGTTCCCTGCGTACCTGCGGCACGCGTCCTGTGTCGGCCCGCCGACCAGAATGTCAGGCGGGCACATCTTCGATCTCCCGGCAGCTAGCCCGTCAGCCTCCGGCCTCTGCTCCGGCCGAGCCCGGCGCGGCAGGCCTGGCGCGCGGCGTCGGGACCGGGCTGGCCTGGCCGGGCCTGGCGGCCGGGGACCGCGGCGCGCTCGGCTTGGGAGCAGCCGGCCTGGCCGTACCCGACGGGCCGGGCTTCGGCGCGGCCGGCCTGGCCGTTCCGGCGGCTGGGCCGGGCTTCGGCGCGGCCGACGCCGCGGGCTTCGCGGCCTCGCTGGACGGCGCAGGCCCTGGCCGGGCGGCGGAGCCGCCAGCTGAAGCAGGTCCTGGCCGGCCCGCGGCGCTGCCAGCAGAGGCAGTGCCTGACCGCGCGGCGGTGCCGCCGGCCGCTGCCGGGCCCGGCCGTGGCGGGCCTGGCCGAGGCGCTGCCTGGCTCGACGGGGGCGGCTGGGCGGTCCTGGCGGCGGACGTCTGGCTCGGCCTCGATGCGGCAGGTCCCGCCGCGCCGGTCTCAGCCCGGCGGACGAAACTGGGCTGCGCTGCCTCCGGCGCCTGATCGGCGGCCGGACTCGCGGTCGCCGTGTCTGCGGCGGCCGGGCGGCTCACCTGCTGAGCCGGTGCAGCCGTACGCGACGCCGCGGTCGCGCCGACCCGGTCATCCTCCGCTCCGCTCGCCGAGGCGGGCGCCGCTGCCCTGGCGCTTGCCCGGTCAGGACCCCGAACCGCCTTGGCCTCAGCCTTCTTGCGGTGCGGCCCGATAACCATGATCATGTTCCGGCCGTCCTGCTTCGGCGCTGATTCGACGAAGCCCAGCTCCTCGACGTCACCGGCAAGCCGCTGCAGCAGCTTGTACCCGAGTTCCGGCCGGGACTGCTCGCGCCCGCGGAACATGATCGTCACCTTGACCTTGTCGCCCTGCCGCAGGAACCGCTCGACGTGGCCCTTCTTGGTGCCGTAGTCGTGCGGGTCGATCTTCGGCCGGATCTTGATCTCCTTGATGACCGTCTGCGCCTGGTTCTTGCGCGATTCCCGGGCCTTGAGCGCCGATTCGTACTTGAACTTGCCGAAGTCCATGAGCTTGCAGACCGGCGGCCGCGCCGTCGGCGCGACTTCGACGAGGTCGAGATCGGCCTCCTGAGCCAGTCGCAGCGCGTCGGTGATCGATACGATCCCGACCTGCTCGCCCGACGGGCCTACGAGACGAACTTCAGGTACCCGGATGCGGTCGTTGATTCGAGGTTCAGTGCTGATGTGACCTCCAACGTCACTTCGTTCCTGACCTGGGACTATCCCTGGTCAGGCAGATCGCGTGCTCACCGTGAAAGCAGAAAGCCCCGCACGGCTAGCATGGCGGGGCCACCACGGACACGGCGATCGCCGCACAGGCTCGCGCCTGCGCAGCATCGCCACGCAACGTCCCGGTGCTGGGTCGCATCGAGCGCCAGCCCGGTTCGTCCGGCCTGCGCCAGCCAGCCGGATAAGCTGCCTGACTGCTACCCGCCAGCGGGGCGGCGCCAACGGCGTCGCGGAGCTGACAAGGTGGGAGGTGGCCAAGGTGGTCCTCCGCTTACGGCCCGGCGCACTGCGCCGAACCTTAAGTTCTCCCAGTAAGAGTAGCGCATGCTACCGGGCCAGTCGTAGCCCCTGCGCCGGACACGATGCCGCCGCGCGAAGCTACCCCCGCTCAGACCTGCCGGCAGGCACTGGTCTTGCGGCCGGCGAACTCCCGCGAGTCAGGAAGGCCCTGCAGCCTGGCGACCAGCCGGGTCGTCAGCCGAGGTGCGGCACCGACCGGGAACAACGCGCCAGGCCCGGCGTCGGCGATGCCCAGGCCGTCGACCCCCAGCTGACGCCGCGCTGCCCTGGCCCGCGTCGGGCCGAGATCGGCACCGCCATGCTTCCTGCTGCCGCCGACGATGGTCGGCGCGATCGCGGCGGCGCGGGTCGCCCATGACAGCGCACCCGGCCACCCGCCGGCCGCCATCCGGTCAGCGAGCGTATAGCCGAACTCGCGCAGCGTGGCGACGACCGCGCCCGGTAACCGTCGAACCGGCTGGCGGCGAGCCCGCGCACGTTCTCGAGCAGGACAGCGCGCGGGCCGATCTGCCTGGCGAGCCGCAGCGCCTCGGGGAACAGGTCACGCTCGTCCGCCGCGCCTAGCTGGCGCCCGGCAACTGAGAACGGCGGGCCGGCCCCCTCCGGCCAGCAGGTCGACGCCGCGAAACTCAGTCCCGTCGACGTCGGCCACGTCCCCCTCGATGAGCTTCCAGCGGGAACCCCGGTTCCGGCGGAGGGTTTCGCGGGCGCCGGCATCGATCTCCACCGCGGCCGCGTGCCCGATGCCGGCCTGCTCGAGTCCGAGCGCCTGGCCGCCTGCGCCCGCGCAGATCTCCGCGCAAGTCA
>DATKQH010000319.1:0-22169 GCA_035532775.1 Streptosporangiaceae bacterium
CTGCCGACCCGGGTGAACGCTATCCGTGGGATGAGTGAGCGGTGGCCGACCGGTGGGCCAGCACACAGGGGACCCTCTCACCGGGGCGCTACTGCGGCTGACCGCGGCCACCGAGCATCTCGGCCAACTCGATGCCCGGGAGGCCGACCACTATCAGGAGATCAGCGGCCGACTCGGGGTGATCGCCGAAACCATCGCGGTCCTGAAGGCTCGCGGAGAGGGGCTCGCTTCAGCCCTCGCCGACCAGGCCGCCATCCTGACCAGCCTGGAAGGAATCGATCAGCGGATTGCCGCCCTCACCCGCGAGTACCCGGCGGCCGGCCACAGCGACAGCAGCGAGGGCGACAGCGCCGGCGAGGACCCCACCCGCCAGCCCCGGCCTCCCCGGCCCTGGTGGCGCATGACGAGCGACACGGCACTCGCACAACGAGTCCGCAACTTACTGGCCAACGAGACCACCAGCGGTGCGGGCAGCACAGGGCTCGCCAGTGAGCTGGCCAACGACATCCGCCGACTGCGCGACTGGGCCAGCAGGGTCTACCTGCCCGGCTATGGCCACCTCGCGGCCACCCTTGGCCCGTGCTGGGACCAGCACCCGCTTTGCCTCTACACCCTCGACTGGCTCAGCGAACTGTGGCAGGTGCTCTACCTAACTCGGCAGCGGACCGCGAGCACGCTGGCCGCCCAGGCCGAGTTCCAGACCAGGATGCTGCCCGCCGCCGCGGCCCAGATGCACGCGGAAACCAGCGGCTGCACGGCGCACTCAGCTGGAGCCTCGCGCGCTCGGCCGGCGGGGAAAGGGTCGCCGAGCACATCGTCCTGACGACTGCGGGGCGGTGGTCACCGCACCGTCACAGGGGTTCGGCGAGCGTGGCGGCATGGGGCAAGTATCCGAGCGCGCACCCATCTCCTGGCCGGGCGT
The DNA here is from genome assembly GCA_035532775.1 of Streptosporangiaceae bacterium. GTDB lineage: Bacteria > Actinomycetota > Actinomycetes > Streptosporangiales > Streptosporangiaceae > Chersky-822. Next base: position 923 of record DATKQH010000319.1, read on the forward strand.
CCCCGGCCGCCGGTCGTCGCCTCCCGGGGCGATCACCGGAGCCGTGCTGCGTGCCGCCCGGCGGTCTGCGGGCCTCACCACTGCTCGGCTCGCTGAGATCGCGGGGTTCAGTGAAGCAGCCCTCCGGCTGTGGGAATACGGCGACCCGCCTCTTGGGGCCGAGCCGACCGCTTGCCCGGCTGGGCTGCGAGCCGCATTGCGCGGGGCGGATGCCGATCCGCAGATCATCGGCGACCTGGACACCGCCATCTGGTGCGACCTGATTGTCACCGGGCTCACCGACGGGTTGCACACATACCTGGACGAGCCACCCGACCCAGCGGTTCTGAAACTGCTCGCCTGGGCCGCCGCAGGCGTGTTGCCCGACTACTACCTTCCCCATGCCCACCGCGGCCCGCTGCTGCCCCCATCAGATGTGAGAGTAATTGCCGGCGCGACCAGTTGCCTCGCGAGCGAGACCTGTCCAGGCGCGAGGCGGTATGGAGCGGCGGTAGCGGCCCTTCTCGCTATCTGAAGGCCGCATTATTCGACTACGCGGGTGCAGGCCGGGCCAAGGCGATCAGCGACGCCTTCGTCCCGAACAGGGCACAGCTCGGCTCGGCGCCTCTGGCTGTGCAGGTGTGGCGCCGCCGAGCGCGGTATCGGTGCGCCCGCCGGCCCACGGAACCACGGCGACCAGCAGGCGGCCCACGGATTGTGGCTGACCGATGCCGCCCTACCGGTCACCCCGCGGCAGCCGCGAGGTCATGAGCCCGGGTGATAGGCGACGACCTGCGTGGTCACCGCCCACCCCCCAGGACCCGGGCATCAACACTTGCCTGACCCATTCGCCCCACCCCTTCGTCAACGGCACGCCAGCCGATAGGCAGGCGGGATCACCTGACCCATGGAACCCGCCCAGCCGCCTGATGCATTATTGGCCGCACAGCAGGCGGACCGGAACTGTTCCGCATCCGAATCCAGGGACGCCCCATTCATGGGCAGAGCGCCGCCCTCCCGCATCTGCCATCGAACGGCCCAGCAACAAGTGGCCACGCCTTGGACCTGCACGGGCACGCAGACCTGCGGCGTACCGGCTTCGCTGGCGGACATCGGCAGTGCGACGGCCCCTCTGATCCCACGCGTACGGCCCCGGGGCGTGAGCGGGGGGAGTGCTATAAAGGCCTCTGATAACCTGGCCGAAAAGAGCCGAGGAGCCGACGACCAAGACCAGCTCCCAGAATCGGGCAATGTGGCCGGATCCAGGGCTGAGCGATCGCACGTCATCTGGCTGACCCGCGCTTAATGATTGGGGTGGCCGGATCTGAACCGGCAGCCTCTTCGTCCCGAACAGGGCACGCAGGGGTACGTGGCGCCTGCTTGGGCGTATCTGCGCAGCTCAGCCGACGTCCGCTCGCCTCGGGCGGCCGCGCCTGAGCGCAGCGGACGGCAGCTGGCCGCTCCCATTCCGCTCCCAGAATCGGACATGCGGGGGGCGGGTGCGATGAGCATCGCGGTGATGAACTGGGTGTGGGCGCACTCGCCGACCTCCGGCAACGAGCGCTTGGTGCTGCTCGCGCTGGCTGACGTTTGCTCGCGTGACGACGGCACCGGGTGCTGGCCCTCGGCGGCCACGATCGCCCGCAAGGCCAACATCAGCGATCGTACGGTCCGGCGGCTGATCGGCCGGCTGGAAGCCGAAGGGAACCTGATCGTGCACCACGGCGGCGGCCGGGCCGGGGCGACGAACTCCTACACCGTGGTCACCGGCATCCACAGCCCGGACAGAATGTCACCCCTGACAGTCCGTCCGGGGGTGACACTGGTGACCGCCCACCCCTGACAAGACTGCGTCAGGGGACCCCGGACACGGCTGTGTCACCCGATCCACCAGAGAACCACCTGGGAACCGCCACTGCGGCTGTGTGGCAAGCGCCGTGCTCAGGCGCGGTGGCTGGCGGCAGCGGGATCAGCGGGTTCTTCGCCGCACTCGGGGATGTGGCTATGACAGGGCGGTTTCTAGCGGTCGTCGCAACACTCGATGTGTTCGGGGGTTGCGATGGGACGCCAGGGACCGGGTGCGTTGCCGCAGACCGAGAAGCGTGAGCAGTTCGCCCGGCTGATCGCGCAGGGATACAACAACTCTGAGGCGTGCCGGATCGTCGGGGTCAACCGGCGGACCGGGAAACGTTGGCGACACGGCCGCGCAATCACCACCAGGGATGGCAGGAAGCTGCATTATCCTCCCGTGATCGTCACGGGGGCGGGCAGGCGGGTGAGCGAGATCTCGGACCGCTACCTGTCCGAAGACGAGCGGGTCCGGATCGCTGACCTGCACCGGGGTGGTGCAGGAGTGCGGGATATCGCCGGGAAGCTGGGCCGCAGCCCGTCGACGGTCAGCCGCGAGTTGCGCCGGAACCGGGATCCGGTCAGCGGCCAGTACCGGCCGCACGCCGCGCACAAGCTGGCCGTTCAGCGGCGTGCCCGGCCCCGCGCGGGCAAGATCGCCCGCGATGAGGTACTGCGGCAGTTCGTGGCCGACCGGCTGGAGAAGCGGTGGAGTCCCGAGCAGATCAGCCAGGCGCTGCGTGGCCAGTTCCCGGGCGAGCCGGCACGGCATGTCGTGCATGAGACGATCTACCAGGCGGTCTACCGCCCTGAACTGGGCGGTCTGTCTCGCGAGCTGCCAGCGCGGGCGCTGCGCACCCGGCGCCGCCGCCGCAGGCCGCACCGTCGGCCTGGTGAGCGCAGGCCGAACGGGATCACCGCCATGACAATGATCGATCAGCGGCCAGCCGTGGCTGCCGGGCGGGACGAGCCGGGACACTGGGAAGGCGACCTGATCACCGGAGCGTGCAACCGGTCAGCGATCGGCACGCTGGTGGACCGGGCGTCACGGTTCACGGTCTTGCTGCATCTGCCTGGCCGGCACACCGCCGAGGCGGTCCGCGACGCCCTCATTGCCGCGTTGTGCCAGATCCCGCCAGAGCTGCGCCGCTCGCTTACCTGGGACCAGGGCAAGGAGATGGCGCTGCACCGCGAGATCACCGCCGCGCTCGGCATGCCGGTTTACTTCTGTGACAAGGCCAGCCCGTGGCAGCGGCCGAGCAACGAGAACACCAACGGCCTGCTGCGCCAGTACTTCCCCAAGGGCAGCGACCTGCGCGTGCATAGCCAGCAGCGGCTGGCCGCGGTCGCCGCGGAACTCAACGACCGGCCGCGCGAGACCCTCGGCTGGGACACGCCGGCTGCCCGGCTCACCGCATACCTGCCCGGACGGCCACGCTAGGCCCGCCCCGCCCGCTTACCCTGGACAGCATGCCCGAGCAGATCCACGGCGCCAGCCTCAACGTCACCGAGGCCGGTGAGCTGGCCGAAATGCTCACGTTCTGCCGCGACTGGCTCGCCGGTCCCGACCACCACCTGCTGGCCGCCTCACTGCGCCGCTTCGTCGGCACCGACGGCTACGATCTGCCCGCGCTGCAGGACGACCTGGCCCGGTTCGCGTTCCTGCTCGGCGACGACGGCGAGCAACTCCTCACCGGCGACCAGCAGTAACGCCCACCACCCCCGGCGGCGGGCACGGCGCTGCCGCCGCAGGAGCCCGCTGAGAGGATGGGCTCATGGCCGACATGCGCCGGCGCAGCCCGGAACCACCGCCCGGGCCGCCGCAGATCCAGCTCAAGCCAGGGCTCGCGAAGGAAACGCTCCGCGAACTCGCGCCGCTGCTCGCCGAAGAGGGCATCGACGTCGACAACATCGACGTCCCCGACCTGGACACCCTGCAGGCGGCGATGAAGCGCGCGATCGAACGGCACAACATGACCCGCTTCACCCCCGTAGGTCACGCTCGCGACCTGGCCGTCACCACGCTGCGACTGGTGATCGAGGCTCTCGCCGACGGCGACACCACCCTCGCCGCGGCGGTCCTGGAACAAGTACAGCCCGACTCACCCGACAACACCACCGCCACCGTCGCCGGCTGCATCGGCGTCGCCCTCGGCCTGCTCGACGACTGGCTCACCGGCACCGATCCGCACGCACCCGGCGGCCTGGGCCAGCGGGTCAAGCTGCCAGCCGGGCACTGGCTCGGCGAACGCGCCGCGACCGACATCCTGGTCCTCGCCCGCAAGGGACGCGCCTTCGGCTCGCTCGACACGCTGATCGCCAGGCAAGGCGGCGAGCACGTCCTTTACGGCAGTGCCCTCACCCTCGCCGCTGCAGCCCAGACCTGGGCAGCCAACACCGACACGCCGGTCGCCGAGGTCGCTCGCGCCGCGGTGCGCTGAATACGACTACCATCCACGAACATCAGTCACCGTGTTGCGACGATGGCTCGAATCCGCCCCGTCAAAGCGGGGCCAGATCAAGCCGTCCTAACCAGGGATGCCTGGCGGCTGACCGAGGTCCAGCGAGCCCGGCTCGTACCTGCCGTGAAGGCCGCGCTGGACAAGGGCTGGGTGCCGCAGGACTTGGCATCGGTCACCGGGACGAACGCTAAGGGCGTGCGGAACCCATACGCGGTGCTGGCCACCCGGCTGTCGCCCGCTGAACTTCCCGCTGTGCCAGGGCGACTGTCACGGCCGCCATGGTGCGGCGAGTGCGATCAGGTAACGCGGATGCTGGATTACCACGGCGACGCGCCGCGCCTATGCCCGCGGTGCAAGGCACCACGGCCCGCGGTGCCAGTGAGGCCAACGGCCATGTCGCACGCTTTTGAGGACTGAGCAGCGCCATACACCACCGGCCGCGAGTGTGCGTGACCTGGGCCCGAAGGCGGTCCGCGCTCGCTGGCGAACGGCTGGGGACGGGGGTGAATGAGGGGAGGCGGCGGCGACCTTCCGCTTTTCAGTAGCAGGGAGCACCGTCTCATGGCGGTCACCCTCGTCGTTAGCCTTGCTCAGAGGCTTGTCGCGGACTGTGCTGGACCTCGGTGCACTGGGGCAGATGAGACTAGAAATGAGACCACGCTGCGGCCCACTCGGGGCACAGCGCGACGCCTGGAGACGGTCTTGCGGCGGGCGGCGCGAAAGCAGCGGCGGTGAGCGTCGAGGCGATCTCGTGGGCGCTGAACCTGGCCCCGGTCCCGGTCGATAGCCGTGGTCAGCCGTCGAGCGCGTGCAAGTTCGTCCTCGTGGGACTCGCCAACCACGCCGGACCAGACGGCACGGGGGCGTTCCACCCTGGTCCGCTATACCGGCCTTTCCGAGCGAACGGTCCGAAACTGCCTGGACCGACTCGAAGCCGAGGGCATCATTCCCCTTGCGACCCGGCCATCGTCGCGGCCCGGATCAAGCGCGCCGACCAGCGCCCGCAAGGCTGGGACCTCAGCCCGAGCCGGGTCCGCGCTGACTTCGGCGAAGCCGAGCCGACGTGCAGGCCCTCGGCCCGCCAGGCGCTGCTCACGGGGCGACTGCGGCGCGCCCATCAAGTCCACCAGGACGGGATGCAGGCACAGCAGCCCGCAGCCGACCCTGCGGATCACTGCGCTGTCGGGGTGCAGCAGCTGCACCCGGCAACCCGGACGGGGTGCAACCAGCACGGGGACGGAGTGCAATCTGCGCAGCCACGAGGTGCAGCGGTTGCAGCCGAACCGTACGTAGAACCACCCGCAGAACCGTCCGCCATCAGCAGGCCCTCGCTCGCAACGCCGACCCCGGGCGGCGCCGGCGACAGCGGGTCGGTCGCCGAGTTCTTTACCGCTCTCGGCACGGAGTGGCAGCTGACCGCGGCCCAGCGGGCCAGGCTTACCCCGGCCGTCGCGGCGGCGCTGGGCATTGGCTGGGGACAAAAGCGCTGGGATCCTGGATCGGGGCGAACGTCACTGGGGTCCGCAACCCGTACGCGGTACTAGCCGCCCGGCTGTCGCGCGGCGAACTGCCCCCGCCATCGGTGCCGCGACCAGCGCGGCCGCCATGGTGCGGCGACTGCGACGAGCTGACCCGGATCCTCGGGTTCGACAGGGACGCGCCGCGCCGGTGCCCGCTATGCCATCCGCACGCCCCCCGGGTAGGTTAGGCCGGCAGTTTTACAGGCCGCGCACACCGCCCTGGGCCTTCACGCGTGCAAGGCGCGTATCTGGAGGCAGGCATTTGCTGAGCGTCAGACGGTTGTCCCTTTGGAGGAAGAGTTGCCTTCTCGCTATCTGGGTAGGCAGGGTTTTTCGAGCATGGTCAGGTCGGCGTCGGTGATCTTGCCGCGCAGCGTGCCGCCGATGAACCACTTGCCCGTCAGGTGGCCGTGCTGGCCGGCCACGATGGTGGGGCCTATGCCGAGATGGGTTGCGAGGAGCTGTAGTTCGGGGCGTGTGGTTGCCTGGGTGATCTGGTCGCGGGTGTTGCCGGGCAGCAGGGCGGTCTCGGCGAAGTCGCTTGCCTCGCGTTCCGCGTCGTCGTCCCGGGCTTTCTCGTCGTCGAGGTTGAGGAACGTTGTTCGTCGCGGGTGGAGCAGGATGTGCCCGATTTCATGGAGGAGGTTGAACCAGAAGATGTCGGGCTTGCGGTGGCGTTCGGTCAGGCCGATGACGGGCCGGTCAGCGCCGAGCCACCAGGTGGCTCCGCACAACCTGGTGCCGGGGACTTCCCGGATGAAGGTGAGCACAACGCCCGCTTTCTCCAGGGCAGCGCGGGCGGTGGTGAAGCCGTCCGTGATGGAGAGGCTGGTCATGGCGGGGATAGTGCGGACGACCCTGCGGAGCGCGCTGGGCGACAGCGGCTCGACGGCGGCGGACTGGGCGCAGCGGTCGACCAGGCGGAGCCACAGGGCCGTGTTCTGCTCGGCGACCGTGAACGACTGGGACCTGCGGAACGAGACTCGTGGCTGCAGCCAGGTCCGGTCGAACGCTGCCGTGCCGGCCACCCCGAAGAACTTCAGGATCTTCTCGGCCCGCACGGCAGGGTCGTCCGCCGGCTGGACGATGCCATGCCGGACGAGCGTCGCGGAGTCGAATCCGGCTGCCCACGCAGTGAGTCCGGGAAGATCGCTTTTTGCTTTCTCCTTGCTGACGAACGCCTGATGGTCAGCCTCTAGGCGCGTCCAGAACGTGAGGGGAACGTTGAGCGCGAGTTCCAGGAGCACCGCGACCTCGCCGGAGATGCCGATCGCCTCGTGCACGATCTGGTTCACGTGCTTGGCCGTCAGACCGGTTCGCTCGGCCAGTTCTGACTGGCGGATGCCGCGCTGCTCCAGCATTTTGCGCAGGACCGCTCCCGGGTGGACTGACCAGTCGGGGACGAACTCCTGCGGGTGAGGGGACATCACCCCGCCATCCTGAGCCCGGATCGCCCGCTGACCGCGATGTCGGCGACCTCCAGCCAGAAGACGTCCGCCATCCGGAGGTGCGGCTCGGTGACGCGCTTGCCGTCCTCGCTCCGCGCCACGGCACGGAGTACCGCCATGTCATAGGCAAGCTCGACCGGCGGCACCTGGCCGGTCACGGGGGGCGTGAGCAGGGTCAGCAGGCCGAGGGCGAGGACCTCGGCCAGGGACGGGCCGGACATCCGCAGCACGTGGACCAGCAGCATCACATCGTTGACCGCGCCTGGCCACACCTGCGCGATCAGCACCGGCGACGCGATCAGCTCGGCCAGGCCGGCATCGGGGATCATCAGGAGCACGGCCACATTATTCCTGCTTCCGGTGCACGCGGCAAGGTAGCCGCCCTGCGTGTTACACATAGAAACTTAACCGACCACGCGAGTTCCGTGGTAGACATTGACTCGGCATCAGTCCTGGTGCTGAACCTGATCAGCCTGATGGCTGGGAATCGAGGGACGACAGTTGCGGATCCACACCTACGCCGCAGGCGGGCAGGCGGCGGTAACCCACCCGGACGTGCAGCCGGGCACGCCGCTGCGCGAGCTGCTCGCGCCGCAGGACGGCGACCGCCTGTACCTGGTCGGCCAGGAAGCCGAGATCGACGCCAGCCGGACGGCCGGGGAGGTCTTCGGCGACCAGACCGGTCACGTGATCGCCCACCACTGCCGCCAGATCGCGGTCACGGTAACGTACGCGACCAGGGACAAGTTGGTAACGGCGCACCCCTCGACGCTGGTCAAGGTCGTCCGCGCCGAGGCGATTAAGGAGTTCACGCTCAGCCCGGCCGAGTCGGCCGACCTGGTCCTGCGGCTGCCGGGTTCGACCGAGGATCTCGTCACCACGAACCCGATCGGGGCGTACGTGCCGATGGGCACCTGCGCCGTGACTGTTGACCTGGTCCACGTGATCCGGCCGCAGGGGTGAGCAGCATGCCAGAGCCCGGTACTGACCCCGCCCGGCGGCGCCTCGAACGGGACCTTCAGGCAGCGGACTTCGACAGCGGCGTTCGTGCCGGGCTCTGGCGGCTCTTGTCCCTGCGGTGGCCGCACCTGGAGGTCGCGGTCACCGCTGGCGACGGGCACGAACTCGGGATGCGGATCGCGGTTGACGGCTACCCGGGCCAGGCGCCCGGCGGCCAGCTGTGGGATATCGAGCGCGACATGCCGCTGCCCATCGCCCGCTGGCCCGTCAGCGGGTCTGCGGCGCATGTCTTCAGGCGGGACTGGCCGAACTCCAACAGCCCAGGGCCGTACATGGCGTGTGACCGCGCCGGCCTGGCAGCCCACACGAACTGGGCCACCGAGCATCCCTCCCGGGCGTGGAACCCCGGCCGGACGATCGCGTTCTACCTCCGCGAAATCCACCGCGAACTTCGCGACGCCACCTTGCCGCAGGAACAAGGGAGCACCGGGTGAATCCCGAGCCAGGCCGCCTGGAAATCGGAGCCGCGTTGTTCGTCGACCTGATGAGCGAGCTGGCGCGCCGAGGCGGCGGGACGCGCGAGTCAGGAGCCTTCCTGCTCCAGGACGCCCACCCCGAGCTGGCCGGTGACGGAGCTGGCTGGCAGGCGGTGACGGCCGTCGCGTACTACGGCGACCTCGACCCGGGCAGCCTGACCGGGAACATCACCTTCAGCGCCAGCGGCTACACCGCATTGGCCTCCCGCTGCCGCGCTGAAGGCTGGCGGATCGCCGCCGACATTCACACTCACCCAGGCCGCTGGGTGCACCAGAGCCATACCGATGCCACGCACCCCATGGTGGCGCTGCCCGGTCACGTCGCCCTCATCGCGCCCTCCTTCGCGCAAGGACCCGTCGCGATCAGTGACCTGGGCGCCCACGTCTACCAGGGCAACGGGCAGTGGACCTCCCGCTTCGGCCCCGACGTCGCCAGAGTCCTGCGCTTGACAGAAACCCCAGCCGCGACGCCGCTACGAGCCCGACTCGCCAGCTGGTTTCTCCACCGTGCCCGCCGGCTGCTCACCCCATGGAGGTCCCGATGATGACAGCGCTGAACGCAGACGACATCGACCGCACCGCCCTGCTGGCCCTGCACGACGGCACGCAGCCGACCCTCGAGGCCGCGCTCAGCGCGCACGCCGCCACCGGCATCGCCATCTGCGCCGACTCAGCGACCTGCCGTGACACGCAGGGGCAAGCTGCCCTGCTCACAGCCGCCGCGACCGCGGCCCGCGCTTTCGGCAACGTCGTCGTCTTCGCCGCAGCAGCCGATGCCGTGCTCGCGGCCGGCCCCTCCGCAGGCCGGACGCTAGCCAGCGCGCTGCTCCAGGAGGGCACACCACCCGCCGATCCCCCTGGCGCCGGGGACATCGCCGCTGCCTGGCCGGTGCTGCTCATCGGGAGCAGCACGCCCGTGCCGCCGCAACCCGCCGGCCCGGGCCAGGGCACCCGCCCGGTCCTCCGAGCTGCATGGACCGGCTGGCTAGCCACGGTCCAGGCCGACGCCAGCCCTGCGACCAGGACCACCGGACCGCCCTGCATCCTGGCGGCCATCGCCGCCGCAGCCATCGGCGTCAGCGAGGCCTTTGGAAGCATCCGAGCCGTTCCCGGCAACGACGCCGGCTACCGCGACGTGCAGCTGAACCTCTGGCACCCGGGCGCTGACGCCGCCGGCTCAGGTCCCGCTCTCGCGCACGCCCCAGCGTCCTGGTGGCTCGTGGGCCTAGGCCACCTCGGCCAGGCCTACGCCTGGGTCATCTCATGGCTGACCTACCTCACACCCCCAGCCATCGAACTGGTACTCCAGGACACCGACCGGACCTCTCCGGCCAACCACAGCACCGGCGTCCTTACCCCGGCCCGCTCCGACGGCGTCCGCAAGACCAGGCTCATCGCCGGCGCACTCGACCACGCTGGCATCGACACGCAGATCATCGAGCGCCGCCTCGGGTCGGACCTGCGCATGCTGGACGGCGAGTGCCACGTCGCGCTGATCGGCGTGGACAACATCCCCGCCCGGCTCCTGATCTCGGACGTCGGCTGGCGCCTGGCCATCGACGTAGGACTCGGAACCGGCCCGCGCGACTTCGCCTCCATGCTCCTCCGCCGCTTCCCCGGCGCACAGCCCAGCAACCAGGTCACCGCCTGGATCGAAATCCCCGCCGAGCCGGTCACCATCCCCAGCACGCCCGCGTTCTCCGACCTGAAGGAACGCCACGATCACTGCGGCGTCGTCCAGCTCGCCGGCAAGGCAGTAGGCGCGTCCTTCGTCGGGATCACCGCCGCCTGCCTCGCCGTCGCCGAGGCCACCCGAGAACTCCATGGCGGCAGCGGCCTCGACATCACCACGCTCAACCTGCTCACCATGGACTCCGACAGCGCGCCAGCCGCAGAGCCCGCAGACGTCATCAGCACCCGGCTCCGGACTGCCTAATCCTGGTACCCGCACAAGACGAGCGAGCAGTTTCGCACAGGACCGCGATCTCGTACTGGTACGGGCGTCGAGCTCGTGGTTGGCTGGGCGGCGGTGCGGGACAGGTGGTCGCGCAGAATGAAGCGCAGGGCATGCTCGGCGAGCTTCCTTGTCCGGGCGGCCATAAGGACGGTGTTCGTGCCGGTCACCGGAACGGCTGCGAAGCTGGTGATCGACGGATCGAGTTTGAACAGTGGGTTAGTGGTTGGAATCTCCGGATGATCGGGGGGCAGCAGTCGGATGCCGGCCAATTCTGCGGCCTGGCTGACACGAAGTGACTCGATGCCGAAGTAGCACACCCGGGAGCTGATGTCCTGCCCGTGGCGCTCCATGAAGGGCTTGACATGATCGGCCTGACGGTCGGCAGCACTGTCTGCAGCGAACTCCAAGATCAGATCCCTGGCCGGAGCCAGGTGTTCGAACCGCTCATCTCCCGCGATAGCGTCCTCGGCGGCCTTCACCGCGGCCAAGTGCTCGTCGGTCAAAGGCAGCTCCGCGGCTGGCTCGCGGCGCGTGTCCCGGATCGTTTCGACGATCGTCTCGGTCCCAGCTAGGCGCTGCCGGACCCGGCCCTGGAGTGTGTTCAGCGCTTGTCTGACTGCAGGTGAAGCATGCGCCACGGCCACAGATTACGCGGTCAGTTGGCCGCGTAGGGCGAGATCGGCGTCGGCGAGCGCGGCGAAACCAGCGACCTTTTCGTCCCGAACCGCATCTGGCGTCCCCTGCCTGCTCCCAATCTGCTCCCAAGGTCGGTCGGCTTCGGTGCTGGTCTACTGAGCTGGTGCCGGATTGGGTTCTGGAGTGGTCAGCCAGCGAGCGAATCGGTAGGCGAGGTAGCCAGCGATTGCTGCTGCAACGGCGGGTGCGGCAATGACGGATATCGCGCCAGCGGCCATGCCGCCGCCGACGGCGCCGCCTATGGTGGCGAGGCCTGAAGAGATGCCGACTGCGCTTAGGCCTGGGACGCCGAGCGCACTGACCGCAGCGACACTGCCGATCGAGCCGGCAAGTGCACCGGCCACAGTACCGACACGCCCAGTTGTCCGGGCGTCTCTCTCGGGTTGCGGCAGGTCGTCGTCTTCGTGCAGCGCCTTGTTCATGATCACGATTGTGGCCAGGCTCGGTGCGGAGCCGAGGACAACCAGGCCGGCGACGGCTCCGCCCCCTACCAGAGCGCCGTAGGCTGCCAGGCCGGACATGATCCCAGGGCCGCTGAGCCCGGTGACCAGGCCTGCCGAGCCGACTACGTTGAAGCCCACCACTGCTGTGATGACCGGTACTCCGACGGTGCCTGTCGTGGCAGCTGCCGAGGTGACCTGCTCGCTGTGGTGGTCGCCGGTCGCGCACCAGCGGGCGAAGTGCTGGCAGTTGTTGAAGATCAGGTGGTAGCCGCCTTCGCCGAGCTTGGACATGGCTCGCGCGATGATGGCGTCGGGGTCGTGGTGTTCAGCGTATGGCCGGACGGTCACTGGCCGGCCGCTGGCGAAGAGGGCCAGGGTATCGATGCGAACGCGGGCGTTGGCCTTCCCGCCGCCTTCACCGCCAGTGAGATGAATGACGAGGTCGTCGCCCAGGTAGATGCCGTCGTGGTGAGGGGAGCCTGGGTTGCCGGCGCGCAGGTGGTCGCCGCGCCGGTATGGCTGGTCGTTGGACAAGTTCCCGGCTGAGGGGGGTGGGCATTGCGTGGTCATGTCGCGTTCCTTGCTTAGGTCTGGCGGTACCATCTGCCCAGCAGAGGAAGTATCTACCGGGAGAACTAGCCGAGCAGTTACAGTGATGTAATTCACCATCAGACCAAAGTCGGAAACCCAGGTGCAAGCACTTTTCGAGCAGATGCAACTTACAGGGGATCCTTCTGGGAGTACTCAGCGATCTGGCAAGTTAGAGCCTATTTGGATGGGAGTGCTCAGACGGTAGGCTGGTGTGCCATGACCACTGACGAGCCCGTCACCGGGCTGGAGGGGGCTGATCTGTTCCGTGCGGCCTCGGAGGCTGGCTGCGAGATCAGCGACCGGATGCTGGAGTCCTTCCGTGCCCAGGGCCTGATCCCGCGCCCACGCAGGGCCGGCTACCGCGGTCGCGTACCAGTCTGGCAATACCCGGCTGGCACAGACCGGCAGCTCGCCGCCCTTGTCCGATGGCGCCAGCACAGCAAGGATCCGGACTTGCTCAAGGTCCTGCTCTGGATGGACGGATTCGCCATCCCGGCTCCTGCCATACGCGAGGCCCTGTCCAGCCAGCTACGGTCCATGTCCGAGACGATGGAGCAGGCCATCAGCCAGCAAGCCCGTCGGCTCAGTCTCGATCCAGCCGACGACGCTGCCCGCGACCAGGCCATCGACGCCCTGGCCAAGACACTATCCGCCAAGCGAGGGACAGCACCGATCCCGCGCCGCAGCCGTGTAGCCGCCGGCGAGCGAGCCCACGCTATGGCGCTGATCCTTCGCATGTTCGGCCTTGGCGAGGCGATCGACGGAACATCCGCCGAAGCCGGAACGGTAGAGCGCGTCATGGGCATCGCTCCGAACGGACGCCGGAACGCCATCGCCGATAGCGGGCCATGGCTAACCGGTCCGGCAGAAGACCTGTTCGATGCCGCGACCATTGTCGGGCTGCCGAACCTGCGAAACACCGTCGCTGACGCCACTGACGCCGACCTGGCCGCAGCCAGGCAGCTGGTAGTTTCTCTCGTCCGGTACCTGCCCCTGATGGTCCGCGTGATCGGCGCCTTGTTCGACGACGAGAACTACACCGGGCTCGCATTCTTCAGCCACATGGACCAGCACCCCGAGTTCGTCCTTTTCGTCGTTCCCATGGTGCTCGCGATGCTGAGAGCCGGCTGGAGCGAGAACCTCCACGCCGTTGCTTCAGCGCTGGGCCAGGCCCCGGAGATGGCCGCCCAGATGCAGCGCATCCTGAGCATGCCCAGCGCGACCGTGGCAGCTAACCTGGCCGGACAACCCGAAGAGGTCCGCGAACATGCGCAACGCCTGATCGACGCTGCCGTCGAGGGCCAGCTCGATCTAGACGCCGGAGGCTAGCCGGCCCGGCTCTTGCTGGGGTTGTCGGCGAGCACGCCCGGCAGGGCCTCCTCGCGCAGGCTCTGCCGGGCGCGGTGGAGGATCCACTGGATACTGTCATCGTAGGCTTTCTCAGGTGGCGTGGCCTCTTGCCGCTTCAGCATCCGCGAAGTCCCGCCAGAGCTGATCCAGAGTCTCCGCCGCTGGCTGCTGGCCAGGCATCCGCGGTTCGGCGAGCCAGCGGCCTTCTAGCTCGTGGTATTGGGTTCCGGCGAGGGACTTTGCGATGACGACCCGCCGCGTGTCTGGATCGATGGCTAGGAGGGTTTGGCGAAACCCGCTTGGCCTGCGGTGAGACTGGTTCCGCGATCACGCCTGGACCCCAGGATTCCATGATCGTTACCCTACTTCGGCGAGGTTACAGTCTTGGCAACGTCATGAGACCTAGGCTCGTCGGCATGGCCCGCAGTTCAGAGTTCCGCATTTATCCAGACATACGAGACAACCTTCGCCGCTTGAACTGGAACACAAACAACCCGGCCACCGATCCGCAGGGCGACGTCTACGACCAGCACGAGCACGTCGACGATGACGGCCTGCGGAAGGCACTGGGGAAGCAGGCCCCAGAGTACGTGGTCGTGGTCAGCAAGACCAGCCGGGTGTTCTGGGTGATTGAGGCCAAGGGCAAGATGAGCGATCTTGACCGGGCTGTCAGCGAGGCGCGCCAGTACGCGAACCTCATCAACAGCGTGGCCAAGCAGCGCTGCGCCTTCTACACCGGGATTGCCGGGAACGCCGCTGAAGGGTACCTGCGCCACACCTACTTCATCGACGGTACCGGCAAGCACGCGATCATCAGCTACGACGGGACGCCGATCACCTCCCTGTTCCCCAGGGAAACCCTTCAGCAGATCCTCAAGGAGGACTCGGCGACGCTGCGGGACCTCATGCTCGATGAGAGCGAGCTGCTGCGCGTTGCCGCAACCATCAACGAGACCATGCACGCCGCATCAGTGAATAAGGACGACCGCGCTGCGGTAGTTGCTTCGATCTTGCTCACCATCGCGATGGACAACATGCCCGATGCAGAGTTGCCCCCGCGCGCCTATGTGCAGCAGATCAACCTGACGGCCCAGGCACGCCTCGATGCGGCACGTAAGGGGCACTTCGCCGACCACATCGCACTGCGGCTACCGAAGGAAGACAATGCCCGGCGCAAGTTTGTCGGCGCGCTGGTGAAGACTGCGGACGCTCTCCGCCATATCAACATCTCGGCGGCGATGCGTTCGGGCACGGACGTGCTTGGCGAGTTCTACGAGGCGTTCCTCAAGTATGGAAACGGCGCCAAGGATCTTGGCATCGTGCTGACTCCCCGCCACATCACGCGGTGGGCGGCAGCGATGCTGCCGATTACAAGCGTCGATGTCGTGTTCGATCCCACATGCGGCACAGGCGGATTCCTGGTGTCCGCCTTTGATGAGGTGCGCCTTACATCAAGCCTCGGCGAGGACTTCGACGCCTTCCGGACGCTGCGAATCTTCGGGATTGAGCAGCAGCCGAAGATCGCGGCCCTGGCTGTGATCAACATGATCTTCAGGGGCGATGGCTCTACGAACATCATTGACGACGACGCCTTGCGCCGTTACCTGGCCTACGCCACACGCAACGGCGAGCGCACTGGCGAGTTCCGGAAGGTTCCCGCAAGCGGCTTGATGCCCGGGGCCACCCGGGTGCTGATGAACCCTCCGTTTGCGCTCAAGGCCGGTGACGAGAAGGAGTACAGATTCGTTGATCATGCACTCAGCCAGACCGAGGACGGCGGCCTCGTGTTCTCGGTACTCCCATCTCCGGTCATGGTCAAGAGCGGCGCGCCGCTCAAATGGCGCAGAGACAGGCTCCTAGCGTCCCACACCTTGCGTGCAGTGATTTCTTTCCCGGAGGATCTGTTCTACCCAGAGGTTTCCATGGACACGGTGGGCGTAGTGATCGAGAAGGGGCGCCCACACCGCTACACAGAAGACAGGGTGCTCTGGGCACGCGTCGCAACTGACGGCTATGCGAAGGTCAAGGGCACGCGGAAGCGGTCAACCCGTGTCCCTGATCACCTTTCGGTCGTGTCCGCCGATGTTGAGCGCATGATCCGTTATCCGGCGTCAGATGTCGTTCCGGTTGCGGCACTCATCAAGGCCGCCACGATCGACCCGGCCGATAACCTGTGCGAGCTTCTGCCGCAGGTATATCTTGATGAACCGCAGCCGAGCCCTTCCATGATCCTGACAGATATCCAGCACGCAGTTCGCGAATATCTTGCACTCCTGATCAGGACAGCCGACCCTGCGACCCTCGTTCGCGCACTGGCGCCCGGCGAGCCCGCCCCGCGACCAGTCAACGGCCCGGCAGGCTTCGCACTGTTCACGCTGCCAGAAATTTTTGGCCCTGTGGGCACTGGAATTTTCAAGGGCAGCATCCACGCGCTCAACGTTGAGGACCCAGGCTTCGTGCCGGTCATCTCGTCCAGCACCGACCACAACGGGATACTGGGCTTCTATGACCTCGGCCCGAAATACCCGCGTTTCCAGAACGTGGTCACCGTGGCAGCAAATGGGACGCCGCTGACGAGCTTCTACCATCCATATGAGATCGTCCCCAAAGACGACGTGTTCGTCTGCAAGATCCCCGGGAGCTTCCCGCTCGGGAGCGCCTTTTACGTGATCACCGCGCTCAATGCGGTGACATGGCGCTTCTCCTACTACCGGAAGGCTTACCTCAACAAACTCGGGAAGATCAGCATCTATATGCCCGTCACAGCGTCAGGCGAGATAGACCACGCTTGGCTTGCGGGCGTCGCCGAGTCCTGCGACGGGTGGCAGCAACTCAAGGGAGCCATGCCGACATGGCAGCCGCTTCCCTTTGTGTCGCTCGGAAAGCGTGGGATCGCTTCCACGTCCCTGGCGACGCCAGATTTTCGTGGTTGAACCAATTGAAAGGGCTTCCCGGTCTGGGATTGCCGGTGATCGGCCCCCGCAGGAGCCATGCCGTGTGCTACGGCCAGAATACTTCGCACCATAAAGTCTGCCCGGAAGATGTCGCGTCGTGGCCGAACTTGTGCCTGGAGCAGTCCCCACCCCGCAAACCAGCGGTGCCACGCCGACAACAGGCCCTAACACGCCATCTTCGGCAGGCCGAGTCTGGCCTGATACGCCGCAGGTTAACGACCTGCTGTCAGTCGCGTGGCACGGGCTGTGCGCAGTAGTCCAGTCTGACTGCCTCAGCCAGTCCTTCCGGGGTAGGCGCGGTCACCATCGTCCCGGTGTCGGCCCGGACGGCGAAGCACTTGGCCCCGTCCCACCCGAACTGGTAGGCCCCGTCCCAGTGCCAGCGCAGCCGGGCAAGGGCACTGTGGATCTGGCGGTATTCGTGCTCCTCCCAGGGCGTCACGGGCCGATTGTGCCATGCCTATCCACAGTTCACCATGTCTCGGCGTGTATCGCTTAGGTAAGACCTGGGTAACTATCGTCTACACATGATCAACCGGTCGTCCGTCGTACCACCCTGGCAGCAACTTGCTGACTTGCTGCGGGCGCGCATTGAGAGCGGCGAACTCGCGCCCGGCGACCGCATCCCCTCGGTGCTCTCGCTGGCGCAGGAGTACGAGCTCGCGGCAGGGACCGTCCGCAAGGCCCTGGCCCAGTTGCAGCGCGAGGGACTGATCGAGAGCCGGGTCGGCTGGGGCACCTTCGTAGCGGAGAAGTAACCGCCTGCCTGCAAGGTACTTAGTGGCGGCGCAAGCGCGCCTGATCTCTAACTTCACTATTGCAAGGAGGATTGCCGCATGCCCGGAGTCGCCGTCCCCCACGCTGCGGAGACCGCAGACGAACTACGGGAACGTCTCCTCCAGCGCAGTCAGGATCTTGCGCGTGACCTGCCACATCTTGAACAGCAGTACAGGCAGCGTCTCGTGTCGGACCAGGGGATCGTCCACGACTACCTCCACGGCGAGGTTGGGCTCCACGTCTACCTGCGTATCGGCGGGTCTGGCGTTGCGCCAGCGGCCGATTACTGCCTTGCCATCCGGTCTGATCTCAAAGCCAGCTGTCTCGAACGTGATGTCCGCGAGGTCGCCCCTGATGAGGCGGATCACATGCTGGAACTGGCTGGGAGTATCGATAACCGGACGGATCAGGCGGTGACGGTGGAAACGGGCCAACTCGTGGAGCCACCACAATTCTTGTGTCCGTCCCGGGTACGGCTGCACCGCCTCGATAATGCCGAAACGGTTCTGCGCGAAGTTTCCGATTCTGTTCTGCTGCTGGAACAGCCCAGGGTCGCTGAACACCGGAAACTCAACCCTATGGGCTTCACCGGGACAATCAATAAGCGCGATCTGGTAAGAAGCGTAGTTGAGAGCGGCCCGCATGTAGCCGATTGCTGCGCCGACCTGCTTGGTCCACAGCATCAGGTCCGGGCGCGTGCCCGGCTCGAAGAGGATCTCGCCCCCGGAGTCGTCCGGGTAACTCTCGGCTTCAACGGAGTTCGGCTTCGGCTCACGAAAGTAATCGATCTCGGTCTTGAGTGCTTCGGCCTCTTCATCCGCCCATGTGAGGCTCTGCCAAACATCATCGAATGGTCTTAATGCCATGTCACACCTCGTGGGATTAACCGGTAAAAATGTCAGACCCTCCCGATAATGTGGAGCCTGTAAGTGAATAACAGGCGGCCCACGCCAGTGCGCTAACACGGCGGGGGCCTGGACCAAAGGGATGCACCCCAATGGCCTCCACCAAAGTACCACCCGGGCATGACGCCCGGCAGGTCGCCGCCCTGCTGCGCCTGCCCGAGATCGTCCAGTTCATCGCGGATCTTGACGAGACCCGGTGGACCGGACGGCCCGGCTACCCCATCCGCACGATGGTCGGAGCGGCACTCGTCAAGGCCATCTACGCCCTGCCGACATGGACCCGCACCGCCCGACTGATCGCCGAGCACACTGCTTTGCGCGAGGCTATCGGCGGTACCCCGTCACACTGGGCGTGCTACAGGTTCGCCACCAAGCTCCGCGACCACGGGGACATGCTCACCGCCTGCATTGACCGGGTGCTCGCTACTCTGCACACCGCCTACCCGCAGATGGGCCAGACCATCGCCATTGACGGTTCCGACTTGCCGGCCTACGCCAACGGCCAGCGCTACGTCTCGCGCGGCGGGAAGGTGCGGGAGCGGTACTCCGACCCCGACGCCTCCTGGGGCCACCGGTCGTCCATCTCCACCCGCTCCGGCGGCGGCTATTACGGGTACAAGGTCCACGCCGCGGTCTGCACCACGACCGGCCTGCCGCTGGCGTGGCAGGTGGAGACCGCGAAGGACTCCGAGATCCCCATGGTCCCCGTGCTGGTGGACATCATGCACGCCCGCGAGTTCACGCCCGCCGTGCTGGTCATGGACCGTGGCTACGACGCCGAGGCCGTCTACGAGACGGCTGAGGGCTACGGCATCCGGTCCGTCATCCCGCTGCGGATGACCCCCGCGTCAAGGCCGGGAAGCACAACCCACCCTCATGTGACCATGGCACCTGGGCGTTCGCCGGGGCCGACGCGAAACGCGGCGCGTCCAAGTGGCGCTGCCCCACGGACGAGTGCGTTCCCGCATCGGTCTGGGTAAAGGCGTCCCGGCTGCACACACTCATCCCCAGGGGCACCGGCCGGTGGAAGGGCCTGTACCACCAGCGCGGCGCGGTGGAGCGCGAGTTCGGCCGGCTCAAGCACGAGTGGGGAATGCTCCCCTGCGCGTCCGGCGGCTCGCCCGGGTCCGGCTGCATGTGGACCTGACGATCCTGGCCAGACTGGCGTCCGCCACAGTAAATACAGGAATAGCACGGGCCGCATAATGCGGAACATCCTGGGAGAATCAGATGCCAGGTGACCGGAGCGGTAACCCGGAGGCCCTGATCGTCCGCGCCGAGGAGTGGCCCTGGGGGCTGCGCTGCGGGCAGTGCTCACGTCCGCTGGAGGACGGCGATCCTTACGCTGAGCGCCTGACAGGCATGGTGAGCGAGTTCCCTGCCTACATGATCGTGTGCTGCCCCTGCGGAGGGCAGCACACGATCATGCCCTCTGGCTAAGCCTCAGCTTCTACCGAAGCCGTGGGCGCGTACTGCTTCACAAGGTCGATACCACCGAAGCAGTCTTCTAGCTGGTGGTACCCCTGCCCTGAGTCGGCGATGATCTCACCGTTGGGTGCGCGCAGCCGCCACCGCCACTTCCCAGCGTGGTCGCGATAGTACTTGAATGTGGCCAATCCGGCCATGACACACATCCTTCCGTGTGAGCGGGGTCACACGGCGCGCCTCCTGCCGACGGCAGGAACCAGAACGCTAAAGTGGCGCGGGAAGGCCCCATGAAGGCCCGCCACGCTCCGTGTGCTGCTCACTCCCGGCTATCGTTTCGCCGGTAGCACCGCGAACGTGCGAGGCCACGCCGGGCAAGTTCAAGATTCTTGGGCTTGCCCGGCGTCGTGCTTCCTAGGTAATCATGGCCGAGTTTCGCCAACGGTTTCGCCAAGCCCTCCTAGGCTAGGAGCTGGAGGTCTAGCAGCGTGTGGATGTCCGCGCGCAGGAGCAGGCCATTGCCGGTCACGTTGGAGTCCGGTCCGCGGTACGGCCGCAAGTGCGCAGCCTCCAGTACCGCCTGTACCGTGCATCCCGTTACCGCGCAGCGCCCGGAGTAGGCAGCCATCAGCGCGGCGGGCGAATCTTGCCTGGCCGCGACGGGCGACGATCTGCTTGTACAGGCGGAGCCTGGCGTCATAGTCATCTGTCGGCGGAAGCGCCGTCTGATCGTCATGTTCGGCGTCGGCTTCAGCTTGCGCTTCCAGGATGTCAGAGAGCGTGTCTCGGGACGGTGCGCCGTCTGGTCCGGTGCTTTCGAAGAGGAAATAGCCGTCGTACCAGCGGACCGGCACGGCCAGACCTAGGACGTCGCATTGGCTGCGCCCCTTGACGGGCTCGCGCTCGCGGAGCACGCCGACGGGGATCTGATCCTTGATGCACCGCATGAGACCACGGTTGGTAAACATCCGGTCCCGCTGGGCTGGGTCTGAGCGGCTCGGGTATGCCCGTCACTGCGCCAAGGTTGTCTTCGAACCATGCCAGCCGACGTGCATGCGAAGCCGTGATGCGCGCCCTCTGCCTCGTGTCCATGCGCCTGGATTATCAGAAATATCGCCTTCACGACAACCGCTGAGCCTGTTCTAAACAATCTTGCTATCTGCACGTTTCTAATGCCTTTGCCATCATCGTTTCCGCATGGCCATTGAACTACACACCCGTGCACCATCTGATGATCACGGTCCGTGTGACTTAATACTCCAACCGGACTTCGTGACCTGGCGGGCGTAGTGGGTGGACGTGGGGCGGCCACCGTTTGATGATCATGGTTTGTGACGACTCATGATGACCGCGCGGTGGCCGCAGGGCTCAGCGTAGAACCTGGCCGGTGGCTGGG
>DATKQH010000320.1:0-42448 GCA_035532775.1 Streptosporangiaceae bacterium
AGTCTTCAGCTAACGCAGCAGTGGGTGGTTTGGAACCGCCCCCCGCAGGGAGGATCCGGAGGGCCTACCTCCATCTTCCGTACAGCACCGCATCAAGAAGCCCTACCTACATCAAGCTCCTTCCTGCGTTCGGGACGCACCTGAATGTTTACGCCACCGCTGCGCCGCGCACCGCGCGCTTTTGTCGCGGAAAGTGTGGGACCCCGCGCGCATCGGCTAGTTCTACTGCTTGACGAGCCTTAGTTGAGATTGGCCAGGTTCATGGACAGTGATCACTGCTGCGAGTGCTCGGCTTGTTGTCGGCCGACCAGCCGATGCTCGCGGTCCGAGCGTGGCCGCCGCCAACGTGATATCATTGGATATCATCAGGA
Organism: Streptosporangiaceae bacterium; assembly: GCA_035532775.1. Taxonomy (GTDB): domain Bacteria; phylum Actinomycetota; class Actinomycetes; order Streptosporangiales; family Streptosporangiaceae; genus Chersky-822. The sequence goes on from DATKQH010000320.1 coordinate 372, forward strand.
GGAGGTGGTGGGCATGACTGATGTGCTGATCCGTGATGTGCCGGACGACGTGATCGCGGCGGTGGACGCGAATGCGGGACGGCTCGGGCTGTCGCGCAGCGAATATGTGCGCCGCCGCCTGGCTCAGGATGCTGCGACGCCGGGCTCGCATGTGAGCGCTAGTGATCTGGCCAGGTTCGCCGAGACGTTCGGCGACCTGGCGGACCCGGACGTGATGTCACGAGCGTGGCAGTGACCTGGCTGATCGACAAGTCCGCCCTGGTGCGCTTTGCCGTGAGCCCGGACGCCGGGGAGTGGGCCGGGCGGATGGAGCGCGGCCTGGTCAGGATCACGATCGTCACTCGCCTGGAAGTCGGCTACTCGGCCCGGACCGCCGCCGATCTGCGGGCCGGGCTGCGGCAGCCGCCGCTGTCGGCGATGCCCGTGGAGTATCTCACCCCGGCGATCGAGGACCGGGCAGTCGAAGTCCTCACCTTGCTGGCGGACCGCGGCCAGCACCGCGCGCCATCAATCCCGGACCTGATCATCGCGGCCACTGCGGAACTGGCTGGCCTCACCGTCTTGCACCAGGACAAGGATTTCGAGGTCATCGCCGACATCACCAGGCAGCCAGTCGAGCGCCTGAGATTCAGCTGACGCGGCGGCGCGGGCAATTGGCTAAGCCCGGAAGCGCCATAGCGGACGGCAGTGGCGCCGCTCGGTGGTTGTCACGGAGAGTGACCTATGAATCTTGCACGCGGACTAGTCATCCCGCGGGATCCGATGGACGCTGCCAATGAGGGTGCCAAAGGGACGTGTGCGAAACGGGCGCAGTGGGGGATTGCTGATGCGATTCCAGGGATGCCTGCGGCTGCCGCCCCGCGGCGGCGGCGTGACCTGGGCTGGAGAAGATCGCTGGCGGAAGTCCCGGGTCGGGACAGCCTGGCCGCGGCGGGCTGAATGTCGGATAGCTAGACGATCACCGGCGAGCGATCGTGCCTCGCTTCGGTCGCAGCAGGCCCGCAATCCGACGATCAGTTCGTCCTGGACTGTGACAACGTCGTGGGTTCGATCGTCGTCATGCCAGGGCCGGTCCTGGAAGATACCCGGCGTTCGCATCACCAGTATTACTTTCTCGCCGTTGGCGATGACCTGTGAGCGCCCAGATCGCTAGGCGGGCATTACATTGCGGCCGTTGTCAGCGTACGCCTGCTCATCGCGGATGAGCAGGCCGTCGATAACAAGGGTCAGCATTCTTTCTGCCTGCCCGGGGTCGCCAGGTGCCCATTCGGCTGCCATGCTGACGCCGTGGGCGAGCCGAAGCACATCGGTTCCCTTGACGTCAGTACGGGCAACCCCCGCCTGTTGCGCTCTTTCCAGCAACTGCGTCGTCGACTCGCGCAGGACCAGGCCGGCTGATGACAGCAGCTCGGACTCCTTGTCGGGAGTCTCGAGCAACGCCGTGGTCAGGCTTCGCTTCGTGCTGCCGAACGTCACCAGGGCCTGGAGCCACTGCGCGAGCGCGGCGCCGGGCGACTTGGCCTGCTTCAGCTCCGCGGCCCTGACGCCGAGCGCATCCACCTGATCGCGGTACACGGCCTCCAGCAGTGCCTGGCGGGTCGGAAAGTGTCGATACAGGGTGCCTATGCCGACCCCGGCACGTCGCGCGATCTCCTCGAGGGACGCCGTGTCGGCGCCCTGCTCGCTGAACGCCGCCAGGGCGGCCGCGAGCAACCGGTCGTAGTTGCGCCGCGCGTCGGCGCGCATATGCCGGTCCCGGCCGACACTGCCGGCCTCCTCGGTTGTGCCCATAGACCATCACCCGATCCGACTTGCAAAGCGGAGGTATCCTCCGTATAGTTACCGGAGGGATCCTCCGAATTAAGGCTAGCTTACTCCGGGCACGTTGGCCATCCTGCATGGTCGGACCAGCGGCCTTCCGAAGCGTGCATACAGGAAGGAACTCGTGTCTATCTCCTCGATAACACGTCAAGTCATGGCAAGTCCTCCGCCGGCGAGAGCCGGCCGTGACCGGCGAGGTACCGCTCTCGCCGTCGTCCTCTGCGCCCAGTTGATGATCGTCCTCGACATGACGGTGGTCAACATTGCCCTGCCGAGCATCGCGCGCGGCCTGCATTTCTCCGCGGCGAACCTGTCCTGGGTACTGAACGCCTACGCGCTGACTTTCGGCGGCCTGCTCCTTCTGGGCGGCAGGGCTGGCGACATCCTCGGCCGGCGGCGAGTCTTCATGGCGGGCCTGGCCCTTTTCACTGGCGCGTCACTGGCTGGCGGCCTGGCCACGACGGGTCCGTGGCTTCTCGCCGCGCGCGCCGTTCAGGGAATCGGTGGCGCGATAGCCTCACCCGCCGTGCTCGCGATGATCATCTCTAACTTCCCCGGGGAGCGAGAAAGGACTCGCGCGCTAGGGATCTTCACCGCGGTCGCCATGGGCGGCGCATCCCTCGGGCTGGTCCTCGGCGGCGTAATCACCGAATGGGTGTCCTGGCGGTGGGTGCTCTTCATCAACGTGCCTATAGGCCTGGCCGTGCTTGCGTCGGCGCCTCGGCTCCTGGCCGAGTCCCCGCGCCAGCCGGGCCGGTTTGACATCACCGGCGCTCTCACGTCGACGACCGGAATGTCTGCGCTGGTGTATGCGTTCATCCGCGCCGCGTCGAACGGATGGGGCGACCGGCTGACGCAGGGAGCGTTCGCGGCCGCAGCCATTCTCCTGGTCTGTTTCGTCGTCAACGAGTCCCGCAGCCCGCATCCCATCACGCCACTGCACCTGTTCGCCGACGCTGGCCGGGCAGGCTCCTACGTCGCGCGACTGCTGCTGGTAGCAGGCATGTTCGGGATGTTCTTCTTCCTTACCCAGTTCGTTCAGGAAGTACTGGGGTTCAGCCCGCTGCAGGCAGGGTTCGCGTTCGTGCCGATGACCGGAGCCCTGTTCGCCGTGTCCAGATCCGCGCCCCGCCTGATCCCGCGCTTCGGAGCCAAGCCGCTGATGATGGCCGGCCTGGTTCCCGTGGTTACCGGCATGTCCTGGCTCGCGCACATCTCACCAGCAACGAGCTACCTGCCTGGAATCCTCGGCCCGATGCTGCTGCTCGGGGCGGGCATGGGGCTGACGTTCGTGCCGCTGACAGTCGCCTCACTGCACAACGTGCGGTCCGAGGACTCCGGTGCCGCCGCCAGCATGATCAACGTGACGCAGCAAGTCGGCGGAGCGCTCGGCCTGGCGATTCTTGTCACCGTGTTCGGGCACGCGACCCGGGCTGCGATGCGGCATCCGATCACTGGCGACGGACCAGTGGCTCAGGCACGTCAAGTTCTCACCCACGGCATGGCCAGCTCCTTCACCGTTGCCGCGATCTTCGACGTCTGCGCCTTGATGGTGATCATGGTCACGATCCGCCTACGCCAAGCCCCAGCGGCACTGAGCAGGCATGGTGAGCCGGCCGCAGATTACGACCGGTAGGGTCGGGCGACGGCCCGCCGTACATGCTGGCACAGGTTGTCCGTGATGCTCGTCTGGCTATGCCCGAGCTGGGCGCTAACGATCTTGATGTCTGGCTCGGCCTCCAGCGCCAGCGTCGCCACACCGTGCCTGCCGTCGTGCAGTGGCGTCAGCGCTTCATGCCGTGCTCGATGGCTTCGATGATCCGTGGCCGCAGCTCGGCGGCGCTGATGATCGCCTCCACAGAGCCGACCTCGACCGCGCGCTGGATGCTGTGCACCCGGTCGAACTCGGCGGCGACCTCGCCGAGCTTCTCTGCCCGGACGGCGGACTGTACCTCGGCGAGCTGGGCGTTCAGCGCCGCCCGCTCGGCGCTTCTGGCTGCCGAGACCTGCGCCTGCAGCTTGGTCACCCGCGGGTCGGTCGCGGTGCGGTTGTTCACCTCACCGGAGAACACCACGGCCGCCGCCGGGGCGCCCCCGAGCACTGAGGCGAACGAGCCTTCCAACGCCAGCACGGTCAGGTTCGGGTTGAGTGCCTTGGAGAACACCACGAACGCGCCGCCGTGGTAGCGGGAGATCACGCAGAACACGATCGGGCCGTCGAAGTTGACGATCGCCCGGCCGATTTCGGCACCGTACTCCAGCTGGAGCCGGCGCATCGACTCCGGCGAGCCGTCGAACCCGGACAGGTTCGCCAGCACGACCAGCGGCCGGTTGCCAGACGCCGAGTTGATTGCCCGCGCGGTCTTCTTCGACGACCGCGGGAAAAGCGTGCCCGCGGTGTAGGTGTCCGGCCCGTCGGTGGGCGGGAAGCCGCGCCGCGGCACCGACCGCGACTCGATCCCGATCAGGCAGACCGGCCAGCCGCCGATGTGCACGTCCTGCACCGCCGAGGTGTCGGCGTCGGCCATGCCGGCCCAGCGCTCCAGCACCGGGTGGTCCTGGTCGGACAGCGCGCGCATCACCGCGCGGATGTCGAACGGCTTCTTGCGGTCCGGGTTGTACTCTGCGGAGAAGATCTGGCCGACGGTGGTGAAGTCGCTGCCGACGATCGCATGCGGAAACTCGGAGACGTCGCGGTCGACCGGGTCGTTCGTGTCCGCCTTCCGCGGCGCCGTCTCGCCGGGCACGACGTAGGTGTGGTCGTAATGCGCCATCAGCACGTCGCGAGCGGCCGGCAGGTTAGGCGCCCAGTACTGCGCCTGGCCGTTCGGGCCCATCACGCGGTCGTAGCCGCCGATACCGAAGTTGTCCTCGGCTGACACGCCGCCGGAGAAGTCCAGCGACTGCTTGCCGGTGAGCACCATCGCCGAGTCCGGCGTCATCACGAGGATGCCCTTGGTGTGCATGAGCATGGTCGCCTCGGCGTTCCAGTATGGCTGGGCGCCGACGGTGATCCCCGCGACCACGATGTTGATCTCGCCGCCGTCCTGGGTGAACGTGACGATGCGCTTGAGCGCGGCGGCAACCCAGTCCATGTTCTCGGTGCCCGAGGACATGGAGATCCGTGCGCCCGCTGACAGCGCGAACCACTCAAGCGGGACCCGCATCCGCTCGGCCAGGTCGAGCGCGGCGATCACCCGCGAGCACTCCGGCTCCGACAGCGCGCCCAGCGCCTTCGTCGGGTCACCGAGCAGCAGCACGCGGGTGACGCCTTCGGGGTGCCGTTCGGTCGGCGTCATGACGACGCCCGCGACGATCGCGGCGGTGTTCTTGCCCTTCGGCCGGTCCACCGGCACGAGCAAGCCGTGGTCGTCGAGGTCGTGCTCGACGAAGCTGCCCTCCGGCCCGGCGAGCACGCCCGTCAGCTCGTACGGGTAGACGTTCCCGCGCCGGGCCGCGCGCAGCACCTTCTGGCGGTAGTCGTCCAGCGGCTGCACCGGCTCCGTCGACGGCTTGCCGACGTCCAGGCGCGCGCCGTGGCCTGGGTCGAGGATGATCCGCACGGAGACCTCGGCCAGCTCGCCCGCGGCGGTGCGCTGGCGGGCCAGGAACTGGACCTCCTCCAGCCCGGCGCCCGCAGTGGTCGGCAGAATGCGCTGGACCAGCATGTTGAGCTCGTCGGCGGTCAGCTCGGCCAGCGGCCAGACGTACATCATGATCCGGTTAGTGTCGAACCGCTTATTCTGCGGTCGCTGTACCTGGATGTTGCGAATCGCGTCCAGGCCCGCGGTGATCGCGTCCTCCACCGTCGGCAGCGCGACCAGCCGGCCGTCGGCCTCGCGCAGCGGTGTCAGGTCGCGGACCTGGCCCATCGCGAAGAGCCGCTCGTCGGCCGGGTTGCTCTTCGCGACGGCCTTGAACAGGTAGATCTCCTCGTCGGCCGAGGGCAGCCGGGTGAGGTCGAACTCGCGCAGCCGTTGCAGCTGCAGGCGCTGCGCGATCTGCGGATGCAGCCCGCGGATCAGCCGGTCCTCGGCGAAGCCCGCGCCGTCAGGCCGGAAGGTGAAGTGGTGGTGCATCGCCGCGCCGCTGGTGCCAGCGACGGTGGTGGTGATCCGGCGGACGCCCGCGGGCAGCGGGTGCTCGGCGAGGAGCTGTCCGAGCCGCACCGCCATCGCGTCGGCGTCCGGCTGGCCCTCCCACATGACATAGAGGTCGGCGACCAGCCCATGCTCGGCGACGTCGGCAGCGAACGTGCTGACCGCGCCGATGGCGTCGGGCAGCGCGGCGATGTCGATGGCGGTGGTGACCAGGCGCGTCACGCCGCCCGACCCGGTGTGCTCGGCGGTGACGAACCGGCAGCCCGCGGTCTCCCGCGCGGTCACCACGGACAGCCCGCGGTTGCCGTAGTAGCGGCGGGTCAGCACCTCCAGCAGCGGAGCGTGGTCCCGGCCGGGCCGCCCGATCCGCTGGCCGATCAGCCGGACCAGCGGCTCCGCGCTAGCCACCATGGCCTGGATCCGCTCTGCGCGGTCCGGCGCGTCCGGATTGCGGTCCAGGTAGCGCAGCTCGTCGCGCACCGCGGCGTAGACCTTGGCGCGGTTGCGGCGCAGCAGCGGCTGGGCGAACCAGCGAAACACCACACCGCGGGCAAGATCCGAAACCGCGGGGAAACGCACCTGCGTGGCCTCGACCAGGTGCTCAAGGGTGAGCCCGGCGCGCTCGCTCATCGATTCCAGCGGTGGCGCCCCGGCCAGCCACTGCCGCAGCAGCTCCGACACGACCGCGACGTCGGCCGGCATCCGCTGTTGCGCCAGGAAGATCCGGAAGACCGCGGTCTCCAGCTCCAGCGTGCGGTCGAGGTCGGCGATGCCATAGTGCCCGAGCACCTGCTTCAGCTTGGCCTGGAACCCTTCGGTGACGCCGGCGCGTTCGACGTCGAGGCTCTGCAGGTAGCTGTGGAAGTACTCGCGCGGGCTGTGCACCGGGCTGCCCGGCTCGACCTCGAGCTCACTGCCCGGCTTGTTGCGGCTCAGCTCCAGCAGGTCGGCGAACACCGTTAGCAGGTCCAGCTCACCCAGCAGCGGCCGGCCACCGAGCTCGGCCCGTGCGGCCAAATACCCGGACAGCACGCGCTTGCGGTCCTGCGGGTCGACGTCGAAGCCCAGCAGCAGGCTGCGCAGGTCCTGCAGGCCGCGCTCGACCCGCTCGCCCGCGGACACGTCCGCTAGCTCGGCGGGCAGGTCGATCTCGACGGTCTGGCCGGTGCACGCGGCTTCCTCTTCGGCGCCTTCGTCGGCGAGGGGCTCCAGGCGCATCAGCGGCGCGCCGGTCTCGACCTGGCTGCCCACCGACACCGGGCACTCGCGCACCCGGGCGCGGAACGGCGCGCGCAGCACCGTCTCCATCTTCATGCTCTCCAGCACCAGGATCGGCGCGCCCGAGTCGACCTCGTCTCCGACCGACAACGGCGTCGCCACAACCAATGCGGGCGCGGGACAGCGGACGACGCCGCCCTCGTCGCGGCTGATCCGGTGGGTGGCGCCGTCGACCTCGACCAGGTGGATCGGGCCGTGCGCGGCCGACACCAGCCGGAAGCGGTGCCCGTTGACCACGATCCGGCCGCTGTGCGCGTCGAACCGCTCGACCTCGACGTCGACGGGGCGCACGTCACCGCCGCCGGAGACGCCGACGCGGAAGCGCTTCTGGCCGACGCGGGCCACGCTCACGCGGTAGCCGACGCCGCGGAGCTTGAGGTCCAGCGGACGGCCGCTCTCGTGCTGCACCTGCGGACGCCCGCCGTGCGCGGTGGCCAGCAGCCGCTGGCGGCTGACCTCCTCCTCGTCCTGGTAGGCCTCGATGGCGGCTGCGGCCAGGGCGATCGCGGAGTGCCGCTGGGTGACCAGGCGGCCTTCGGCGCGCACGCGGTCGATCCAGCCAGTGTCGGCGCTCGCGTCGATCACCTCGGGCTGGTCGAGCAGGTCGAGCACGAAGCTCTTATTGGTCGCGCCGCCCTCGATGATCACGGTGGTCTCGGCCATCGCCCGGCGCAGCCTGCCCAGCGCCTCGTCGCGGTCGCGGCCGTAGGCGATGATCTTCGCGATCATCGAGTCGAAGTCAGCCGGGATGCTGTCGCCCTCGCTGACGCCAGTATCGACGCGGATGCCGGGGCCGGCGGGCAGGGCCAGGCGCGCGATGCGGCCGGGCGAAGGGGCGAAGTCGCGGTCCGGGTCTTCGGCATTGAGCCGCGCTTCGACGGCGTGGCCGCTCTCGACCGGCTGCTTGCCTTCGAGCTTCCCGCCGTTCGCCACGTGCAGTTGCAGCTTGACTAGGTCGATGCCGGTGGTGATCTCAGTGATCGGATGCTCGACCTGCAGCCGGGTGTTGACCTCGAGGAAGGCGAACAGCTTCTCGCCGGGGTGGTAGAGGAACTCGACGGTGCCGGCGCCGCAATAGCCGACGGCCATGGCGAGCCGCTCGGCGGACGCCTTCAGCTCGGCGATCTGCTCGCGGGCCAGAACCGGGGAGGTGGACTCTTCGATGATCTTCTGGTTGCGCCGCTGCACCGAGCAGTCGCGGACGCCCAGCGCCCACGCGGTGCCCTGCCCGTCGGCGATGACCTGGACCTCGACGTGCCGGGCGCCGGTGACCAGCCGCTCCAGGAAGACCACGCCGGAGCCGAAGGCGCGCAGCGCCTCCTGGCGGGTGCGCTCGTAGGCGTCGGCCAGGTCCTCATCCGAGGCGACCATGCGGATGCCACGCCCGCCTCCGCCCGCGGTCGCCTTGAGCATCAGCGGGTAGCCGATCTGGTCGCCGGCGCGCAGCGCGTCCTCGAGGGTGGCGACCTCGCCCCGGCTCCACGGCGCGACCGGGACGCCGACCTCCTCGGCGATCAGCTTCGCGCCGATCTTGTCGCCGAGCTTACGCATCGCCTCCGCGCTCGGCCCGACGAAGGTGACGCTGATCTTCTCGCACAGCTCGGCGAACGCCGGGTCCTCGGCGACGAACCCCCAGCCGACCCAGGCGGCGTCGGCCCCGGTCTCCACCAGCGCCCGCTCCAGGATGGCGTGGTCGAGGTACGGGCGAGCCGAGGCGGGCCCCAGCAAGTAGGCGACGTCCGCTTCACGGACGAAGGTCGCATCGCGGTCGGCGTCGGTGTAGAGGGCGACCGTCTCGATCCGCGTCCCGGTTTCCGCCGAAAGATCGCGGACGGCGTGGATGAGCCGCATCGCGGCCTCTCCACGGTTGACGATGGCGACACGACTGAACACCGGCTGAGCCTCCCAAGTACCCACGCAGAGACAAGGCGACGTCCGGGTCCCGGAGCGTCGCCTGCACCTGTCTCTACCCTGCTCGATTACCGCCGGGTACACCAATGTCCCGCATCGCGCAGGCCGGAGCCGCTGCGTTGTGGGAACTCCACAAATAGCAATCCTGGCCGCATCGCCGGCCGTCGTTTCACGCAAGGTCTGCCACCAAGCACGACTACACCCATGGCATGGGTGACTAGCTAGGGAGAGCCTGCGGCGGGAGACGGCGGGACCGTGAGCACGGCGATCGAGGTTCCTGGCACGGCGGCGCTGGATCGGGAGAGCGACAGATGGCGAATATTACGCTGGGGGAGCTGCGGGCGAAGAGCTGGCGGAACTGGTGTATAACCTGCGGGACCGGGCCGGGCTGACTCAGGCGGAGCTGGCCAGGCGCATGGGGACGACTCAGTCCTCGATCGCACGGATCGAGAGCGGCGGCAGCTTGCCGACGGTGGAGATGCTGGCCCGGCTGGCGCGGGCAAGGGGGATCTCGCTGCGGCTGGCGGCTCGGGCGAGATCACTGTCCGTGAACAGGCTCTGGCTGGACACCGGGAAGGTGCTGAAGCACATTCACCGCTGGCCTGCCAATGGCCGTGCCAATAGGAAATGCGCGAAACGAGCGGGCCAAGCGAGCGGTGATGCGATTGCCGGGACGTCAGCGCAGGTGAGGCGCCCGGGAAGAGAATGCGTCGGGCTCATAATCCGCCGGTCGTGGGTTTGATCCCCACCACCTGAGTCACTCTAGTTGCATCAGGTGTCGCTTGGGTTGCAGGTTTCGCACTCTGCGCTGCCGGGCTCATTGGCAGAGTTCATGGCGTGCCGGAGATGTCCGCGCCCGGGTGGTTGCCAATGGATCTGCCAATGTATCACGCTCGCGCGAACGGAGCCGCATCGAAGAGCGGCCAGTTATTGCCCACCTCGAAGACCGACGCGGTGGCCGCGCTCATGTCGCGCCGCCGCGCCGGACGACATCACAGGCTGCGACATTAGTCCCTCGATATAAACTATTAATATGATAACTGCGCCGGGAAGCCGGCCCGGCAGTTGGCTGAGCGGCGGATCGACGGCTGCCAAACCACTGGACGGCTGCACCAGGGCAGCCCGGCTTCCGGCACACCATGTCGCGCCGAACGAGACCTCGTCGCGTGATCTGGCCGGGCAAAAGGCTGCGGACCGTGAGCGGCATGCCCAGCGTCTTCCACGGCGTAGCGGTAGAACCCGGCGAAGGTGCACAGCCGACGGGTGACCGTGGCCCCGGCCCGTCCGGCGGCGCGGACTGCCCGCGGGCGGCAAACTAATTCGGTGTCCCGTTGAGGATCTCACGACCGGCCGGAACGGAGCGCCGGCGCGACCGGCAATGTGCAAGGGGTCAGAAATCGCGAAGCTGCCTCAGGGTTTGCACGTAAAGGTCAGTGGAAGAGCGTCGGTGTATTGATTCTTCGCGTCGACCAGATAGATGTACTCGTGCCCGGTGAAGGCAGCGGCGATGCTCCCGTAGCAGCGCGTGGCGTTGTGCCAGACCAAAGTGCTGGTGCCGCGCGCGAAGCGATGCGAAAAACTGCCGCAAGTGAATCCGTTCTTACTGCAGTTCTCGGTTGGGATGATGTATGCCCGAATCGGGAAGGTCGCCGTGCCTGACCAATGGATGGTAAAGCTCTGTGCTGGGCCGTTAATAGTAATATCGTAGTGTTGAGGGCTTACGGTGTTCAGCTGGAACGGTCGCGTGGCTATGGAGGCTCCAGTAGCCGTAGTCGCCGGCACAAGGACGGCGACTATGCTCGCTGTCGCGGCAAGAATAAGGAACCGAAGCCGATGACTTGCAATCACAGCGGCGATACATCCCTTCGATCGCTAAACGGCGGTCAGACGGTCCGGGCCGGTCGAGTCGGCGTGCGCAGGGTAGACATTCAGCCCTGCGCCGGGTGGGCTGAGGCGGCTTGACTGGCGGATGGCGGGGTCAGGGCGGTTCGGGGATTGGCGGCATCCAGGGATTACCGGTGATCGCGTCGCAGAGGGCCGTCAGGATGTTCTCGCCCTGCTTGGCGGCGGTGGAGATGTAGCCACGGATCGCGTACCGGTGCCGGGTGACCTGCTCGGAGCGAGCGCCGACCGGAGATCTTCTGCTGTGTTAACCGCACGTCCCGCTCGGCCTGGTTGGAGGTGGGCGGGATCCGCAGGTCATAGACGAACCGTAGCACGTCGGCCTGCCGGTCACGCAGGCATTCCAGCAGGTCCCGGCAAGGGCTCTGCTTGCGCCCCGCCACCTTCGGCACCTGGGAAAGGCCGAGGAGGACGCCGTGCCGGAACGCGTGCTCCAGCGGCGCGGCAATCTGGTCTGGCACCGCGGGCAGGCCCTGGCCGCGGGCGGTGTTCGCGGCGTGGATCAGCCCCTGCAGGGCTTCGCGGATCTGCACGGGCCAGTGCGCGTCCGGGTAGGTCTCGGCGGCATCGGCAAGATCACGCAGGAGGTGCTGGGCGCAGAGCTGGTGGATCAGCCCGGGGAACTTGTCGTAGACCTGGTACCGGTCGTGCACCACTACGGCCGGACAGGTCCGGGAACACGAACGCGGCGAAGGTGTCCAGCGAGCGGTCGCCGAGGAAGTAACACGCCGAGGTCCGGGCGTCTTCGAGCCGGGCGCCGCACTCGCAGGTCCCCTCCGGGAAGTGATCCACCGTGTCGTCCGGGTCCTCGCTCCAGGCCAGGGCCCCCGGCGCCCCCGGCTGCTTGCCCGGCTTACGCTTCCCGCTCCCGCGCCTGGGCTTCTCCCGCGGCGCCGTGCGGCCCGGCTGGTCATCAGCCGACGGCGGCATCGAGGAGTTCCCCGAGTTGCGGGAGATCAGCCGCTCCAGGACGGCCACCCGCCGCGCCAGCCCGGCGTTCTCCGCCTCAAGCTGCGCGATCCTGCTGTCCCGTTCCGCCAGCAAGCTCAGCAGCTCCGCCCGTGACAACGGCTCATACCCGGCCACGTCCCAAGATCACCACAGTGGCGATCACGATGCACGCACCACCACCCCGCGTGCTGCTCCGTGTCCCACCCGCATCAGCCAAGCACCAGACCCCCGGCCATCAACGGCACGTTCAAGGGCGGCCGGCGATCAGATCTGCTGGTAGATCGCATAGGTGATCGTCCCGTCGGCGTAACCCATCTCGCCGGCGATCTTCCCGTACTCCCGGTCCTCTAGGGTCCTGGTCTCATGTTCCGAGTACTGGGAAAGATTCTCGTACCGGTAGACCAGCCGTACGGTGTTCATCTTCCCAGACAAGCCAAGCAGGACTTGCGGGACAGCATAGCCATGAGACTCCGCGTACTTCTTGTAGCGCTCGACGGCCTGGTGGAAATCCGGCAGGCCACCGTAAGAGACCTGGCCCTCTACATGCACCTCGACGCTCATGGAGACTCTCCTGGGTGTGGAATGACTCGGTGCAGATGACCTCGTGCACGGACCGGCCACCTCGTCGCGCCGCCATCGCTCGCGGCGAAAGTCGTCCGCGCACCAGTGCCATCGCCCGATCGATAATCGACCGCCTTCCCTCCTCGCGTACAGGGGCCAAAGTCCCCGGATCGCGACCTTGGCACCCCGGGACCGCCCGGCATCACCGGGCTCTCGCAGCAGGCGGCGAGCGCGATGCCCTTCCTTGCTCGCGCGGTCGGGCCGTACGCCGCGGCGAGCGAGTAATGGCCGATCGCCACCGTGAGCCCCACCACTACGAAGAGACTCCAGAACCACCCATCGCCAAGCCTGGCGATCAGGATGCCTCCGACGCCCCCCCCGAACAGCCCGGCGCTCGCGCTGACGCCGAAGACGGCAGATTCCAGATGACATCATGTTCACGAAGCTGTCGCTGTCAATGAGCCGCCTCAGCCCACCCGGCGCAGGGCTGAATGTCTACTGCGCAGGTTCGCAGTAGATTGGCATCGAGCACTATGCCAAGGAATCGCTAGCTTTGGCAAGATCTACAAAATGGCCGAGTTGCCATCGCCCGGGAGATCGGCTGCACGGCCGCCGGGTTCTGCGCGATAGGCGGTACCTGCCAGACGGCATCGTTGACGACCCGCGTGATGGCCGTCACCGGATGAGTACCGCCGGGGCGCGGGATAAGGTCTCTACCCGCGATGTGCTGGACCGGCACGTTGAGGCGCTCGGCGGGCGGCTGAGCCTGATGACCGACTTTGGCGACGAACTCTTGCGCGTCGGCTGACCATTGGATGGTCACGCTCCGTAAAGCAGGACGGGTCTGGCTCAGCCTGTTCCCGCACACTTCCTGCGGCCCTCAACGTTGCTGCCCTGCGCTAGCCGAAGATGGCCGCTGCTCTCAGGCTCAGCGTTAGATCGTCTGCCAGTCAGGTGCTAGGTTCGCCGCTCATGGGCTGCCGGGTTAGGAGGACTCACCTGTGGTGCTGGCCTCCCCTGCCTCCTTGAGGGCCTCGTCGGTGACGACGTGAGTTTCCGGCGCACCGCCCAGCTCGGAGAGCTTGGTGGCCACATAGCTGGCCTCGGAAACAGGAGCCAGCACGCCGACGGCGGCCTTGCCCCCTGTCAGCTCGCCGCCGATCCGATCGCGGTCGGCCCGGTCGAGTCCGAGGCCCTTGTGGTGCAGCGCGCCCAGCAGGCCGCCGCCGATCAGGCCGGCTCCGAGGCCGACCGGGGTGCACAGCGCCAGAACGGTGCCGATGCCGGCTCCCTTCCCGATGCTGCGCTTGCCGACTTTCTCTGTCTTGAGGTCGCCATGGTCGTCTGCGACCAGGATGCCGATGGCATCGCCTTGCGCCACCCCTGAGTCCTTCAGAGAGGCAGCCGCCGAGTCGGCAGATACCTCGTTGTCGAAGATTGCCAGAACCACGGTCTTGTCCGACATGAGCACTCCCCGGGTTAGTCACGTGTGAGCTTGCATCGGGTCGCCGCGCCCTGCTCCTGCAGCACAACTCAGATGCTCCTGCGCTGCCGGTTCACGGGAATCACCCGCGGCGGGTGAATGCGCTGGTTCCGCGCGTTGCGGGCGCCCGAGCAAGCTGCAGGGTAGGACGACGGTGGCGGACCGTAGGGGCGGCGACCGGTGCGAGCGAACGCCGTTTCACCCGTATCGGAGGATGCCCGCCGCGGCGGGATGGTGCTTGCCTGGCAAGTGCACCCGTGACCAACGACTCGCCCGCTTCCCTGATCGACACCACCGTGTCGCACTCGGCCAGGGTCTGGAACTACTGGCTGGGCGGCAAGGATCATTACCCGGTGGACCGTGAGGTCGGCGACAGGGTCGCTGAGATGTACCCGGACATCGTCCTGCTCGCCCGCGCCGCGCGGGCCTTCCTCACCCGCGCGGTTCGGTACCTGGCTGGTGATGCCGGGATCCGCCAGTTCCTTGACGTCGGTACCGGCCTGCCGGCCGTTAACAACACGCATCAGGTCGCCCAGTCCATCGCGCCGGAGTCGCGGGTTGTCTACGCCGACAATGATCCCCTCGTGCTGGCGCACGCCCGCGCTCTGCTCACCAGCAGCCCGCAAGGTGCCACCGATTACGTCGAGGCCGACCTGCGGGATCCGGGAAAGATCTTGCGAGAGGCCGCCCGGACGCTGGACTTCACCAAGCCGGCCGCGATCACGCTCATCGCGATCTTGCATCACATTACCGACTTCGACGAGGCACGATCGATCGTCACCCGCCTGATGGAGGTAGTGCCCTCCGGCAGCTACCTGGTCCTCTCCCATAGCACCAATGTCATCTACGGCACGATCTCAGATGAGGCGGTAGGACGCTGGAATAAGTTCGGCAAGCCGCCAGTCACCCTCCGCAGCCCCGAGCAGATCGCCCGGTTCTTCGATGGCCTGGAGGTGCTCGAACCCGGCGTAGTGCCGACCCCCCGGTGGCGTCCCGATGTCGCCGACATCGGTGGCGGCAGCGCAAGGGATGTCGATCAGTTCTGCGCCGTCGGCCGCAAGCCGTAACCCTCGCGGTCCGCGCTCACCCAGCCCGGACTCGATCCCGCGGGCGGGGTCGCCATTGCCGTGTTCATGCGCAGGAATCCGAGCTGGCCGTAGAAGCCTTCCGTGCCGGGTTGCCGTACAGGATGATCTTCTTGTGTCCCCTCCCTGTTCGTTGCCATTCCCCGCCAGGCCGGTTGAAGTACGACCGCTGACCGCAGTACCGCAGCCGACTCCGGCTGCGCGTACCAGTGCGCCGCCTTCGGCAGGGCTAGTGACGCTCTGCACCTGATCCCTCAGCACCATCCCTCAGCACTGCGGAATAGACGCGGTGAACCCAGTTGACCCACCAGTGACGGGGGAGCCTGGCGTATCGATGTAGAGATCGGTGACGTAGTCACCTTGGATCAGCTTGTCCCAGACGTCGGTGGTAATGCCGCGTGAGTTCGTTTCGAGCTGGCCAGCGGTCTGGCAGACGATCTTGACCGGATCACCATCGTGCAGCTGCCCGGTGACCGGGTAGCTGGTACCCTGCCCAGCGCGCTCGTTCAAGGCGCATTGCTGGTCGTTGACGCACGTGTGGAACACGTAATAGGTCGCTGGGGATTCGATTGTCGGGCTGGGCTGTACAGTAACGACGGCGCTCACCTTGCCGTAGTTGTCACTTGTATTGCCGCTGTAGGTATCGTCGTTGATGCCCAGCCACAATTCTCCGGCGTGTGGCCAGCTCGTCGTCTTGAGATCGCTTCCCACATAGTCGATCAACATGGCCTGCGGGGCCACCGCAGTCGATGTGTAACTCCCGGGCTGCGGTGGTGCGCTACCGGTGTAGCTCATCAGCGCCGCCCACTCGGGATACATGCTTGTGGCGCAGTCAGGACAGGTTCCGAGGTCGGTGAGGTTGAGGTAGTTGTCCGCTGACTCGAGCGAGGATCGGAATCCGGCCGGACCGGTGTAGTCCGCGCCGTCGGGAGTCCATGACCCGCTCGCGGTGATGGTTACGGCATCGCTTGGGATGAGCGCGATGCCGGTGTCGACCCAGCCGCCATTGGCAGGAATGGTGACAGTCGCGCTTGCTGGCGGCGGCAGCGACGAGGACGGCGAAGGCGACGGTGGCGGCAGCGACGAGGACGGTGACGGCGCCGGCGCCGGCGTGGATGGTGACGGCGATGGCGTGGATGGTGACGGCGACGGCTGGAGCGAGACCGGGTGCACCGCCACAGCGGGATGGCTTCCGCTGCTGTGCCGGTGCGAGACGGAGGCAGAGAGAGCCGTGCCTGCCGCCACGACTGTGGCCGCGACACCGACCGCGACGGCTGCCTTGACCGGGCTGAGATGCCGGAGCAGGGAGATCCGGTGCACGGTGGCACCTTGCAACGCGGGCGGCGCGCCGGATGGCCACTGCGCCGCCAGCAGCAGCGCCGCTTCGCCCAGATGCGACCGGCCGCGCTTTTCCCAGTCTTTGCCGTAGGCGCCTGATGCGACCGTCTGGAGTTCGGTAATGAAGGTGATCGCGTCGGTCGTCCGGTACTGGGGGTCCTTTGCCATCCCGGCGGCCACTAGCGGCCGCAGCGGCCCGGGCAATGGGTCCAGGGGCACTGGCTCGGAGCGGTGCTGGCGGAGCAGTTCGGCGGGTCCTCCGCTGAAGGGCGGACGCCCGGTGATGCACTCGTAAAAGGTGGCCGTGGCCGAGTAGACATCACCAGCCGGGCTGGCCGGGGCGCCCTCGATCTGCTCCGGCGCCACATACATTAAGGTGCCCGCCGGAGCCGGGCGGTCACCGGAGCGGACCGCGAGGCCAAAATCGGTCAGCTTGCTCACGCCGTCGCCATTGACGAGCACATTCTCTGGCTTGTAGTCGCGGTGCACGACACTGCGCAGGTGCGCGGCCGCCAGGCCCATCAGCGAGCCCTGCAGCACGACGAGGGCAGCCTCCGCTGTGGTACTTCCCTGGTGAGCCAGGATCTCGCGCAACGAGACGCCCTCGATGAGCTCCATCACGATGGCCGCGCCCGACGGCGATTCGACGTACTCGTAAAGCCGGACGACGTTCGGGTCCTCCAAAGAGGCCAGCACTGCCGCCTCGCCGCGGAACATCTCGGCGAATCCCTGGTCGGCTAGGAGCTCACGGCGCAGGTACTTGATCGCCACAAGGATGCCGGACGCGTTATGCCTGGCCAGCATGACATCGCCGAACCCGCCAGAACCAAGCGCCCTCAACTCGGTGTACCCGGGAACATTCCACTCCGGCATGCGAATCTTCCTCCCTTCGCGGCGTCAGGCTGGCTCGCGATACCAGGTGCCACAGCTTGTAAGCGCAGGGGCAAGGCGCACTGGCTGCTGGTGACAAGCGCTCATCAGCACCTGACGTTCACAGCGGTCGAAGCGGTCCTCGGATCAGGGCCAAGGACCTGCAACGTGACCGTCTGCGACGCACTGCCGTGGCCGCTGCCCTCGACGGCGACGGTCACGTACACGGCATGCTGCCCAGCGGTGACCGACTCGCTGAGCGGCTGGGGCGGCTGCCGGTCTGGCTGGAACAGCCACTGATATGAGACCGTCCCGGCAGCACCATTGGTGGCGATCCGTCCGGTCACGTCAACGCCGCACCCGGTTCCCGTCTGCTGCGAGATCACAACACCGGTCACATGGAACGGCGAATGATGGAAGCGCAGGTACAGCACTACGCCGCTAGCCGTCAGCAAGATCACGGTGAGCGCTGAGCCGAACAGCCGCCGCAGCCTGGGCCGACGCCGGAACGGTACGGGCGGATGACCGGTGCGCCAGACGCTCTCGGCCCTCAGCCCAGCCCGGCCAGCCGACAGGGCAGCAGGAACCCCGGGACCGTACCTTACGACCTCGGTCGGCGGCCGAAGCGGCACGACTTCCGTCGGCGGCCGGAGGAAAGGGCTCGCTGGGTCAGCCAGCCGGGGCCCGATGACCGGCTCACGACCCAGGAAGGTCTGCGTAGCCTCGCCGTCACCTGCGCCAGCCGGCAGCGCCGGACCGTCCGCGGCTGGCCCTTGCTCCATGTTGTCCACCTTTCGGCCGTCGACCTGCGTGGCCATGGTGAATCATGTTCTTGCCGTCAGTAGAATGGGCGCCAATTCCATTGTCAACGCTTCAGCGGAGCACTCTGCCCATCCATTTTCTAACCGGGCTCAGATAGACGCCGACTCGCTGGCCGTCAGGGTCCTCTCTGCCAAGCTGCCCTGAGCATCGTCGGGCCGCGGGCCCGCCAGGTACAGGGCCGACAAGGTACCGAGAATCCCTACCACGACCGCCCCGTACCCAGGACATAGCATTAGATTCCGCCCAGCCGTGGTACCTGACAGGCGCCTGGTGGGCAGGGTTCGTCTCGCGGATGGGCTTGTCATGCGGGTGATCGTGAGTGATGCCACCGCGTCCGGGCAGGGAGACCGCCAGGCTGCTGCTCGAAGACGTCAGTCCGCTGTCGATCGCGGCCTGCTCATCGGCGTCGCTGGTGCCGGCCAGATCCGGGAAGAAGTAGGCCCGTAGGCGGTGGGCCGGGAGTCCGCCACGCCGCCAGGAACTGGTCAGGGCATCCCGACGCTCGGCACCCCGGATCCGGATACGCAGCGGCGTCCTGGGTCTCGTACCGCAGCCGGGTCTCCCGCAATGATTCGCCAGCGACGGCACGAACCGCCGGGCTGCCGATTCTGGGTTTTACCCGGTCGCCCGGGCGTGTGAGAATCCAGTGAAGGCCGGTTGCTCGAGCCAGACTCATGGCTCCGAGTCGGAGCCGTCGCCCAACGTGCTGCCCATGAGCGTGCCAATGGGAATCGTGCGAAACGGGCGCGCCAGGGGAGTACTGACGCGAATCCAGGGACGTTAGCGCAGGTGGGGGAGTCAGGGAGGCGATGCGTCGGGCTCATAATCCGCCGGTCGTGGGTTCGATCCCCACCCGCCCCACAAGGTCTGACCTGCCTGTTTGCGGGACTGGATCGCCCAGTGCGCGAACCTGTCCGGCGAACCAGGTTGGGTTAAGGGGCTTCAGGCGTGTGGTGGATGCTGCGTTCTCGCAGATCGGGGAGGTATCTTGCGGCGGTGACGAAGTCGTTGTCGTCGTGGAGTACGACGAGGTCGTGCTGGGCCGCGGTGGCGCAGATCAGCAGATCTATGGCCGACAATGCGCGGTGCGGCCCTTGGCGCAGCAGGCGGTATTGCGCGGACTCAATCCACCGCCATGCGCCGTTGGGGACCGCGGCATCTGGGTATAGCGCATCGAACATCGCCGACATCTGCTCGTACTCGTCGATGGTGCGGGCTGAGCGGCGGAACTCGACGCGCTGGGGGTGGCAGGAGCCGATCGCGCCCGCGGACACCACGCTGGCCCAGGCTGCCCGCAGCGCGGCGTCCCGCAATATCCGCCACAAGGCGGACGAGTCGAGCAGATAGCGGATCACGCGGCAGGGTCTTTCTCGGCCGCCCGCCGGTGCTCCCATCCCTCGAAGTCCCACTCCGCGGCCAGAGTCGCGTAGCGCTCCAGCGCAGCGATCCGGCGGTGCCGGGCAGCGAACTCCCGCAACGCCAGGTTGACGGTCTCCTTCTTCGTCCTCGCGCCGGACAGCCGCATGGCCTCGGTGAGGGCGTCCTCATCGATATCTATCTGCGTCAGGGCCACGTCCACTCCCGTGTTCGGT
The DNA here is from genome assembly GCA_035532775.1 of Streptosporangiaceae bacterium. Taxonomy (GTDB): domain Bacteria; phylum Actinomycetota; class Actinomycetes; order Streptosporangiales; family Streptosporangiaceae; genus Chersky-822. The sequence continues at coordinate 20,086 of DATKQH010000320.1, forward strand.
TGATGATGTACATTCATAGTGTACATCATCAACATAGCCTGCCCGCGCGTTGTGGCTCATCGTCGGCCTCGCGTTCGTGACCTGCTCAGACGCACTGGCAGCGGGTCGCCGTCGATGAGAATGTGGTTCGCGTACTGAAGCGTTCGGCCCACCGTCGCTTTGACCTGCACGCCTGTGACGGCAGATTGGCCGTTATGCGAACCGCTTGCTGGAGTTGCTGACGGTGGCGGTGTCCAGCATGAGCGGGCCGGGTGCCAGTTCCAGCGCCTGCGTGCGATTTGACCCGAGCAGCAGCGGACATGCGGGCGACCTTTGTTCTTGCTGACTTTCATCACCGTTTAGCTCCATGTCGTATGGCCATTGGGTGCCGCTCGTAGGTTCGGCTCACCTGCACCCAAGCCAACCCGGAGGTTCCGCCCCCATGCCTGAAATGTCTCGACGAAATCTCATTCGCGCTGCCGCCGTCACCGGAGCCGCGGTAGTGGCATCCGTCACCCCCGGGACCGGCGCGCTCGCCGAGTCCGCTGTCAAGCGCCGCCGATACGGAGACATCCGCGACCTCAAGCGCGTGGTGATCCTCACGCAGGAAAACCGCAGCTTCGACCACTACTTCGGCTCGCTCAAGGGCGTCCGGGGGTTCGGTGACCGCTCCACCATCACCCTTCCGGGCGGCTACTCGGTGTGGCAGCAGCCCACCACCCCGCCTGGGCAGCCAGTCACGGCCACGCAGTACCCGTGGCAGCTGAGCTCAGGGACGTTCGCCGGCGCGCAGCCTCCTAGCCCGGAGATCGGCGCGCAGAACTATGGCGGAACCTCCCACAGCTGGGAGACCCAGCACGGCGCGTGGTACGGCGGCCTGATGAACGCCTGGTGGTTTGCCAAGGGCGGCCCCACCACGCTGGGCTTTCTGAACCGTGACGACATCCCCTACCACTACGCCCTCGCCGATGCCTACACGGTCGGCGACGCGTACCACTGCTCGGTGCTCAGCGCAACCGGCCCGAACCGCACCTACCTGTGGAGCGGGACGATCAACGCCGATCAGGAGCACGGCAGTTTCGTCGCCTTCAGCGGCGGTGACGAGCTTGGTGAGTTCCTGAGCTGGCAGAGCTACCCCGAGACTCTGCAGGCGGCGGGCATCACCTGGAAGGTCTACCAGGGCAGCGACAACTTCGGCGACAATGGCGCGGAGTACTTCGCAACGTTCGCCAAGTACGACCCCGAACAGGGCGGCACGCCCGCTCCCGGCGTGGTGTGGTACGACAACGGCGTGGCCACCGTGCCGGAGCCGTTCCCCGCTGAGGCCCAGAATGCCGACAACCTGGCCCTGGCGATCAAGAACGACGTGCTCGCCGGCACGCTGCCGCAAGTTTCCTGGGTCGTCACCAACCAGCAGTACTCCGAGCACCCGGACGGCGCCCCGCACGACGGCGCCTACTACATCGACCAGGTGCTCAAGGCGCTCAGCGCCGACCCAGATGTCTTCAACTCCACCCTCGTGATCATCAACTTCGACGTGAACGACGGCCAGTTCGATCACGTCCCGCCGCCGGTCCCTGCCCCTGGGACCACCGACGAGTTCTACCTGGAGACGCCACTGGTTCCTCAGCCGCTGCCGGTCGGCCTCGGCTTCCGGGTGCCGCTGCTGCTGATCTCGCCGTGGACCCGGGGCGGCTGGGTGACCTCGGAGGTCTCCGACCACACCTCGGTCATCCAGTTCCTTGAGCGATGGACCGAGGCTCTGGACAGGCCGGCGATCTGCCCGAACATCAGTGCCTGGCGCCGCAATGTCTGCGGTGACCTCACGGGTGCCTTCGACTTCGAGAATCCGGTCTTCGGGATGCCGGATCTGCCCGACCCCGGCGCGCCCATCGGCGAGCCCCAGTCGTATCACCCGGTACCGGCGAGCAACGTGATGCCGGTGCAGGAGCCCGGCGCTAAGCAGGCCCGCCCGCTGCCCTACCAGCCCAACGCCAACTTCGACGGGTTCACGTTCGGCAGCAACGGGGCAATTCGCGCGAACCTGTCGTTTAGCAACAGCGGGCCGCACGTCCGCAAGGCGAGCCACTTCTCCGTCTACAACAACGCGGCGCCGGACGTAAGCATCGCGGACTACCCCGGCGACTTCCCTGGCCAGTACACGATCGACCCGTCGCCCTCGATCTGGAACAAGACCATTCCCGGTTCGGCCGAGATTGGCGCGGGCAGGGGTGACGGCAAGTACGACCTGACACTCGCTGGCCCGAACCGCTTCCTGCGGCACTTCACCGGCGACGTCAGCGCTCCGGGGGCCACTGCTCTGGTAACAGCGACTTACTACCGGGGCGGTTTCGGCACGAAGCCCATGCTCGCACTCAAGCTGACCAACAACGGCGAAGAGGCCGTGACGTTTACTGTCACGCCTCACTACTACTCGAATGAGCCCGCTCGGACCTACCACGTGCCGGCCCACGGCAGCGCGACGAACGTGGTCGACCCGCTCGCGCACAGCAACGGGTGGTACGACCTGTCGGTCACCATCAGCGGCGATGACTCCTGGTCACGTCGCTACATCGGCCACCTCGAGTACGGCCGCGCCAGCACCACCGGCTGACCTGTCAGATCCTTAGGGCAATAGCCGGTGGTTCCTGGGCGAGCTGGCTCCTGAGGCCGTCGCTGATCCGCCGGCCAGCCCGGCCACGGCTATCCCCGTCGGCCGGGCCCGCCCATCTGTCGCCGGCTTGCCACGTGTTCTTAACGATCCGTGACCTGCTCAGACGTACGGGTAGCGGGTCTCATGCCGCTGGCAGATCACATTGGGGCGGTTCGCATGGTGGGACGTTCGGCCCACTGTGTCCGTGACCTGTACGTTTCTAAATACGATGCGGCCGTCATGCGAACCTGCCGCCGCTGGTGGCATCACAGGTTGTACACCCTTGAGCGGGATGAGGACGGCGTGTGGTGCGCGGCCGCGCTGATTCGACCCGGCGCTGGTGCGGTCGGTGACGGCATCACTGCACTTGGCAATTCGTTGCAGGTGCGGCTTTAGCGGACACCTGGCTAGCGAGGTTTCTTGCTAACCAGCTTGCCTGGCCTCGTCGCACGCGCCAGGGCACGGAAGCGGCCTTCTCGGTGCGGTGCCGCCGCGCGATCTCTTTGGTCAAGATGCCGAGCAGCGACGGCCAGGCGCTGGCGTGTGCCAGGTCGTAACGCTGGCGGGCCCGGAACGCGGCCAGGAAGGTCGCTGCCACCAGATCATCGCCCACCCTGCGGCCCGCGTAGCGGTGCAGGACTGTCGCATACCTGTCATAGAGCAGGCTGAGCTGCTCGAGTTGCCGCAGGGACTCGCGGATGTCGGCAGAGTCGGCCAGGTCATCGGCCGGCCCGGCAGCCGGTTCGCCAGCCGGTGGTTCCCCGGCCGGTCCGCGCGGGACGGCGGCCGGTCCCTTGTTCAGTGTCGTGGCCATGACCGTTGAGGCTTGTTCAAGGCGCGCTCCCATCGGCGATGCTTCCGTCACCTGTGTATCGCCACTTGCGCCGATTCGAGTTCACGAGGCGGCAGCGGCGGCCGACGCCGCGCTGCCCCTAGTGTGATAGATGACGCGCGGGCGCGGTGGTGCGTGCATCGTGATCACTGATGTGCTGATCTTCGTGCGTGGCCGGGCTCCCCGGTGACCCGTGCTCGCAGAGCGCCGTCAGCTCGCTCCGAGAACTCCTCGAGCGTCAGTCGGCCGATCGCGGAACGCTCGATCAGTATGAAGATGAACAGGTTGTCTAGCGAAGGCTCCACTCGGTAATCCAGCCAGCCAAGTACTGACCTGCCGCTGCACGATGGCCTAGCCAAGGACGCTGGCAGCCAGTCCGAGTTCAGGGATTCGCGACATTGTGCCGCAGCGAGCCGAGCTGGCTGGCACGCGCGATGTCGGCCGGGGTGATCACTCCGGCCAGCGTTCCGTCAGCGGCAAGCACCAGCGCGTGACCTATGGTGAGCAGGACGGCAGGGCTCGCCGGCCGCGCCGCCATTCGTTCCAGCAGGCTGGTCAGGCGCTCGTCCGCGGTCGTCGTCACGAGGTTGCTGACATGTGTGCCCGCGTCGCTGAGGCGCACCTCGGCACGCTTTTCCGGCGGAACCGCAGCTAGCTGTGTCAGGGTGACCAGGCCAGCCGGTCTGCCGTCAATGTCGCACAGCGGAAACGCGGTCGCGCGCGCCTGGCGCCCGTCTGCTGCCTGCCCGTCGACGAACGACTGCACGGAGAGCCATGCCTGCACTCCTTTCGCTGATGGGTCATGCCGCGGCAGGATGTCGCGGACTCGCAGACCGGACAGCGCCGCACGAGTCCGCAGCTGCCGAGCTTCACTCCTGGAAGCCACCATGACCAGGAAACCGATGACCGCAACGACAGCGCCGCCCAGGTATCCGAGCACCATCGCGCCGAGCCCGGCAGCAGCTAGCAAGGCGCCCGTCGCCTGGCCGGACCTGGCCGCGATGAGGCTGGCCCTGGCCGGATTGCCAGTGCGAGCCCAGATAAGCGCACGGACGATCCGGCTGCCGTCAGAGCCAGCTCCCGGGAGCAGGCTGAAGCCACCGATGAGCGCGTTGATGGCGGCGGCGGCGGCGAACACGAGCACGACTAGCCGGCCGGCGCCCCAGGCGGACAGTGATGCCGCGACTCCAGCGTCGATTCCAGCCAGAATGAGGCTGGCACCTGGTCCTGCGATAGCGACCCGCCCGACGGCGCGGGGACTCCGCAGCTCATTCCCGCCATGCCAGGTGCCGCCGGCAAAGCCGATCGAGATCTCCGAAACCTTGACTCCGTAACGGCGGACAGCGAGCCCGTGGGCAAGCTCATGCGCGGCCAGACCGGTTATCAGCAGGACGGCCACGGCCGCGGCGGCAGCGACATAGGCTGCGGGCTGCCACCCCGGCGCAGCGGACGGCAACCTCAGCGCGCTTACCAGTACGGCAAGCATCGCCAGGACGTAGCCGCCAGCCGTGAGCCGGACCCCGATGCCGCCAATTCTCGGCCCGCGCTCTTCTCGGCTGGGGTCGATCTTGTTCTGAGCCGGTGCAGTACCCGGCGTGCCCGTCATGGTCATCGTGTTCCGGCAGGTGCCGTAGCCCTTCCTGTTGGCGGTCACTTCTCTCCCGTACACTCTTGCTTGCCGCAGTCAGCACGTCACTGCCTCACTGAGCCAGAAAATCAGCGTCTAACTTGCCGCATTACGGCAAGTTTTGGGCGTTCACCCAGGGGAGGGCCCAACCGTGAAGTCCACCGGCGACGGGGGGCGGCCCGACCCCGCCGAGGTCACACGGGCAGCTGGCCGGGAGGCTGGCGTGGCCCCCGACTTTCTTGGCGGCTACGTGCACTCTCTGCTTGATGTGACTAGAACTGGCCGTCGCCTGCGTGCCGCCGAGCTAGCGGGGCACGGACAGTCGGGCGCGCGCGCTGCCGAGGACGGGATCGCGCTTCGCGGTCTTGTCGATCTCTACCTCTCAGCGACATGGCGGCTGTGGCGCGAACTCCCTGTCCCGTCAAGCTCCGTGCCGGCTCTTCGCGCCGCGGGGCTTGCTGTTCTTCGGGCCGCCGACGATGCCGTCGCCGCTGCAGCAGAGGGCTTCGAGCGAGCCCACCTGTCCATTGCCCGTCGCCAGGAGGCAGAGCGGCTTGAGTTCTTCGACGATCTCCTGTCCGGAAGCGGTGGTCTGCCGGATCTGGTAGCCCGTGGTGAACGTCTGGGCTTGACTCTGGCCGGGCGGCATCAGGTGGTCCTGGTCGCTGAACCAGGCGAGGCTGAGCCGGCCGGGCCGGCTGGCCTGGAGGTTGACCGGATTGTCGCAAGGGCAGCCGCGCCAGCGCCCTCACTGACGGCAACCCGAGGTCGGCGGCTAGTCGCGGTGACGGGCGTGGTTGACGGCTGGGAGGCGCGTCGTGTGGCCGACGCCCTGGCTGGGACGCTGGGGTCCGGACCAGGGACTGCGGGAAGGCGGCGGGTGGCAGTCGGGCGAGCGTATACCGGGCCGAACGGTGTACGGCGGTCCTACGACGAGGCAAGCGGCGCGCTGGATGTGGCCGTGCGGCTTTCGCTGGCAGATCCTGTTGTAGATGCTGCTGACCTGCTTGTTTATCAGGTACTCCTGCGTGACCGAGCCGCCATCGGAGACCTGGTGAGTTCGCTGCTGACGCCATTGAAGCAGGCGAGGGGTGGAGCCGGACCACTGCTCGCAACCCTCGACGCGTACTACTCGAGCGGCGGGGTGGCAGCTTCGGCAGCCAGGCAGCTCCACCTGTCGGTGCGGGCCGTCACGTACCGCCTCTCCCGCGTCGCACTGCTGACAGGCAAGGACCCTTCCGACCCGGCGGATGCACTGGCCCTGCATGTCGCAGTGATCGGCGCGCGGCTGCTCGGCTGGCCAGCCACGCCGCTCGGATGACGCGCCCGCCCGCCGCGCCGGCCATGGTCACCGTGATCGAGACCAGCACGCTGGAGAAGACGCTGCGGACGCTGAAGCTGTCCGGGATGCTCGACACGATCGAGGCCCGCCTGGCCCAGGCCCGCCGAATCCCGAACGCGATGTTAGCCCCGACCCCGCCGCGGCGCCCGACCAGGTCGTCGACGAGGAAGCACAGTGACAGCCGGTCGATGTGCTCGGCCAGCACGTGCTCGCCAAAACGACCAGCGAAATGCATCAGGTGATCGGTGGCAATCGAGCCGCTGACGGCGGTGGTTCCGACTCTCATGGGCTTGCGTCCGGCAGAGGTCGGAAAGGACGCAGGGTTAGAAGACGATGGCTATCCGGCCGTCGAGTAGGACGCGATCCTGACAGTGCCAGGTGACGGCACGGACGAGCACGGTGCGCTCGATGTCCGCGCTGCGCCGGGCCAGGTCGGCGACGGTGTCCTGGTGTGAGACCCGGGTGACGTCCTGCTCGATGATCGGGCCCTCGTCGAGATCTTCGGTGGCGTAGTGCGCGGTGGCGCCGATCAGCTTCACGCCCCGTTCCCTGGCCCGCTCGTATGGCCCCGCGCCGGCGAACGCGGGCAAGAAGGAGTGGTGGATGTTGATGACCGGCACGCCGACCTGTTCCAGGAAGGCGGGGGACAGGATCTGCATATAACGGGCGAGCACGACAAGATCAACGTTGCCGCGCAGCAGCTCGAGCTGGCGCCGCTCGGCCTGTGCCTTGGTTGCCCTGGTCACCGGGACGTGCTCGAACGGGACGCCGAACGAGACCACGTCAGGCCGGAGATCGGGGTGGTTGGAGATGACGAGGACCGTCTGGACCGGCAGCTCACCCCTCCGCTCTCGCCACAGCAAGTCGAGCAGGCAGTGGTCCTGGCGGGAGACGAAGAGCGCGACCCTGGCGGGGACGGAGGCGTCGCGCAGGCGAAACTGCGCGCCGAGTGCGCTCGCCACCTCGTCGGTGAACCGGCGCTCGATCTCGGGCAGCCTGCCGGCCACGCCAGGCAGGTGGAACTCGGTGCGCAGAAAGAACTGACCGCCTGTTGGCCCGGTGGAGTACTGGTCGGACTGCACGATGTTGGCGCCGTTGCGATGCAGGAAAGAGGCGACGCTGGCGATGATGCCAGGCCGGTCCGCGCATGACATCACGATCCTGGCGATATCAGGCCCTGCGTGCGGTCCGCCCGCCTGTGCCGTGCTAGGCATCTCGCTGACAATAGTCACCGCCGGGCCGCCGTGCGGACGGGCGCGCCGGGCAGCCCGGCTGCCTCGCCCAACTCGGCAGCGCGGTCGGTCCGCTCCCGGGGCAGGTCGGCGTCGGTTCGGCCGAAGCCCTCTGCCAATGAGCGTGCCTGTGAGTCGCGCGAAACGGGGCGCGACGGGGGAGTGGTGACGCGATTGCCGGGACGTTGGCGCAGGCAGGGGGACCAGGGAGGGGATGCGTCGGGTTCATAATCCGCCGGTCGCGGGTTCGATCGCCACCCGCCCCACTCTGTGATCTCTCAAGACATCGAGGACACTCCGAACCCACGTCTGGGTTCGGGGTGTTTGCGTTAGCGGGGGAGGGCGTGGGTTTCCGGGCGGGGCCTGATGGCCGGCAGGTGGACTGATAGTCGAGGGCGGGGTCGAGGGAGAGCTCGCGGAACGGCTCGCCGGTGGCGGCGTTGATGATGTGGATGCGCAGGTCCTGGACGAGCAGCAGGACGCCGCTTGGCGTCCTCGATTAGTCTGCCGGCCCGGGCCAGCCAGCCGGTGGCGGCAGGACAGTTGGCCAGGTGCTGCTTGTTGTGCGGTACGTTCGCCGAGGTCCGGTCATCTGCCGGGATCGCGCTGCTGCTGCCAGCCCCGTAGCGTCAGCCTGCGCCAGCCCGCCGGACTTCCCCACTTCCGTAGCCAGCTCGGCAACCTCCTGCGCATGGCTCATCAGCCATGGTGACTTGAGCTCGGCGAGCTCACCGACCGCCGCGAGCGCGTCATCCAGCTCGGCGCCGCTGACAACGGCTGTCAGCGAGGGCTCGGAGTCGATCACCAGGTCCCAGCTAGTCGCTGCGTCGAGATCCCCGAAGATCAGCGGCGCCTGCTGACAGAACATGTCGACGATGTCCGGGTCGAACTGAGTGCCGCTGCGCTCGCGGGCGACCGGAGAGCGCCGCGTCAACACCGCCGGTGCGCCGGAAAACCTCGACGACATTGGCGAGGTTGATCAGCCGCGAACTCAGCGCGATCTGGTCGCCGCGAAGGCCATAGGCACCCTTACCGTCCCAGCGCTCGTGACTCTGCTTGAGGCTGGCCCGCACCCGCTCGCCCAGACCGAGACTTGCGGCCAGCTCGTCGGCGGCCAGGTAGTGGTTCTCCGCCAGCGCAGCGAGCGCGCACCGCCCATCGCCCATGAACCGCACGCCCAGGCGCGCTCGCTGCAGCAGCGGCACGCCAGCACCGCCGACGTGCTTCAACATGAACGCGGCTGCCGGACCTGCCTTGCCGAAGTCATAGCCGTAATGCGCATCCTGCTTGATCGCAAGATCGTCGCCGAGCCACTTGGCCTGCTCGTAGGCATCGGTGTGGCACCCAACCCACGCGAGCAGGCCCGAGTAGTACACGACGCCGCGTTCGGAATCGTCCAGGGCTGCGCTCCCGGGCCTACCACGCAGCTCGTGACACCGGCGACTTCGACCTGATCGAGCGGGCAGCCCTCAGCTTGCCGTCAAGCCAGCAATTCGGCACCCATCCGGGACAGGTGCCCGCGCTGGTGCATGAGGCTTACGCAGCGGCTGCCACGCCCGTGAGCTGGTGTCGGCTGGCTGCCGCCCTGGCCCGGGCATGGACATTCGGCGGCGAAGCCGACCGGGCGGTCATCTTTGCGGACGAGGCAGTGCGGCTGGCGGAGGAGATCGGCGAGCAGGTCGGAGCACCTTAGCCGGACTGCTCGCAGCGACCCTATGGAGTGAATTCGGAGTTGCCCTGATGGAGCCTGGCTGCGATTCCCCGGACGTCTTCCAGGTGCGGTCGTTCCAGTGCAGGATCAAGGTCTTGTGGCCGATTCCTGCGCCGACTGCCCAGGCGTCGGGGGCAGCGGCAGCTGCCACGCCGGCGAGGGAGTAGCCGCCCGGGCTGGGCACCTGCGTCCAGGTACGGCCGTTCCAGTGCGCGATCAGGGTCCTGAGGCCGGTGTAGCCGACGGCCCACGCGCTGGTGGCGGAGGCCGCGGTCACCCCGAAGAGCTGGCTGCCGCCTGCGGCCTCAGGGCTCGGGCTGGGTACCCGCGTCCAGGCGGCGCCGCCCCAGCGCAGGATCACGGTCTGATAGGGGTAGTTGCCAATAGTGCCGACGGCCCAGGCATTGGTGGCGGAGGTGGCGGCCACGCCGTTCAGGCTGGTGTTGCGTGCGGGGTTCGGGCTGGGGATCCGTGTCCAGGTGGTGCCATTCCAGCGCAGGATCAAGGTCCACGTGCTCGTGGCGCCGACCGCCCAGGCAGAGCGGGCCGAGATGGCGGCCACGCTGGTCAGGCCGCAGCCGCCTGCACATGCCGGGCTGGGCACCCGCCTCCAGGCTGCGCCGTTCCAGTGCAGGATCAGGGTCTTGGTATAGCTGCCGTCTGGGTTGCCGGCGTAGCCCACCGCCCAGGCGCTGCGCGCGGACGTGGCGGCCACGCTGAAGAGGGCGCCGCCGCCTGTGGGTGTCGGGCTCGGCACCCGCCGCCACGCGGTGCCGTTCCAGTGCACGATCAGGGTCCTGGGGCTGCCGGTGCCAGTGAAAGACGAGCCGACCGCCCAAGCACTGTGCGCGGACGTGGCGGCCACGCCATAGTAAATGCTGGCGCCGCCGCCCGGCGCGGGGCTCGGGCTGGGCACCCGGTTCCACGTGCTGCCGTTCCAGTGCAGGATCAGCGTCGTCCGGCCACTGCTCGCGCCGACCGCCCACGCGTCGCGGGCGGAGACCGTGGCCACGCTAGTCAGCCAGCCGCGAGCGACGGTCGACTCCGCCAGGCCGCCAGGCCCGGTCCGGACCGCACCGGCGGCGCTGGGTCCGGCAAGACCTGCTGCGGCTAACGCCAAGCTCGCGGCCGCGCCAAATGTGCCCGCGATGTGCCTGCTCATCATGTGCCTGCTCATCAAGAGCCATCCCTTCCCAGCCGGCCCCGCCGCCAGCCGGACCGTCCCGGACACGGCAACGACCCGCCCGCCAGCCGTCTCTCGGCCGCGATCTGCATCAACAACACCAGATACCAACGGTGCTGTCCACCCCGGCTGACCGGCAGGGCCGAAGGCCGGCGGCATTACCGGCCAAGGTCGCTGTCCGGTGGCTAAGCAGCTCCCGGCCGCGGACGAGCAGGTCCTGGACGTCCGAAGATGTGCGCCTCGACCGAGGGCCGACGCCATCTGCCATGACTCGCCGATGTCCTCCCACGGCGGCCGCTGGCCGCCCACGAGGGCAGGCCGCGTCTCGGTAATCTCGAAATAGGAAGGATCACCGGGCGCCTCGATTCCGACGAGCTTGCGTGTCACGCCTTGCGCGCGGATCCGCTCGAGCGAGGCTTTGCCGACGTAGTCGGCGTCCTGTGCTTCCAGTATCGGAGTCTTTCCAGGCTTACGCTTGCGGGGAAGCTCGAACTGACCCATCATTCAGTTCGAGCGGCGGGCCAACAGTCGCCGTTCTTCGAAGCAACGCTGCGATGGGGCTGCAAAGAGGATTCCTCCGACTGCGTTGCTGACCATTCCTCATCTGCCGCAGGCGGCTGTCTCCGGCCGGGCGGTGTGGCGTCACGAGCCATGCGGCGCAGCCGCCAGGTCTCCTGGACGGAGGCGGAATTCCTGCAAGCGCAGGTTGTGGTACTTCTCGGTCTCGCCGACCCAGTCCATGCCGATGCGTCGAACCGTCGCCATGGCGCGAGTGTTGGCTGGCCGCACGACCGCGATGACCTGTTCAATTCCCTGTTCGAATGCCCACCGCGCCAGTGCCAGGCCAGTCTCGGTAGCGTAGCCCTTGCCCCACGCATCAGGGCGAAGCTGCCAGCCGATCTCGAACTCCTCGTCTGGCGCCAGAGGAAGCAGGGTGGCCCCGCCGACCACATGCCCGTCCTGCCGGAGCTCAATCGCCCACCGGCCAGCCGGCGCCCTCATGCGTGCGTCCTCGGCGACCCACTGCTGCAGCATCAAGCGCATGGCCGCCAGATCACGAACCGCATCCATCTCCGGAGCCAGCCATCGCGCCACCTCAGCATCGCCGTACGCGCCCAGCGCCGCCCCGGCATCATCGATGCTCCACGGGCGCAGGACGAGACGTTCGGTGACCAGTCTGTGGGCCATAGGCTCACGATAGCCGGGCCCAGCGAATCGGACACGCTCGCGTCCGCAACACTGCGCAGCCCGGTCATGCACGACCTGTCCGCGGGGTCGTCGTTGCGGCTGACCATAAGCGACGTGGTGCGACGAGCGCCGACGCAGGACGAGATACTACAGAACGACCGGATCTGGGCAGTTAACACCAGCCAAGCCACGGACCTGCATCCGACACCGAACGGCGGATATCGCGTCCGCTGCGAGGTCGCTGGTCCATCACTCAGCGCGACCACGCCGCGGCGCAGTGATGTCTGGAGCGCGCCGAGCACACAGCTGGTCCGAGGTACTTTTGATGACAGGATCGTCGGCGACTGTGAAGGAATGAAGGTGACCAGTTTCCCGGAGCTCGTTTCAGCCGAGAAGTGGCAACAGGCTCGCGACGAGCTGCTCAATGCCGAGAAGGAGGCCACGCGTGCGCTTGACGCGCTCGCTGCGCGCCGCCGCCGGCTCCCGATGGTCAAGTTCGACAACACCAGGTACGTCTTCGGCACGTCAGCCGGGCCGAAGACCCTGCTCGACTTGTTCGCCGGACAGCGACAGCTCGTCGTCTACCAGTTCATGGACAACGACCCCGACGACTACTGCCCTGGCTGCACCCGCTTCACCAGCAACGTCGTCGACCTGGCCACGCTGGCCGACGCCGGAGTCAGCTGGGCGACAGTGTCCGACATGCCGCTCGCCCAGATCGAGGCCTACAAGGCACGGATGGGCTGGACGGTGCCGTTCGTGTCGTCGCACGGCACGACGTTCGCCGGCGACTGCGGTGCAGGTGACGGCTTCATGCTCAGCATGTTCCTGCGCGACAGCGAGGACATCTACCGGACCTACTGCACCACCGCCCGCGGCGTGGACCGGCTCCTGTTCGTCAACAACATCCTCGACCTCACCCCGTACGGACGCCAGGCGGACTGGGAAGACTCCCCGCCTGGCTGGCCGCAGCATCCCACTTACGGGTAGGCGAGAGGGCATGGGTGGGAACCGTCCGGCCCGGCCAGGCTGGCCGCCCCCACAGCAGGTCCGATGACTTCCGCAACATCCGCCCTCCGGCTATCCCTCACAGCACCAAGAAGCTTCCCAGCGCCGACTACGGTCAGCGGGGGATGAGCAGCATGACGCGGCGCTGGCCAGCTTGACTGGGGCGAAAACCCGGGTTGCGACCTCGGGCGAAAAGCCGGTGAACTTGGTGAACAGCCGCATCGTGCGCCCGGTCCACAGATTCACCCAGTTCCGTCATGGCTAGGGTGGCGATGCGGTGCTGCAGGTCGTCCGCCATCCGGCCGGGCTCACGCAACTTGGCCCGCAACGTGGCCATGGCCGGCGTAGTCGGGGGGCTTGGCCGGGTAGGCCAGGTCGAGGTAGCGCATCCACATGCCCAGGCTGCGGAGCATTTGCGTGCCCGCGCCAGCAGCATGAGGCCCCTGCGGGAGCGGCCGATCCGCAGCAGACCGCCCAGGTCGACCTGCTTCGTGCAGGTCATGCTCAGACCAGACAAGCGAGCGTTCCTACCGTCCGGACGGCGGGCTCGGTGACTTACATGCCTCAATGGTGCACTGCCATCCCAGTTGCGGAGAACTGAATCAGCTTTGGTGTGCAACGGTGGTCGTTGAGGGGCGCGACCGGCCGCTGGCGAAATGGCATGGCGGCCCGCGTGGGCCCGTAACCTACGCGAAGGGACTGACGGTGTATGGACGATGGAAGCGGCGCAACGGTTACCTTCGGGTTGTTCGACTGGGTTGATTCGGATGGTGTGCGCGAGGCCGGTCAGCTGTACCGCGAACGGCTTGACCTGCTCGCCGATGCCGAGTCCCAGGGGTTCGACATCTATCACCTGGCGGAACATCACGGCACGCCGCTGGGCCTCGTGCCGTCGCCCAGCGTCTTCCTCGCCGCCGCTGCGATGCGGACCACGCGGATCCGGCTGTGTCCACTGGTGTATGTGCTGCCGCTGTATGAACCGGCGCGGCTGGCGGAGGAGATCGCGATGCTCGATCAACTCAGCGGAGGCCGTCTGGAGATCGGGTTCGGAAAGGGTGGTAACCCCTACGAACTGCTTTCCTACGGCATCGACCGGGGCGAGGCTCAGCGGCGCTACGACCAGGCTTTCGACTCGGTCTTGCGGACCCTCGAGAGCGGTACGATCGACGCCCAGGGTCCCACGGCGGTCGCCGCTGACATGCCCATCCGGACTCGTCAAACGCCCTACCCGCCGATCTGGTATCCGAGCAGCAACCCGGAGAGCGTGCCGGGTCTGGGCAGGAGAGGGATCAACACCATTCTCGGGTTCAGCTTCAGATCCCCGACGATCGAGGAGACCCGGCTGCGGCGAGACGAGTACTTCGATGGCGTGGCGGACGCGCCGCCCGAGATACCGATGGGCGGCGCGGGGGTGCGGACCCCACGTTTCGGGATGATGCGCAACGTCTACGTGGGGGAATCCGACCGCAACGCCCGTGAACGCACGGTCGAGGCGATGGCAGTGTTCTACGAGCAGTTCACCGCGTTGTGGCGGCGCCACGGCGATGACCGCTTCGCCGAGCCATATGACTTCGCCCGCGCCATCGAGGAGGGCCGGGTGATCGCGGGGTCGGCCGACACCGTGCGCGCGCAACTCGCGCGGATGCTGGAGGCATCGGGATGCAACCACTTCGCCGGCGCGTTCGCCTTCGGCTCGCTGAGTTACGCGGAGGCACGCTCGTCACTTGTACGGTTCGGTGAGCAGGTCGCGCCCGCGCTGCGCAGGCTTGGCCCGAGCTGACGGGTCGCAGCGATACGCCGCTCCGGCCCAGCGAGCCGGCTGATGTCAATAGTCGCATGGAACCGGCGCACAAGCCGGACCCGGCCATCGACTAAAGGACCGCTGCGCCAGCGCCTGAACGCCCACGCAGCGCCAGCGCTGGCCGCAGCTCGCCGACATCGCGGTGCGCTACCGCGGCGCCTTAGCCTGCGTCGGACGGATGGTTCAGCCGATGAACGCGATCGCCCATGGACGCTTCCTGACTGCGATCGGCGCTCCGGGTACCCCGGAGGCGAGGTTCACGGGAGTGATCGTGCCGTCGCCGTGGTTGGCGACATACGCAGCCTTCCCGTCCCCGGTGATCGTGATCGCCCACGGGCGCTTCCCCACTGTGATCGGTGAATCCGGGACCAGTCGAGGAGTCGCGGCACGGGCTGGCGGGGTGAGCCTGATCGGCGTGACCGTTCCGTCGCCGTGGTTGGCGACGTATGCCGTCGTGCCGTCCGGGGTGATGGCGATGGCCACCGGGCGTCTACCCACAGCTATCGGCGAGCCGGTTGTGCCGGTGGCCAGGCTGATCGGGGTAACCGTTCCGTCGCCGTGGTTGGCGACGTATGCCGTCCTGCCGTCCGGGGTGATGGCGATGGCCACAGGGCCGTTGCCGACCGTGACCGGCGCACCTGCGGCGTCGGCTACACCCAGTCTGCCTGAGGCGGGGCTGATGGGGGTGACCGTGCCGCCTCCTTCGTTGGCAACGTACGCGGTCGCCCCGTCCGGGGTGATCGCGATCGCGTACGGGCGCTTACCGGTACTGATCGGTGCGCCAGGCACGCCGCTGGCGAGGCTGACCGGGGTGACCGTGCCGTCCCCTTCATTGGCAACGTACGCAGTCATCCCGTCCGGGGTGATAGCGATCGCAATCGGGCCGTTCCCCGTCTTGATCGGGAGCCCGGGGGTACCGGACGAGATAGCAATCGGAGTGAGCGTGCCGTCGCCGTAGTTGGTTACGTATGCTTTCGCGTGGTCCGGCGTTACCGCGATAGCTCTCGACCAGTTGCCGGTTCTGATCGGGGCACCAGCCACGCCGGTCAGGAGGTCGACAGGGGTGACAAAGTTGTCATTCTCGCAAGCTACATAGGCGATGGCGCCGACGTTGGCCGCACGGGTGGACCCTGCCGCCGGGCGAAGCGTTGACCGTGCCGCCGGTCGCCCAGCGCGCAGGGCTGATCCCGGTTCGGGTGGATTTGTGATGGTCGGCGGGCCGGCAGCAGTGGGAAGCAGGCCAATCGCGATGGCCATCTCGCCGACGACCCAGGCGCACGCCTGAGGGGAAAACATCGTGGCGCCGGCGAAGAGGGAAGCGGTGAGCCTGGCCGCCGTAGCCGCGTCCATGCCCTGTGAGACGTAGTCCTGCAGTGCGTCCGAAATGTGATCCTCGGCCGCCGCCACCAGCATTCTGGCGACCCTCGGGGCATCGGGGAGCAGGTCCTTGAGCAGGTTGGACATCGTGGTCGGCCTAGACAGAGCCTCCGGGCCGTACTCGGCGACAATCGTGTGCAAGGCTGCCCTGGTTTCGCTGGAGTACTCCGGCGGCGTGACGGCCATCTGGCTCCTAACTAGCTGCTAACCAGCCGCTTGCGGCACCGGCCCCGCAGCACAACCGGACGCCGGGCGGGAGACCTCATCGTTCAGCCAACCGGATCTTGCCACCTTCAGCTCCGTGCCGCACCTTCAGCTCCGTGCCGCACCTTCAGATCGCCTGCCGTCCCGGCTAGCGCGCGCCACCCTCCGGGCCGCTCCGCAGCGAACTGAGGATCGGCAGCGCGATGACACCGCACGCCGCGAGCGCGGCTAGCAGCGCTAGGTAGGCACCGAATTCGTGGCTCAAGCCATCTGACTGCAAGAAGGCGATCAGCACGAAGAGCAACTGCACGCCGGTGCCGATGAGGAGCAGGGGAGCGTGTGCTATCGGCAACCTGAACGGAGGGGTGTCCCAGCCGGCTCGCAATGCAAGGTAGCCGAGCAGCGTCAAGCCAATAAGCAGCGCGATCGCCAGGTATCCGTGCAGCGAAATGCCACTGGTGGCGTATCCGACGAAGCCAAACCACGGCAGGAAGAGCGAGATGAGCACGACGATGCTGGCACCCCCGATCGCCAGATCGGGGGTGGCCAGGCGCTTGAGATCGAAGCTGAATGCCGGGGCAGAAGACCGCTGGACCTGATTCGGCCAGCCTGGTGGCGACTGGGTATACGGGGGCTGCCCAGGTCCGGGCTGCCCAGGTCCGGGCTTGCCTGGCGCGGGCTGGCCAGATTCGGGCTGGGAATGCGGGGAGAGGCCAGGCGCGGGCTGGGGAAGGGGTGCTGTGCCGGCGGCGGTGTACGCCGACCGCAGGGACGTGCCGCAATTCGTGCAGAACTCAGAATCGCCTCTGATAGGTGCTCGGCAGTTTGGACACATCGTAGATGTCTCCTCGTGGATAGCAAAGGTTCATCGGTCGTGCAACCGCGGTCAGCGGATTATCCAGTTGCATTCATCAGGTGTTTGCCTGGTCGTAGGACAGAACGTTGTTGTTTGAATCCGCGCCGACGCAAGTTGCTACAGCCGGGCAGCTCAGGGCGCTGAAGGTGTTATTGCCATCGATCTTGACGACTGACGACCAGCTGCCGTTCTGATAGGTGGAGAAGCCACCGGCGGCGTCGACCGCGACGCAGTAGCCATTCGCGGGGCACGACACCCTAACGGCAGACGTTCCGACTGTTCCCTGCGCCCAATGGTTATTAGTCAGGACGGCGTAAGCCCCGTTGCCGTCGACGGCCATGCAGAAGGCTGAGCTGGCACAGGACACCCGAGTGAAACCGCTGTTGGTATCGACCTGCGTGCCGGAGTCCCAGGTGCCGTTGCTGTTGATGAATGCGTACCCCGACGAGTCGACGGCCGCGCAGAACTTGGAACTTGGGCAGGATACCGAAGTCAGCTGGCCGTTGTTGTCGACGATCGACTGCGCCCAGCGAGTCACCTGGCCGGTGTAGGTGAACGCGTGGCCATAATCGTCTACCGCGACGCAGAAGCTCGCTGTGGGGCACGAGACATCGCTCAGCTGAGATTGGGTGTCGATCGCGATCGGGTCACTCCAGGTGGCACCGGACAGTACGATCGCGTTTCCCGAGGAGTCGACCCCGACACAGAACTTGGCTGACGCGCACGAGATCGAGTTCAGGCCGGCCGCGCTGTCGGTATGTACTACCGCCCATGCTGTCTTGGCGTCTGCCTGAAGCACATTGCCCCCGCTGTCCACTGCGAAGCACTGCGTCGCCGACAGGCAGGACAATCCAGATAGCGTGTCGTCGTTGTTAGTGAATGCCTGCTGATCAACAAACTTGGGATAGGTCCATCCCGCCGATCCAGCGGGAACAGGCGTCGGGGAGGCGGTGGGTGTCAGGGATGGACTAGTGGTGGGCGTCTGGGATGAGGTCGAGTTGCTGGTCGTGGGATTCACCGCTGGGGTCGACCTGGACGCGCCAGGAGATGCCTGACCGGGGCCGTGGCGGCCCAGCAGGGCAAAGGCGGCACCACCGCCTCCCGCAATGACGACCACTGTGACCGCCGCTATCACCAGCCACCTGCGGCGCTTGCGCTTGGGTTGGCCGGCCTGCCCTGACGTGCGTCTCCTGCCGCCCGGCGCACGGCCGCCCGGGGCAGCGCCAGCGGACGATGGCTCGGGCCCCTGGCCGCCAGGGGGAAAGGTTGGCAGCGCCACGGTGGGCGATGAGGGCCCCCAGCCGCCGGAATTAACATCGCCACCGGGCGTAGCTGCCGTCGCTGTGGCGGGGCTCGTCACCGCCGCAGGGGGTGGCACTGGCGGGGACATGAGCAGCGGAGTCGCGTCGCCTTGCGTATCCAGGCCCTCGCGCAACCGCGGAGCGCCACAAGTCCCGCAGAACACCGCATCCGCCGGAACGGGATGCCCATTTATGCATGTTGGCACGCGAATACCAGTTCCCCACCCTAAGATTTGGCTTGGTGCATGCTAGGGCAATTCCGGTCGGCTATGCAACCCTGCATGACTAGGCGTCAGGCTCGTAGCGCGCCGCACCTAGTACAGAACGCATCGCCAGGTGCGATCATGCCGCCGCACTTACCACAGGGAGCGGGCTGGGCGGCCGGCGCCTCGCTGGGTGGTGCCATGTCGGGGTGGCTATCGGCAGCCGCTCGGCCGCCCAGTCCGGGCTGGATCTTGCTACCGCACTTCGGGCAGAACTTGTCCGTCGGCAGTGCACCGTACCCGCAGTTGGAGCATGTCCAGCCGGTCCGCAGGAACTGCGCGACGCGGGACATCAGGCCTCGGGCGCCCGCACCTGGCGGCGGCGATGAACCGGCTTGAGGGAGAGGCTGACCGCCAGCGGCCGGGCCGTGCGGGCTCGGCGGCGCAGGGGCCGGTTGTCCGGCGGGCGTTTCGGCGGGGTAGCCAGCGGGCGTCCGGGCCGGCGGCAGGGACGGGACAGCGTTCGCCTCCTGCCTGGCCAGGCGCTGGTCATACCGCTCGCGTTGTTCCGCACCGGAAAGCAGGTCCTGCTTGATGGCGCGTACCTGGTCGCGCAACTGCCGAGCACGCTCCGGCGCGGTCACGGCAAGGGCGTTCGCCTGTCTGGCCCGTCGCTCGACCGCCGCCGCGATCTGATCTGTCGTCGCAACCGGATCGACGCCGAGGACGCTGTACCAGTCGTCAGGCCGCTCCGGGTCCGCTGGATGAGGCATAATTGGCTCGTTTACTCGACGGTCATGGCCCTGACCGCCACGTCGGCGGCGTGTCCGCTGACCTGCTGATGCGCGTGCACGATAGTGGTGCTTGCCGCCATTCCGGTGGCGACATCGGCCGCCGCGACCCGCAGGATGCCATCTCTATCGAGCCGCATTGTCACGAGAACCTCCTGGTGTGCTGGGCGGAAGGCTGGCAGCCCGTCGACGACCACTGCGCCAATCCGCTGGCAGAGCTCAGGGTCAGCCTCTTCACCTTCGAGAATGGGAACCATGATCCGCTGCTCGCCCGGCTGCATCGTATAGAACGTTCGCCTGGTGTCGAAGGGCAGCCGAGTGTTGCGCGTCAGCAGCGGCAGCATGACCTGTCTGCCACCTGCCCTTCCGCTTGCCCGCCGGCCAGCTCCCGGATCCGACCCGGCGTCGGCATCGAACACGCTGATTCCCAGCGTGTGGGCGGCAACGTCGGTGACCGTCAGGTTCGCCAGGTAGTCGCGCGCCTGAGGCTCCATGACCAGCGCACTGCCCTGCTCAAGCTGACGCTGCGCGGCGAACAGGGCCGCGCCGAGAGCGACTGCCTCGTCCGGGCGCACCGAGGTATCGGGCGGCCTGCCGAAGATCTCCTGCACCCGTTCCCTGACCGCCGGAATCCTGGTCGAGCCACCCACGGCGAGCACGAAGTTCACGTCCTTCGGCGCCACCCCGGCGGCCGCCACGACATCGATGATCTTCTCGGTGACCTCATCGAGAAGAGGTCGGCTGCGTGCCAGGAAGGTGTCGCGCCGGACCTCGACCCGCAGGAGCAGACCGGCGGCCTGCAAAGCCACCGTGGTTCGCTCGCGGGATGTCAGGTCGTGCTTGGCTCTGGTCGCCCGCAGCAGCCAGTCGTGCGATACCTGCGTGCATTCGTCAAGCGACAGGGAGTCGGGATCGTTGATGTCCAGGTCATGCGCGGCGCGGAACTCTTCAGCGAGATAGTCAAACAGAACCTTGTCGAAATTGGATCCGCCGAGATAGTAGTCGCCGCCCGTCGCCCTGACCGCGAGGTCATGACCGTCGTAGTCCATGACGGTCACGTCAAAGGTGCCGCCGCCCAGATCCACCACCACGCCGGTGGCTCCAGCTGGCCTGCGCTCGTACCCGAACGCCAGTGCCGCCGCCGTCGGCTCCGACAGCAATCCGAGCACCTCGATGCCCGCCAGCTCGGCTGCGCGCCTGGTGGCAGAGCGCATCGGATCGTTGAAATAGGCGGGCACCGTGACTGCCGCCTGGCTGACCGGTCCCCCGAGCAGCTGGGCGTCGGCAAGCAGCTTGCGCAGGATGAGCGCCGAGATGTGCTCTGGGCCGTAGCTAATGCCCTGGTAGTCGAACGACCAGTGAGAGCCCATGTGGCGCTTGACGAGCTGGACGACGACTTCGGGCTCTGCGGCTAGCGCTTCACGCGCGACCGGGCCCACCACCGCGGTGCCGCCATCGAAGAGAACCACCGACGGCGTTGTCTGCGACCCCTCAGCGTTGGGTAGGACGACGGGCAAGCCCGCCTTATTGACCTGAGCGACTACCGACAATGTGGTGCCGAGGTCGATGCCAAATGCCGTTGGCTCAGACACGCCGCTCCCCGACTCCCCAACTACTGGACCAGCCAGCCTCAGTGCCAGGGTAGCGGCTGCTGGCTGCGATTCGCTGCGTAGATCTGCCCGCTGCCATGAGGCGGTCCCTCGGCGCCGCCTGGCCGGCCGGCAGGCTGGGGTACCGGCTTCCAGATCATGCGCGGATGGGCTACCTACTTCAAGTAAGCAATCTGCACGCACACCATGCAATCCGTGGAAGACTTCACGTGGCACCGGGTGATCCGCTGGTCGATGCGGCTGCACCGCTGGACGCGG
This sequence comes from Streptosporangiaceae bacterium, assembly GCA_035532775.1. Classification (GTDB taxonomy): domain Bacteria; phylum Actinomycetota; class Actinomycetes; order Streptosporangiales; family Streptosporangiaceae; genus Chersky-822. The sequence continues at coordinate 41,242 of DATKQH010000320.1, forward strand.
AAAGACGTCCGCAGGCGGCTCGTCGGCCATGACGGCCGGTGGCGCAGGCCTTCCGCGGACGGGATCGAGTTCTTCAACGTCGCCAAGGTTCCGGTCACCCGATACCAGTACCGCGGCAGCTAGATCCTCAGCCCCTGGGGCTCTAACCACGCCCACACGGCAGACAGCGGAGAGCCCGTTGCGGCACGGCGGGTTGGCGAGCGGTCCTGAACGGACCACGAGTAATCGCGGCACCGCGCCCCAGGCCGACTCAACCAGCCAGCGACCCGATCACTTCCCCTGAGTTGCGGCGAGCGCAACGCCGGTCAGCCGATCAGATCGTTGCCACAGCGGTCATCGTGAGACATCGGACGAGCGGCTCGCCGCGGGCCGGGTCACGGGGCCGCCGGGTGGAGGGTTAGCCTTCGCTGCGAAGGGAGGGCATGGCGTGCAACCAGGGCAGCAACCGCAGTGGCGGCCAGTCAATCGTCAGGACAGCCATGTGGCGCAGCAGATGGTCGAGCGGGCGGCGGAACTGGCCCGCGATTCCCATGCACGGACCCGGCATGCCGCGCTGCTGGTCAAGGACGGCGGCCTGCTGGCGTGGGGTAACAACGGCGTGCCCTTCCCCGGCGAGGATCACTGCTACTGCAAGTTCGGGGAGTTTGGCCACCATGACCTGTGCCGGACCCATGCCGAGCAGCGGGCCATCACGCTGGCACGCGAAGGGGATGGCTGGCGGAAGCTGCAGGGATCGACGCTGATCTACGTGCGGCTCGAGGCGGACGACTCCGTCCGGCTGGAGCAGCCTCATTTCTGCGCCCGGTGCAGCCGCCTGGCATTGTCCCTCGGTGTGGCGGAGTGGATCTTTGCCCTGTCCGAGGGTCTGGCCGGGTACTCCTCAGCTGACTACGACAGGGTCGCCCAGCTCAGGTGGTGACACTCGTTCTAGCGTTGGTGCCCGGTCCCAGTCGTAATGACCGGTGCACCGGGCCGACAGCTGGAATTCACCTTCCCGGATTAGGTATCAGCCTCGTCGCGGTCGGAACTGCCGCCTTATGGTACTGATCGGCATCGTGATTTGTGAGCGCTGACGTCCCAGCTCGCCGAGCCGACGCTGGCCACCTACGGGTACCTCACGCCGCCCGCGACAGATCCCTGCGCCCGTGCGGCTCCCCGGGTACCGCCGGTGGGACCATGGTCGTTGACAAGGTGCGTAGCGACGGCG
>DATKQH010000321.1:0-42344 GCA_035532775.1 Streptosporangiaceae bacterium
AGGCAGTCCGATCGAGGCGATCACGGCGCACCGCTGCAGCGAGGTGAACAGGCGGGCCCAGGCGCTCGCGTTCTGACCGCGGCGCGCAGACGCCTGCGGCGGTCGCCTCGCGGCGCCGCCGGGAGCCAGCCTGTGCCTGAAGGCAGCGCGGGCGCGGATGGCAAGATGGCAGCGTGAACAGCGCGGGCGTGAACAGCACGGGCGTGAGCAGTGCAGGAGCGAGCGCGGCCGTCCAGGCCGGCCCCGACGGACTGCGCGCCCGGCTGGCCTCCGCGCGGCTGTACCTGTGCACCGACGCCAGGCAGCGCCAGGGCGACCTGCCCGGGTTCCTCGACGCGGTGCTGGCCGGGGGCGTGGATATCGTCCAGCTCCGGCAGAAGGGACTGGAGGCCGGGGAGGAGCTCAGGCTCCTCGAGGTCTTCCGTGCCGCCTGCGACCGGCACGGCAGGCTGCTCGCCGTCAACGACCGGGCGGACGTCGCCTTCGCCGCGGGCGCTGACGTGCTGCATGTCGGCCAGGGTGACCTGCCGGCCGCCGTGGCCAGGCAGATTCTCGGCCCAGGACCGCTGATCGGCCTGTCGACGCACTCTGAATCGGAGGCCGGGACCGCGGCGTGCGATCCGTCGGCGGATTACTTCTGCGCCGGGCCGGTCTGGCCGACGCCGACCAAGCCGGGTCGCCCCGCGCCCGGCCTCGGGCTGATCAGCTACGCGGCGGGACTCGCGGCGACCAGGCCCTGGTTCGCGATCGGGGGTATCGACGAGGGCACCCTTGCCGACGTGCTCGAAGCCGGCGCCCGCCGGATCGTCGTCGTGCGCGCGATCACCGAGGCCGCCGATCCCGGGGCTGCCGCCGCCCGGCTGGCGGCCCGGCTCAGCGGCTGAGCCGGACTCGGCGCGGCGTCAGCCGGTCGCCCGGCCGTCCGGTCGCCCGGCCGTCCGCTCACTGAGCCCACGGGGGAGTGCCGACCGGTGCGCCGTCCGCCATGGTCGCGGCGAATCCAGCCCGGATCATGACGTGCGCGCCGCTGGCCGTCCTGGCTGAGCGTGATGACTCCCGAGGTGATCATGAATATCTCGTCCCGGTCCGGGGTGTGCGCCTGCTCGGAGGCCAGACAAGCTGACTTGTCCAAGCTGACTTGTCTAATAGACCGCATGACAGCGCGAGAGCAATCCGCCGATCTCGGAATCCTGCTCGGCGTCGCCTACCAGGAGTTTGTGCGCGAGCTGCACGCGGCGCACGCGGCGCCCGGCTTCGCCGATGTCGGGCGCAACGACGGCGTCGTGTTCCGATCGCTGGCGATCCGGCCGATGACGGTAAGCGACCTGGCCGGCCGTCTGGAGATCAGCAAGCAGGGTGCGGCTCAGATCATCGACGACATGGAGCGGCGCGGCTACGTCGAGCACCGGCCTGATCCGGATGATCGCCGCGCCAGGCTGGTCCGGCTAGCCGAGCGCGGCCAGCGGGCACTGGCCGACGCCAGGCGCTTCCACCGGGACTACGAGCGCCGGCTGGCCCGCGCGCACGGCGGCGACGCGGTGGCTACGCTGCGCGCCATGCTCGGGGCGATCGCCGGCTCCGAGCAGAGCGTCGATCCGCGCCTGCGCGCCTTCTACCTCTGAGCCGCTCTCCTGCCCGCTGTTACGCCCCGGGCTGCTGCGGCCCGGGGACTGCTGGCCGGGGCAGGCCAAGCGCCCGCCGCAGGAAATCGAGCTGGTGGTGCAGCAGGTTCTCGCTCACGGCCTCGTCCAGCGGCTGGTGCGTGGTCCGCAGCAGCGGCAGCACCTCGTGCGGCCGCCCGGCCGCCAGCAAGGCGGCCGACAGGCGCAGCGTGTGCGCGGCGACCACGTTGTCGTCAGCCAGGCCGTGGATCAGCAGCAGCGGGCGGACCAGCGACGCCGCGTCCCCGATCAGCGAGCATCGGTCGTACGCGTCCGGATGGACGTCGGGATGGCCCAGATGCCGCTCGCGCCAGTGCGTGTCGTACAGCCGCTGGTCGGTGACGGGCGCGCCCGCGACGCCGGCATGGAACACGTCGGGGCGGCGCAGCACGGCCAGCGCGGCCAGGAACCCGCCGAAGGACCAGCCGCGGATCGCGACTCTGGCCAGATCGAGTTCCGGGCGGAGCTGAGCCGCTCGCTCGAGCCCCTCCACCTGGTCGGCCAGTACCGGACCCACGATGTCCAGGTAGATCGCCCGCTCCCAGGCCGGGCCCCGGCCCGGCGTGCCGCGGCCGTCGACGGCGAGCACCGCGAAGCCTTGCTCGGCGAACCACTGCGAGGTGTAGGTCCACGTCCCGTGCTCGGCGGTGACCTTGCGGCCAGCGGGTCCGCCGTAGGGATCCATCAGCACCGGCAGCGGCGGGTCGCCCGGCTGGCGCCACGACGGCAGGAACAGGGCCGCCCGGAGCCCGCGCGGGCCAAGCGACAGCAGCTCCATGGCCGGCCGCAGCACCGGTTCCTCGGCCAGCGAGGTGATCGGCGCGGACCCGCGCCCGGTGCGAACCGACAGCACAGTGCCCAGCCGGCCGGGGCTGCCGGAGTCCACGATGGTGCACCCGCCCCGGCGGGTGCCGGTGTGGACACCGGGCTCACTGCTCAGCCGGCGCAGCCCGGTCGCTGGCTGGTACTCCCACAGATGGGTCTGGGTTGGCTCGTCGGACGCGGTGAACAGGACGGTATCGCCATCGACGGCGACCACCGCCTCGAGCTGCAGGCCGGGCGGGCTGACCGGCTGTCCGCCGACCAGCAGCCGGCGCGTGTCATCCAGGTCGGCGCTGGTCAGCAGGGTTCCGGCAGCGGTGCGCGCCGGCAGGCCAGGGACCAGGGTGACCCAGGCGTCGTCATGCTGCCCGGCCAGCACGGACGTGGCGCCCGTCTCGGGGTCGATGCCGAGCACCTGTAGTTCGTGCTGGTCCCGGCTCTGCACGGCGGCGTAGGGGCCAGCGGCGTCCCACCCGGCGCTGGTCAGGTACTCCATGGCGGAGGTGTCCCAGTCCACGGCGGTCAGCGGGCTGCCGGTCCTGGCGAGATCGGCGATCCACAGGCTGACCGCGGCGTTCGCGGTGCCGGCCGCCGGATAGCGGATCGTGGCCGGCGTTCGGGCGGGGTCAGACGGGTCACCGATGTACCAGCGCTGCACGGCGCTCATGTCGGCCCGCGCGACCAGCAGCTTGGTGCCGTCCGGTGCCCACCAGTAGCCGCGGTGCCGCCCCATCGACTCGGCCGCGACATGCTCCGCGAGCCCGAAGCTGATCTCGGGTCCGTCCGGGACCGCGACCGCCAGGTCCGCGCCGCCGTCGGCCTGCACGACTCGCAGCGCGCCATCGCTGACGTAGGCGATGCGCTGTCCGGCCGGATCGGGCCGCGGGTCGATGACCGGCCCGGCGGCCGGGACCTTGCGCGCGACCCCGCTGGCTGGCCGGGCCGACCACAGCTGTCCGGAGAGCGCGAAAGCCAGCAGCCGGCAATCGTCGTCGGCGGCATAGCTGACGATGCCGGATGACATCTCCCTGGCTCGCTCTCGCCTCGTCCGCTCCTGCGGCGGCAGGTCCTCGTCCTGGCCGGCGAGCAGGGTGAGCGGGTCAGCGACCAGCCGCTCGGACCACGTCCGGCAGTCCAGCGCCCACAGGCAGGACACCGGATCGGTGCCTGACCTGGTCCGCACGAAGAAGACCGTGCTGCCGTCCGGGCTGATGGTGGCCTGGGCGGGCACGCCGAGCGTGAACCGCCGGGTCCTGGCGAGCTGGCGGGGCAGCGCCGCGGCCGCCGCGGCCGCCCCGGCCGTCACTTCGGATGCCACCTCAGTCCGTCCGTGCCGTCGCGGCCACGGCCAGCTCGGCGAGGGCCGACTTCGACTCCCCGGTGATCGGAGCGGAATCGAGCGCCGCCAGGGCGTCCTTGACGTTCCGGTCGATCATCGCCTCGCACTCGGCCAGCGCGCCGGTGCCAGTGATCACGGCCCGGACCTGCCGGGCATCCTGCTCGGACAGCAGCGGGTCGCCGATGGCGCGGTCGAGCACCGCTGCCTGATCCGCATCAGCCCGCTCCCTGGCGATCGCGAGCATGACGGTGCGCTTGCCCTCGCGCAGGTCGTCGATGACGGGCTTGCCGGTCTTCGCGGGATCGCCGAAGACGCCGAGTATGTCGTCGCGCAACTGGAACGCGATGCCGATCGGGATGCCGTAGTCGGTGAACGCCTGGCGTGCCGCCAGCCGGTCCGCGAGGCCGCGGGCCGGATCTATGGCAGCCTGGCCGCGGCCGGCGGGTCGTCCCGTCCGCGTCGCGCCGGCTAGCTCCGCGCCGAGGTGCAGCGGCCGCTCGACGGTGTACTTGGCCGACTTGTAGGTGACCACCCGCAGCGCGCTGTCCACGGCGGACGCGCCCGACGCCTGCCCGACCAGGTCGAGGAACTGACCGGAGAACACCTCGGTGCGCATCGCGTCAAGCTCGCCGAGCCCGCGCCAGACCGCGTCCGGCGCGAGGCCGCTCGCCCTGAGCATCTCGTCGGTCCAGGCGAGCAGCAGGTCGCCGATCAGGATGGCCGCGCCCGCGCCGAAGTCAGCTGCTGAACCACGCCAGCCGGACGCGGCATGCCGGGTGGCGAAGCGCCGGTGCACCGATGGCTGGCCGCGACGGGTGTCGCTCGCGTCCATCACGTCGTCGTGCACGAGAGCGCTGGCATGCAGCAGCTCGAGCGCAGCGGCAGCCGCGAAGATCTCGCGGCCGTCAGGACCGCCGCATGCTCGCCAGCCCCAGTAGCAGAACCCGGCCCGCAGCCGCTTGCCGCCGGCCAGCAGGTCATCGATCGCGTCGACGCAGGGGAGCAGGTCGGCGCTGATCCGCCCGAGGTCCTGGCGCTGCCGTCCGATGAACTCGGCCAGCGCGGCGCCGACCTCCGACCGGATCCGGGTCATGTCCGCCGGGCTAATCGCCATGATCGTGACCTTAGCCGCAGGTTGCGGGTGCGGCGCGCGTCGGCCGGTTTCCCCAGATCAGCTCGCCGGCGATCAGGAGCGGGATAGCCTGTAGCAATGGCATCGTGGCTGCCCCGGCAAACACCGCTGATCAGGGACCTGCTCGCAGCGGGCGGCAGGTCGTTCTCGTTCGAGTTCATGGCGCCCAAGAGCGATGCCGACGAACAGCAGCTCTGGCTGGCGATCCGGCGGCTCGAGCCGCTGCAGCCGACGTTCGTCTCTGTCACCTACGGTGCGGGCGGCACGACCAGGGACCGAACCGTCCGGGTTACCGGCCGGATCGCCGAGGAGACGACCCTGACGCCGGTCGGGCACCTGACCGCGGTCAGTCACTCCGTCGCGGAGCTGAGGCATGTCGTCGGCTCCTACGCGGCGGTGGGTGTCAGGAACGTGCTCGCGTTGCGCGGCGACCCGCCAGGCGACCCGGCGGCGGAATGGGCTGCCCATCCGGAGGGGCTCGCGCACGCATCGGAGCTCGTCCGGCTGGTCCGCGCGGCCGGCGACTTCTGCGTCGGCGTGGCGGCGTTCCCTGAAGGTCATAGCCGGGCCGTGAGCCGCGAGTCCGATATCGCGTTCTTCATCGACAAGTGCGCGGCCGGGGCCGACTTCGCGATCACGCAGATGTTCTTCTACACCGACGACTACCTGCGCTTCAGGGACCGGGTGGCCGCCTTGGGCGGCTCGGTGCCGATCATCGCCGGGATCATGCCGATCACCAGCGTGCCGATGATCGACCGGGCGCTGCTGCTGTCCGGGGCGCGGTTCCCTGCTGACCTCGCCGAGCGGCTGCACGCCAGCGAGGGCGACAAGTCGGCGGTACGCCAGATCGGGGTGGAGTTCGCGGCCGGGATGTGCCAGCGGCTGCTCGACGAAGGCGTCCCCGGCCTGCACTTCTACACGCTGAACGGGTCGCGGGCGACGAGCGAGATCTATCAGGCTCTCGGACTGGCTGAGCGGGGCAGGCTGGCCGCCACGACGGGATCGCGCAGCGGCAGCACCGCGCCCATGACCGCGTAAGGCGGGCTGCCGCCAGGGAAGCTGTAGCCGGTCAGCAGGTCGCAGAATCCCATCCGCCGGTACAGCCGGCGTGCCGTGGTGTCCTGGTCAGGCGTGGACAGCATCGCGGTCCGCTCGGTCCGGCCGGCGGTCAGTGCCATCAGCAGCGCGGTGCCGATTCCGCGCCGCTGCCGGTCTTTCCGCACGTGGATCTCGGCTACCTCCAGGCAGTCGGTCAGCCAGTTCGCGGTCAGCGCCGATCCGATGGTGTGGGCAAGGGCGGACTGCACCGCGTCGTACCACCACTGGCCCGGCTGTCCGCGGAATCCGTAGGTGAAGCCGAGCACCTGGCCTGAGCCGTTATCGCCGCCGGCTACCGCGGCCCGCGCCTGCAGCGCCTTGAACGCCGGGTACCCGGCATGCCGCCGCATCAGCTCCCGGCGCCCGGGAAGCAGCGCCGCATCGGCGTCCATCGCGTCCGCGTAGATAGCGAGCAGGACATCGGTCTCGCCGAGGAACTCCCTCGGCCCAAGGTCGCTGAGGATAGCGGCGGTCGCCATTCGGCCCAGCGTACGCGATCAGCGATCCCCGCCTCGTCCGGCCTGTCCTCCCGGCCTGTCCTCCCGGCCTGTCCTCCCGGGCCCCCGGCAACGCCCGGAATGACTGTCAGACCCCTTCGATACATTCGAACGCAGCAGCAAGGGAATGGACAGCCAACCGAATTTATGTTCGAATATGAGGGTGGAAGCGCCCGGAGCACCAGCATCATCGGGCTGGCGGGCAGCAGCCGGGCGTGGCGTGGGGAAGCGCCCCGCCCGGCCCGCCCGCAGCGATTTGGAGGACGTCGCCATGAACACGATCTCGCAGGTTCGCCCGGACCGGGTGCGGTGCAGGGTCGCGCCGTCGGCGCTCGCTCTCCTGGAATCGGCACGGCAGGGCCTCGTCACGGCTGAGAGCGACGTGTCGGCGGGCGGCAGGTACGTCGGCGCCCACCTCGCGGCGCTCCGCGCCGCCGCGGCGATCGTGGCCGCGCGGGCCGAGCCGGCCCCGCCGCGCAGGAAGCGGCCGCAGAGCGTGTGGGAATTGCTTCCCCGGGTGGAGCCGACGCTGAGCGAGTGGGCCGCGTTCTTCGCGGCCGGGGCCGGCAAGCGGGCCGCTGCGGAGGCCGGCCTGCCGCGCGCCGTGACCAGCCGCGAGGCCGACGAGCTACTGCGCGACGCGGGTACCTTCGTCTCGCTGGCCGAGATCGCGCTCGGGGTCCCGGCTCAGTCGCCGCTGCCGCTGCCAGCGGCGATCTGAGTGGCGGCCGGCCCCGTGTCGCCGGCTGGGCGCGCTGGCCGGGGTCCCGGCCGCCTGCGGAACGCCGCGTCAGGAAGCGTCGATGGCGCCGCGCGCGGTCGAATCCAGGATGCCCCAGCCGATCAGTTCCTCGGTTAGGTCAGCAGGCGTCTTGTCATAGATCACCGCGAGCGAGCGGAGGTCCTCCTGGCGGATGGACAGAACGCGGCCGTTGTAGTCGCCGCGCTGGCTCTGGATGGTGGCGACATAGCGGGCAAGCGGGCCGGCCTGATCCCGTGGCAGCTGGGCCATCTTCTCCAGGTCGATGACCAGCTTGGGAGCGGGGGTGAGCACGCCGGGCCCCGCGTCGCCGGGCAGCAGCTCAGAAACCGGCACGCCGTAGAAGTCGGCAAGCTCGGCGAGCTTCTGCACGGTCACGGACCGGTCGCCGCGCTCGTAGGAGCCAACCACCACGGCCTTCCAGCGGCCCCGGGACTTCTCTTCCACGCCATGCAAGGACAGACCTTGCTGGGTGCGAATGGCGCGTAGCCGGGCGCCGAGGGTCTTCGCGTAGTCAGATGGCATGGTGAGGGTTCCCTGGCCTTACTGGTCGGACGTTGTGATGGTTACGGACAGTGACGGTAAGCCGAGAGCACGACAAGGTCAAGCCGATCGGCAAAAATCGGTCTAACTTACGCGCGATTGCGCATCAGGGGGACAGCCCGCTCAAGTCGATTACAGCGTAGCTTGCAGCTTCATGTCGGCGATGTCCCAGGTGGGGTGTTGTCGGCGGGCCTGCCGGGAGTGGCCGCGAGGTGCTGGTAGGTTGGGGCCGTTCGACGTCCTTTAAGACCCGTCCCGTGAGGCGGGGAAGGAGGTCTCTTGATGGCTGGAATCAGTGGGACTGCCGGGCCTGCACCGGCACATACGGGGCCTGGCACCGGGTCCGCGGGCACCGGACCGGCAAGCAGCGGGGATTCCGCAGCGCACGCCGGGAAGTCGGTCCTCGGGCCCGAGGAGATCCGCCGGGCGCTGAGCAGGATCGGTCACGAGATACTCGAGCGCACCGACGGCGCCCGCGACGTGGTGCTGCTCGGCATCCCGACCAGGGGAGTGCCGCTTGCGCGCCGCCTCGCGGCGCGGCTCGACCAGACTGAGGGTGTCCGCGTTCCGGTCGGCTCCCTGGACATCACCCTCTACCGAGACGACCTGAGGCTCCGGCCGGCGAGGACGCTCGGTCACACGGAGGTGCCCGGATCGGGCATCGACGGCATGGTCGTCGTCCTGGTCGACGACGTCTTGTACTCAGGGCGCACGGTACGCGCCGCGCTCGACGCCCTCGGCGACCTTGGCCGGCCCCGAGCCGTCCAGCTTGCCGTCCTCGTCGACCGAGGCCACCGGGAACTCCCGATCAGGCCCGACTACGTCGGTAAGAATCTCCCGACCTCTAAGCGCGAGGCGGTCAGGGTGCTGCTGACCGAGACCGACGGCGAGGACTCGGTCACGCTTCAGGTCAGTCCGGAGGCGCGCCGGTGAACAGGCACCTGATCTCCGCGGCCGACCTCAGCTTCGACGATGCCATCGCGATCCTGGACACGGCCGAAGAGCTCGCCAGGCTCGCGGAGCGGCCGATACCCAAGCTCCCCACCCTGCGCGGGCGCACGGTCGTCAACCTGTTCTACGAGGATTCGACCAGGACACGGATCTCGTTCGAGGCGGCCGCGAAGCGGCTGTCGGCCGACGTGATCAACTTCTCGGCGAAGGGTTCCAGCGTCGCCAAGGGCGAGAGCCTGAAGGACACGGCGCTCACCCTCCAGGCCATGGGCGCCGACGCCGTCGTGATCAGGCACGGCTCATCCGGAGCGCCGCACCGGCTGGCCAGGTGGGTCAGGGGCAGTGTCGTCAACGCCGGGGACGGCACCCACGAGCATCCGACCCAGGCGCTGCTCGACGCGTTCACGATGCGGCGCAGGCTGGGCAGGCTCGACGGCCTGCGGGTGACGATCGTCGGCGACATCCTGCACAGCCGGGTGGCCCGCTCGAACGTCTGGCTGCTGCGGACGCTCGGCGCGCAGGTGACGCTGGTCGCCCCGCCCACCTTGCTGCCGGTCGCCGTGGACGGCTGGCCGTGCACCGTGAGCTACGACTTCTCCTCGGTACTCCCGGACAGCGACGTCGTGATGATGCTGCGGGTGCAGCACGAGCGGATGTCCGACGCGTACTTCCCGAGCGTCCGCGAGTACAGCCGCAGGTACGGGCTCGACGGCGACCGGATGGCGCTGCTGCCTGACCACGCGATCGTGATGCATCCAGGCCCGATGAACCGAGGTGTCGAGATCGCCGCCGACGTCGCCGACTCGGCCCGCTCGACCATCGTCGAGCAGGTGACCAACGGCGTCTCGGTCCGGATGGCGGTGCTCTACCTGCTGCTCAGCGGATCGCGCGGGCCCGATGAGCCAGCCCTGGCCAGCGAAGGCGACCTGGTCCCGGCGGGGGAGCGGGCCAGGTCGGCTGCGGCAGCGGAGGCCGGGCGATGAGCGTCGCGAGCGGACCGGGTACCAGCCGGTCTGATCTGCGGCGCGAGCAGGGCCGCTGGCTGATCAGGGGGGCCAGGCCGCTCGGCGGGTCGCCGGCCGACATCCTGATCGAGGGCGGACGGATCGTCGCGGTTACCGAATCCGGCCGGGACGGCGGCGACGGCCAGGCTGTTCGCGACGGCCGCGACGGCCGCGACGGCCGCGACGGCGGGGACGGCCGCGATCTGGACCCGGGCGGCCAGCTCACCGTGCTCGAGGCCGGCCACCTGATCGTCCTGCCGGGCCTGGTCGACCTGCATACGCACCTGCGCGAGCCAGGCAGGGAAGACGCGGAGACGGTCGCCAGCGGGACAGCTGCCGCGGCGCTCGGCGGGTACACCGCGGTCCACGCGATGGCCAACACCGACCCGGTCGCCGACACAGCAGGCGTGGTCGAGCAGGTCTGGCGGCTCGGCCGCCAGGCGGGGCACTGCGATGTCCGCCCGGTCGGCGCGGTCACCGCTGGCCTGCGCGGCAGCCAGCTTGCGGAACTCGGCGCGATGGCGGACTCCGCGGCCAGGGTGCGGGTCTTCTCCGACGACGGGCAGTGCGTATCCGACGCGACGCTGATGCGGCGCGCCCTGGAGTACGTGAAGGCGTTCGACGGCGTGGTTGCCCAGCATGCCCAGGAGCCCAGGCTCACCGCGGGGGCGCAGCTCAACGAGGGCGTGATGTCGGCGAGGCTGGGCCTGGCCGGATGGCCGGCGGTCGCCGAGGAAGCGATCATCGCGCGCGACTGCCTGCTGGCCGCGCACGTCGGCTCGGCGATGCATGTCTGCCACGTCTCGACGGCCGGCTCGGTCGAGATCATCCGCTGGGCCAAGTCCAAGGGCTGGCGGGTGACGGCCGAGGTCACGCCGCATCACCTGCTGCTTACCGACGAGCTCGCGGCCGGCTATGACCCGGTCTTCAAGGTCAATCCGCCGCTGCGCACGGCAGCGGACGTGGCCGCGCTGCGGGCCGGCCTGGCCGACGGGACCATCGACTGCGTCGCCACCGACCATGCCCCGCACCCGGCCGAGTCGAAGGAGACCGAGTGGGCGCAGGCCTCGTTCGGCATGACGGGCCTGGAAACGGCACTGCGGGTCGTGCATGAGGCGATGGTGAGCACCGGCCTGCTCGGCTGGTCCGGTGTCGCCGACCGGATGTCGGTCCGGCCGGCCGCGATCGGCCGGATCGGCGCGCTGGCAGGCGGCCCCGACGCGACCAGGCATGGCTGCCCGATCGCGCCGGGCTCGCCGGCCAACCTCGTGCTCTACGACCCGGAGCCGATCACGCCGGTCGATCCGGCGGCCCAGGCATCGCGCAGCCATAACACCCCGTTCGCCGGGATGAAGCTGCCCGGCCAGGTGATCGCCACGTTCCTGCGCGGCACGCCGACGGTGCTCGACGGGAGGCTGACCGGATGACTGCTCCCGCCCTGCTCGTGCTCGAGGACGGCACGACCTTCCGCGGCACGGCCTGCGGCGCGGAAGGCGAGACCTTCGGCGAGGCGGTGTTCAACACCGCGATGACGGGCTATCAGGAGACGCTGACCGACCCGTCCTACTGCCGTCAGATCGTCACGATGACGGCGCCGCATATCGGCAACACCGGCATCAACGACGAGGACAACGAGTCGCGCCGGATCTGGGTCAGCGGCTTCGTGATCCGGGACCCGAGCCCCATCGCGTCCAGCTGGCGCGCGGCGCGCTCGCTCGACGACGAGCTGCGGGCAGCCGGCGTCACCGCGATCGCGATCACCGGCACCCGGGCGCTGACCCTGCACTTGCGCGAGCGCGGAGCGATGCGCGCCGCGATCAGCTCGGTCAGCGCGGACCCTGGCGAGCTGACCGAGCGCATCCTGGCGAGCCCGCCGATGACCGGGGCTGACCTGGCCCGCGAGGTGAGCACGCGGGCGCCGTACGTGGTCCAGCCGCCGCCCGGCACGCCCGTCAGGTACCGGGTCGCGGCCGTCGACCTCGGCATCAAGGCCGCCACGCCGCTGGCGATGGCCGGGCTGGGCTGCGAGGTGCACGTCCTGCCCGCGACGAGCACGGCGGACCAGATCCTCAGCCTGCGCCCGGACGGCGTCTTCTTCTCCAACGGCCCCGGTGACCCGGCCGCGTCGGGCTACGCGGTCGACGCCATGCGCGGCGTCCTGGCCGCGGGCGCGCCGGTGTTCGGCATCTGCCTGGGCAGCCAGATGCTCGGCCGGGCCCTCGGGCTCGGCACCTACAAGCTGCGGTTCGGTCACCGCGGGGTCAACCAGCCGGTGCAGGACCTGCGCACCGGCCGGGTCCAGATCACCAGCCACAACCACGGCTTCGCCGTCGCGATGCCCGCGGGCGGCGCGATCCGGTTCGACACCGAGTTCGGGAGCGCCGAGGTGACGCACGTGAACCTCAACGACGGCGTGGTCGAGGGACTGCGGCTGCTCGACGCGCCCGCGTTCGCCGTCCAGTACCACCCCGAGGCGGCGCCCGGCCCGCACGACGCGGCCGGCCTGTTCGCCGAGTTCTGCGACCTGATGGAGCGCGGGAGGGCGCGTCATGCCTAAGCGCGCTGACCTGAACTCGGTGCTCGTGATCGGCTCGGGGCCGATCGTGATCGGGCAGGCCTGCGAGTTCGACTACTCGGGGACCCAGGCCTGCCGGGTGCTGCGCGAGGAGGGGATCAGGGTCAGCCTGGTCAACTCCAATCCCGCGACGATCATGACGGACCCGGAGTTCGCGGACGCCACCTACATCGAGCCGATCACGCCCGAGGTACTCGAGAAGGTCATCGCCGCGGAGCGGCCGGATGCCATCCTGCCCACGCTCGGCGGCCAGACCGCATTGAACGCCGCCGTCGCCCTGCACGAGGCGGGCACGCTGGCCGCGTACGGCGTGGAGCTGATCGGCGCCGACATCGACGCGATCAAGGCAGGCGAGGACCGCAGGGCGTTCAAGGAGATCGTCACCGGCCTCGGCGGCGAGGTGCCGCGCAGCGTGATCTGCCACTCGCTGGAAGAGTGCGAGGCCGCCGCGGCCGACCTCGGCTACCCGCTGGTCGTCAGGCCCTCGTTCACCCTCGGCGGCTCGGGCTCCGGCATCGCCAGGGATCCGGCTGACCTGCGCCGGATGGCCGGTCTCGGGCTGGACGCCAGCCCGGTCACCGAGGTGCTGCTCGAGGAGTCGATCCTCGGCTGGAAGGAGTACGAGCTCGAGCTGATGCGCGACCGCAACGACAACGTCGTCGTGGTCTGCTCGATCGAGAACGTGGACCCGATGGGCGTGCACACCGGCGATTCGGTGACGGTGGCGCCCGCGATGACGCTGACCGACCGCGAGTACCAGCGGATGCGCGACCTGGCGATCGCGGTGCTGCGCGCGGTCGGCGTGGACACCGGCGGCTGCAACATCCAGTTCGCCGTCGAGCCGCGCACCGGCCGGATGGTCGTGATCGAGCTGAACCCGCGGGTGTCCCGGTCCAGCGCCCTCGCGTCGAAGGCCACCGGCTTCCCGATCGCCAAGATCGCGGCCAGGCTGGCGATCGGGTACACCCTCGACGAGATCCGCAACGACATCACCGGCGAGACGCCGGCCAGCTTCGAGCCCGCGCTCGACTACGTGGTGGTCAAGGTGCCGAGGTTCGCGTTCGAGAAGTTCCCGGGCGCCGATCCGGTGCTGACCACGCACATGAAGTCGGTCGGCGAGGCGATGGCGATCGGGCGCTGCTTCGCCGAGGCGCTGCAGAAGGCCCTGCGCTCCCTCGAGCAGCCCGGCGCGCCGCTGAGCTGGCGCGAGCCTCCGCCGGCCGACCGTGCCGGGCTGGTAGCCCGCTGCGCGGTGCCGCACGACGGCCGGATGTCGACGCTGCACCAGGCGCTGCGGGCAGGCGCCAGCGTGGCTGAGCTCGCCGCGGCAAGCGGAATCGACCCCTGGTTCATCGAGCAGGTCAGGAGCATCGAAGACCTTGCTCAACATATCGCGCGGGCCGGATCGCCCACGCCGGCCAGCCTGCGCACGGCGAAAGCCGCCGGGTTCTCCGACGGGCAGCTCGGCCAGCTCACTGGCCAGACCGAGGCGCAGGTCCGGAATCTGCGCCGGGACCTCGGCGTGCGCCCGGTGTACCACATGGTGGATACCTGCGCCGCCGAGTTCGCGGCCAGCACCCCGTACCTGTACTCGAGCTACGACGAGCTGTCCGAGGTCCCGCCGTCGGCTCGGCCGAAGGTGATCATCCTCGGCAGCGGGCCGAACCGTATCGGCCAGGGCATCGAGTTCGACTACGCCTGCGTGCACGCGTGCTTCGCCGCGTCGCAGGCCGGCTTCGAGACCGTGATGGTCAACTGCAATCCGGAGACCGTCTCGACCGACTACGACACCTCCGACCGGCTCTACTTCGAGCCGCTGACCCTGGAGGACGTGCTCGAGGTCGTCGCTGCCGAGCAGGCGGCCGGCGAGGTCGCCGGCGTGATCGTCTCGCTCGGCGGCCAGACGCCGCTCGGCCTGGCGCGGGCGCTGCAGGCCGAGAAGATCCCGGTCCTCGGCACCTCGCCCGAGGCCATTCACCTGGCCGAGGACCGGGCCGAGTTCAGCGCGGTGCTGAGCGAGGCCGGGCTGCTCGCCCCGCGGCACGGGACGGCCCTGTCGGTGCCCGATGCCCTCGAGGTCGCAGCGGAGATCGGCTACCCGGTGCTGGTCCGGCCCTCCTACGTGCTCGGCGGCCGCGGGATGGAGATCGTCTACGACGAGGCCACCCTCGAGACCTACGTGCATCGGGCCACCCTGGCCAGCCCCGAGCATCCGATCCTGATCGACCGGTTCCTCGATGATGCGATCGAGATCGACGTAGACGCGCTGTTCGACGGCGACGAGCTGTACCTGGGCGGCGTGATGGAGCACATCGAGGAGGCGGGGATTCACTCCGGCGACTCCGCCTGCGCGCTGCCCCCGATCACGCTGGGCCACGAGTACACCACCGCGGTCCGCGCGTCCACCGAGGCGATCGCGCGGGGCGTCGGCGTCCGCGGGCTGCTCAACGTGCAGTACGCGCTGGCGGCCGGCCTGCTGTACGTGCTCGAGGCCAACCCGCGGGCGTCCCGCACGGTGCCGTTCGTGTCCAAGGCCACGGCGGTCCCGCTCGCGAAGGCAGCGACCAGGATCATGCTGGGCGCCACGATCGCCCAGCTGCGGGCCGAGGGCATGCTCGCGGCCTCCGGCGACGGCGGGAGCCTGCCGCTGGATGCTCCGATCGCGGTGAAGGAGGCCGTGCTGCCGTTCGGCCGGTTCCGCGACACTGCCGGCGCGGGCATCGACACCCTGCTCGGCCCCGAGATGCGCTCGACCGGCGAGGTCATGGGCATCGACGAGTCCTTCGGCACGGCCTTCGCGAAGTCCCAGGCGGCCGCCTACGGCGCGCTTCCGGTGAAGGGACGCGCTTTCGTCTCGGTCGCCAGCAAGGACAAGCGCGCGATGATCTTCCCGGTCAAGCGCCTCGCCGACCTCGGGTTCGAGATCTGGGCGACCAGCGGTACCGGGGAGGTACTGCGGCGCAACGGGGTACATGCCACGATCGTCCGTAAGCACAGCGACGGCCCGGGGCCGGGAGGCGAGCCCACGATCGTGGAACGGATCCTGGCCGGCCAGGTCGATCTCGTGATCAACACGCCGTTCGGCCGGGCCGGCCAGCCAGGCCCGCGCCGGGACGGATACGAGATCCGTACCGCCGCCGTGCGGCGCGGGCTGCCCTGCGTGACCACGATGGCCGGGCTGGCGGCGGTCGTGCAGGGAATCGAGGCCATCATGAGGAACGAGGTGGGTGTGCGGTCGCTTCAGGAGCACGCGGTGCGAATCGGCCGGGGCGCGCCGGCATGACGGCGAGCGAGCCAGAGTCGGAGTCCGGCCCGCTGCAAGTCCGCGGCACGGTGCTGACCGTGCGCAGGATCGACGCCTATTACGCGATGACTCTCGTGGCGCCAGGGATCGCGGCCCGGTTCAAGCCGGGCCAGTTCGTGGCCCTGGCGGTCGGCGGCCCCGACACCTCGATGCTGCTCAGGCGCGCTTTCTCGATCCACGACGTCAGGCCGGACCATGGCGGGACGGTGGAGTTCGTCTTCGCTGTGTCCGGCCGGGGCACGCGCTGGCTGGCCGAGCGCCGGGTCAGGGACGTGCTCGACGTGACCGGCCCGCTGGGGCGCCCGTTCCCGGTGCCAAGGGATCCGGTCAGCTGCCTGCTCGTGGGCGGCGGCTACGGCAGCGCGCCGCTGTTCGCGCTCGCCGACCGGCTCCGCGAGCGGCGCTGCTCGGTGGATTTCCTGCTCGGCGCGGCGAGCGGCGACCGGGTCTTCGGCGCGCTGACGGCGCGGCGCACCGGCCGGTCGGCGACCATCACCACGGTCGACGGCTCGCTTGGCGTCCGCGGGATCGTGACCGACATGCTGGGCCAGGTCATCCACGAGGCACGGACCGACGTGATCTACGCGTGCGGGCCGATGCCGATGCTGCGCCAGGTGACGGCGCTAGCCCGCCGGTACGACCTACCCGTGCAGGTGGCGGTCGAGGAGTCGATGGCGTGCGGGATCGGCGTCTGCATGACCTGCGTGCTCCCGGTGGTCGGGAGCGACGGTATCACCAGGATGGTCAGGTCGTGCGTCGACGGGCCGGTCTTCCGCGGCGAGCAGGTCCGCTGGGACGACGTCGGGACGATCCCGTTCGACGCCTTCGGCGCGCCGGGCTGGGAGCCGAGGACCCGGCGGGCCCCGCGGCCGGGCGGCAACGGCGGGCAGGCCGGGTCCGGCGCGAAGTCCCGCGACCAGCACCGGCCGTCGAGCCCGTCGAGCTCTCCGAACCCGGCGCGGAGGCAGAACCATGGCTCCTGACCTGCGCACCAGGCTCGGGAATGTCGAGCTGCCCAACCCGATCCTGACCGCATCGGGCTGCGCGAGTTCGGGCCGTGAGCTCGCCCAGTTCATCGACGTCTCGAAGATCGGCGCGATCGTGACCAAGTCGGTGATGCTCGCGCCCCGGGCGGGCAGGCCAACTCCGCGGATGGCCGAGACCAGCAGCGGAATGCTCAACTCGATCGGCCTGCAGGGTCCGGGCATCGACGCGTTCCTGCAGCGCGACCTGCCGTGGCTGCTCTCGCGGGGAGCCAGGGCCGTGGTGTCCATCGCCGGCAGCACGGTCGACGAGTACGCCGAACTCGCCGCGCGGCTCTCGGACGCCGCCGGGGTGACCGCGATCGAGGTGAACATATCGTGCCCGAACGTCGAGCACCGCGGTCAGGTGTTCGCCTGCGACACCGCGGACGCGGGCGCCGTGGTCGAGGCCGTCAGGGCGCGCACCAGGTACGATATCCCGGTCTTCGCCAAGCTGTCGCCCGACGTCACCGATATCGTGGTGATCGCACGCGCCTGCGTGTCCGCCGGGGCCGACGGCCTGTCCATGATCAATACGCTGCTCGGGATGGCGATCGACACCGAGACGATGCGCCCCGTCCTGGCCGGGCTGACCGGTGGCCTGTCCGGACCCGCGATCAGGCCGGTCGCCGTGCGCTGCATCTGGCAGGTCCGCGAGGCGCTGCCCGATGTGCCGATTATCGGGATGGGCGGGGTCATGACGGGCCGGGACGCGCTCGAGCTCATCCTGGCCGGAGCGTCGATGGTCAGCATCGGGACCGCGATCTTCCACGACCCGTCGGCGTGCGCGAGGATCCTGCGCGAGCTGGACGAGGAGCTGGCGCGGCGGGGTATCGAGCGGCTGTCGCAGGTGATCGGGGTTGCTCACGAGATAAGGACGGCGAGCAGGAGCAGGGGAAGCGCCGTATAGCGGGAATGGGTGCCAGGGAGCGTTCGCGCCCGTGGCGCACCTGCCAGCCGATGAAGCATTCCGAGGATGGAGTGGACATGACTAGCCGCGCCCCGATCGCAGTCGCGCTCGATGCGCCCGACCTTGACACCGCCGCGCACTGGGCGGACCTGGTGACCCCGCACGTCAGCACGCTGAAAATCGGGCTCGAGTTCTACCTGCGGTTCGGGCCCGACGCGGTGGCATCGGTGCGCGGGCCCCGGGGCGTCGACGTCTTCCTCGACCTCAAGCTGCACGATATCCCGGCGACCGTCGGCGGCGCCGCGCGCGCGGTCGCGAAGGTCCGGCCCGACCTGCTTACCGTGCACGCGGCGGCCGGGGCCGCGGCGATCAGGGCGGCCGTGCAGGCGCTGCCGGACACCAGGATCGTGGCCGTCACCGTCCTGACCTCCCTGAGCAACCGCGATCTCGACGAGCTCGGGATGGCGGGCCCGGTCAGCGACGCCGTGCTCAGGCTGGCCGCCCTGGCCGTGGAGGCCGGAGCACGCGGTCTGGTCTGCTCGCCTCAGGAGGTCGCCGCGGTGCGGGCCGAGGTCGGGCCTGACATCACCCTGATCACGCCCGGCGTCCGGCTGGCCGGCGAAGCCAGCCACGACCAGGCGAGGGTCGCCACGCCGCAGGAAGCGCTGCGCGCCGGGGCTGACCTGCTCGTGATCGGCCGGCCGATCACCGGCGCTCCCGACCCGGGCGCTGCCGCGGCCGCGCTGGCGACGGCGCTGCGGCGCCGCGAGCCCGCCGCTGGCTGACTCGCCGCCCGACCCGGACGCTCGGGAGGCACTGGGGATGGTCCTCGCGTTCGGGATCATCACCGCGCTGATCGGCATCGTAGCCCTGGCCTGGCCCGGTCGCACACTGCTGGTCGTGGCGGTGCTGTTCGGCATCCAGCTGATCGCGATGGGCATCTTCAGGTTCGCGGCCGCCTTCGCCAGCGATGACGCGAGCGGAGGGACGCGCGTCCTGCTGGCGCTGCTTGGCGTGCTCTCGCTGATCATCGGCCTGTACGCGGTGCGGCACGTGCTCCGGCGCGGTGGAACTGTTCACGGCGCTGTCGCACCGCGGGATGCACCGCGAGCGCCGGGAGGCGGTTCCGGGGCGCTGGTTCTATATTCGCTGGCCACGACGACGGCGGACCGGAGTCCCGATCGCAGTTCCGGGCGAATCATGCTAAGCGTCTCGCTGGAGTCGACGACACGCAAGACCATTCTTTCGTGGTCAGCGCCCCTCCTGGCGATTACACTAGGCACCGGAACGTGCTCACTACGTGATTATGGATGAATTGTGACGCGTTAAACGGGGGTTCGCGTTGCTCTGGCGGTCTGAACTCGCTAGTTTCCCCTCGCGAACAGAGTTTTTCGATACGAAACCCGAGGTGACCACGCGTGGCTCTTCCTCCACTGACCCCCGAACAGCGGGCTGCCGCTCTTGAGAAGGCCGCTAAGGCCCGCAAGGAGCGTGCCGAGATCAAGAACAAGCTCAAGCACGCCTCGACCACGCTGCCTGAGGTTCTCAAGGACGGCCAGACTGACGACGTCGTTGGGAAGATGAAGGTCTCAGCGCTGCTTGAGTCCATGCCGGGCGTGGGTAAGGTCCGCGCCAAGCAGATCATGGAGCGGCTGGGCATCGCCGAGTCGCGCCGGGTACGCGGACTTGGCGCAAACCAGCGGATCGCGCTGGAGCAGGAATTCCGCGACGTCTGATCTAGTCCGCCAGGCGCCACGTGCGCGGGGACGGGGGAACTGCGTCATGGCTGATCCGGCCGCTTCGACAGGATCGCCGGACGGAGTCCCCGTCCCCGCGGGCCTGACGGTGCTCTCCGGCCCCTCCGGGGTCGGCAAGAGCACCGTCGTGCAGGCGATCAGGCGGAACTGCCCGCAGGTCTGGCTGTCGGTCTCGGTGACGACGCGCCAGCCCCGGCCGGGCGAGGTACAGGGCCGCGAGTATCTCTTCGTCGGCGAACGCGAGTTCGAGCAAATGGCCGCATCAGGCCAGCTGCTCGAATGGGCCCGGTTCGCCGGCAATTACTACGGAACTCCGCGCGAACCGGTAGCGAAGCGGCTGGAAGCGCGCAGCCCGGGACTGCTCGAGGTCGATGTGGTCGGCGCCAGGCAGGTACGGCTGGCGGTACCCGACGCGCTGCTGGTCTTTCTCGCGCCGCCATCGTGGGACGAGCTCGTCCGCAGGCTGACCGGCCGGGAGACCGAGCCACCCGAGGTCATCGAGCGGCGGCTGGAAGCGGCCAGGGCCGAGCTGAGGGCGGAGAGTGAATTCGATGTCACGCTCGTCAACACGTCGGTCAAAGACGTGTGCGCTCAGCTGGTAGCCTTGATGATGGCCCAGCCGGCCGAGTAAGGCTAGCGATCTGGAAGGCACAAGGTGGCAGGAACTCCGGCGCTCGAGGGAATCATCAATCCGCCCATCGACGAGCTGCTCGATGTCGTGGACAGCAAGTACGGCCTCGTGATCATGGCATCGAAGCGTGCCAGGCAGATCAACGCGTACTACGCCCAGCTGGGCGAGGGCCTGCTTGAGTACGTCGGCCCGCTGGTCGAGACCCGGGTGCAGGAGAAGCCGCTGTCCATCGCCCTGCGCGAGATCAGCGAGGGCCTGCTGCACGCCGAGTCGCTGGACATCCCGGTTACCTGACGCCGGGCGGCAGGCGCCGGTGCGGATCGTTCTCGGGGTCGGCGCGGGAATTGCCGCGTATAAATGCTGTGAGCTGCTGCGGCTCCTGACCGAGTCCGGTCACGATGTCCGCGTTATCCCGACCCCGGATTCGCTGCGGTTCGTCGGGGCAGCGACCTGGGAGGCCCTGTCCGGCCAGCCGGTGAGCGCGAGCCCGTGGGACGACGTGCACCAGGTACCGCATGTGCGGCTCGGCCAGACCGCTGATCTCGTCTTCGTCGCCCCGGCCACGGCCGACCTGCTCGCACGGGCTGCTACCGGCCTGGCGCCGGACCTGCTGGGCAATGTGCTGCTGACGGCCCGGTGCCCGGTTGTCTACGCGCCGGCCATGCATACCGAGATGTGGCAGCATCCGGCCACGGTGGCGAACGTCGCCACGCTGCGCGGCCGGGGAGCGCTGGTGCTTGAGCCGGCGTCGGGGCGGCTGACCGGCAGCGATACCGGCCCGGGACGGCTTCCTGAGCCCGCCGAGCTCTACCGGGTGGCGCGGCGCGTGCTGGCCAGGGGAACCGCTGGCCTCGTGCCCGATCTGGCCGGCCGGCGAGTCGTGATCTCGGCAGGCGGAACCAGGGAGGAACTTGACCCGGTCCGCTTCATCGGGAACTGGTCATCAGGCCTGCAAGGCTATGCACTGGCCAGGGCCGCTGCGGCGCGCGGTGCCGAGGTCACGCTGGTCGCGGCCAATGCCGGGCTGGCTGACCCGGCGGGCGTGCAGGTCGTCAGGGTCACCTCGGCCGCCGAGCTGCGTGACGCCGTCGTCAAGGCGGCCGCCGACGCCGACGCCGTCGTGATGGCGGCGGCGGTCGCTGACTACCGGCCCGCCAGCAGGAGTGACGCGAAGCTCAAGAAGGCCGGCGGGCCGCCCGACCCGATCGTCCTGACCGAGAACCCCGACATCCTGCGCGAGCTGTCCGCTACCAGGCCGCACCCGGGTCAGGTGATCGTCGGCTTCGCCGCCGAGACCGAGAACCTGCTCGCCAACGGGCAGGCGAAGCTCGCGGCGAAGGGCTGCGACCTGCTCGTCGTGAACCTGGTAGGCAACGGGCTGGCCTTCGGCACGGCCGACAACGAGGCGGAGATCCTGGCGGCGGACGGGCAGCGGACGTCCGTGCCGCGCGGGCCGAAGGAGGACCTGGCCGACGTGATCTGGGACTGCGTGACCGTTCGGCTGGCCTGACCCGCCGCCCGGCTGTGCTGATGCGCCGCGCGGCTGTGCTGGACGCAGCTTGACGGGCATTTACCCCCGCCAAGCTGCTCCGACCGCCCCGACCGGCTGGGCCCGGCTAAACTTCGGCGAGATCCCGCCGAACGAGAAAAGGTGCCACGTGGCTCGTCGCCTGTTTACATCAGAGTCGGTTACTGAAGGTCATCCCGACAAGATGGCTGACCAGATCAGTGACACCATCCTGGATGCGATGCTCAAGGGCGACCCGAGCAGCCGGGTAGCGGTCGAGACGCTGATCACCACTGGTCAGGTGCATGTCGCGGGAGAGGTGACCACCACGACCTACGTCGATATCCCGGGCCTGATCAGGGACAAGATCCTGGAGATCGGGTACGACTCGTCGGCCAAGGGATACGACGGCGCCTCCTGCGGAGTCTCGGTGTCGATCGGCTCGCAGTCACCCGACATCGCCCAGGGCGTCCTGCACGCGTTCGAGCACCGCGAGGGCGAGGGTGACGACGAGCTTGACCGCCAGGGCGCTGGTGACCAGGGACTGATGTTCGGATATGCCTGCCGGGAGACGCCCGAGCTGATGCCGCTGCCGATCATGCTGGCGCACCGGCTGTCGCGCCGGCTGGCCGAGGTGCGCCACAGCGGCGAGATCCCCTACATCAGGCCGGACGGGAAGACCCAGGTCACGATCGAGTACGCGGGTAACGAGCCGGTGCGGCTGGACACCATCGTCGTGTCCACCCAGCACGCTCCCGCGATCGACCTGAAAGCGCTGCTGATGCCGGACATCAGGGAGCGGGTGGTCGAGCCTGTGCTGACCTCCCTTGAGCTGGACAAGGCCAACTACCGGCTGCTGGTCAACCCGACCGGGCGGTTCGAGGTGGGCGGCCCGATGGGGGACGCCGGCCTCACCGGCCGCAAGATCATCATCGACACCTACGGCGGCATGGCCCGCCATGGCGGCGGTGCCTTCTCCGGCAAGGACCCGTCGAAAGTGGACCGGAGCGCCGCCTACGCCATGCGCTGGGTGGCCAAGAACGTCGTGGCGGCCGGACTGGCCGACCGGTGCGAGACCCAGGTCGCGTACGCGATCGGCAAGGCGAAGCCGGTCGGGCTCTTCGTCGAGTGCTTCGGCACCGAGCAGGTCTCCCTCGAGCGGATCCAGGACGCCGTGCTGGCCGTCTTCGACCTCCGGCCAGCCGCGATCATCAGGGACCTTGATCTGCTGCGGCCGATCTATTCGCAGACCGCGAGTTACGGACATTTCGGCCGCGAGGAGCCTGACTTTTCCTGGGAGCGAGCGAACAAGACGGATGCGCTGCGGGCGGCCGCCGGGCTGTGACCCGGCCGCCTGGCGCCACGGCCGCAGGTCCGGCCGCGGGCTCGCGTCCGCGGCCGGCAGCCAGCCGGTCAGCCAGGCAAGCCGCCCAGCGCACCCGCGCGTCCGCGCAGCCGGTCGCACGGGTGGCCGTCGACGTGCCGCTGCCGCACCTGGACCGCCTGTTCGACTACCTGGTGCCTGATGCGCTGTCGGAGCGGGCAGTACCTGGCTGCCGCGTCCGGGTCAGGTTCGCGGGCCGCCTGACCGGCGGTTACCTCGTGGAGCGCGCGGATGAGACCGAGCACCACGGCCGCCTGGCATTCCTGGAGCGGGTGCTCTCACCCGAGCCCGTCCTGAGCCCGGAGATCGCCGGGCTGGCCCGCGCCGTCGCCGACCGGTACGGCGGGACGCTGGCCGACGTGCTGCGGCTGGCGATACCGCCCCGGCACGCCGCGGCCGAGGCGGCGCCGCCCCGGCCCGCCGGCCAGCCGGTGCTGCAGGTGGTACCCAGGGACCCAGGTCCGTGGGCCAGCTATCGCACGGGCGCATCGTTTCTCGCCGCTCTCGCCGAGGGCCGGAGCCCGCGTGCGGCCTGGTCGGCGCTGCCCGGGCCTGACTGGCCCGCCGAGATCGCGGCCGCGGTCGGCGCGGCGGCCGCCAGTGGACGAGGCGCCCTGGTCGTCGTTCCTGACGCCAGGGATCTTGACCTGGTCGATGCCGCGCTCGCTGATGTGCTCGGCGACGGCGCGCACGTCAGCCTGTCCGCGCAGCTCGGGCCGGCCGAGCGGTACCGCAGGTGGCTCGCGGTGCTTCGCGGACAGGTCAGCATCGTGGCGGGGACGCGGTCCGCGGCGTTCGCGCCAGTTGCCGGGCTGGGCCTGGTCGTCATCTGGGACGACGGTGACGACCTGCATGCCGAGCCGCGTGCGCCGTACCCGCATGCCAGGGACGTGCTGCTGCTGCGAGCGCACCGCTGCGGCGCAGCCGCGCTGGTGGGCGGCTTCGCCAGGACCGCGGAGGCGGCGCAGCTGCTGGCGACGGGCTGGGTGCGGCCGCTGGCCGCCGACCGGCAGACGGTACGTGCGCGCGCCCCGATGGTCAGGACCGCAGGTGACGATGCCGAGCTGGCTCGCGACGAGGCGGCGCGGAGCGCCCGCATGCCGGGGCTTGCGCTGCGCACCGCCAGGGAGGCGCTCGATACCGGGCCGGTTCTGTTCCAGGTACCGCGGCGCGGCTACCTGGCCGCGGTCGCCTGCCGGCAGTGCGGCGCGCGGGTGCGGTGCGGCGCATGCGCGGGTCCGGTCACGCTGCCCGGGGCAGGCCAGCCGCTGCGGTGCGCCTGGTGCGGGACTGCCGCCGGGCGGGCCTGCGCCGTCTGCGGCAGCACCGGAATCCGTGCCCTGGTCACCGGAGAGCGGCGGACCGCCGAGGAACTGGGCCGGGCCTTTCCTGGCGTGCCCGTGCATACCTCGAGCGGCTCAGGAGTCCTGGCTACCGTGCCAGGGTCGCCGGCGATCGTCATCGCCACGCCAGGTGCCGAGCCGCGCGCGGCGGGCGGCTACGCCGCTGCGGTCCTGCTTGACGGCTGGTCGATGCTCGGCAGGCCCAGCCTGCGGGCCGCCGAGGAGGCGCTGCGGCGCTGGATGAACGCCGCCGCCCTCGTCCGTCCCGGGCCCGCCGGCGGCAAGGTCGTCATGATGGCCGATCCTGCCCTCACGGCCGTTCAGGCGCTGATCCGGTGGGACGCGGCCACGCATGCCGAGCGGGAGCTGGCGGAGCGGGAAGAACTGCACTTCCCTCCGGCGGTGCGGATGGCTGCCCTGACCGGCGCGCCGGACGCCATCGCGGAGCTGCTCAGCTCGGTCGTCCTGCCGCAGCACGCTGACCTGCTCGGCCCCGTGCCGGCCGAGCATGACGATCCGGCCGCTCCGCCGGCCGGCGAGATCGTGCGTTACCTGGTCAGAGTGCCCTGGCCAGACGGTACCGCGCTGGCCATCGCTCTCC
Source organism: Streptosporangiaceae bacterium (assembly GCA_035532775.1). GTDB lineage: Bacteria > Actinomycetota > Actinomycetes > Streptosporangiales > Streptosporangiaceae > Chersky-822. The sequence continues at coordinate 24,842 of DATKQH010000321.1, forward strand.
GCGGCGGGCTGGCCGAGCGCAGTGCGCGCAAGAGCCAGAAACTCCTCCGACTGCACCTCGACCCGGCCGAGCTGATCTGACGTCGTGCCGTTGAGGCCGTAAGGTGCATGGGTGGCAAGTTCAAGGCAGAGGCCGGGCGGACCCCAGGATGCCCCGCAGCGTCGAGAGAGGATCGCGGCCGCGCAAGTGGCTGACCTCATGCGCGGTGATCAGGAGAGTGCCCAGGGGCGCAGAAGGCTGCCATCGGTCCGGCTGGCGCCCCGTGACGAGCTTGCCAGAATGGCCCGGGTGGCGCCGCTGCTCCGGGCTGCCCGGGATGTCGGCCAGTGGGCGGAGCGGACAGCGAGCCTGACCGCCGAGCGCGAACTAGGGCCGGCCACGGTCGCCGCGGCGGCCGCCGCGCTCGACCTGGCGCCTCGTGAGGTCGCGGCGGCCTGGCTGGTGGTCAGCGCCACCGGGAAGCTGGCCGGGCCCGAGGGCGGCGCACAGGGGCTCGGGGCGGTCCTTGCCCGCGGGGAGACCGAGGCGGTCCTGCGGGTCTGGGACGCGGCCCTGGCGGTCGTGCTTGACTCCGAGGAACTGGACGGCATCGCGACCGCCCTGTACACGGTGGGCAGTCCGGTGGGGATGGACGGGCTGTTCGACGCCTACGCGTCCGCGGCGGGTACCCGCCGCCCGGCCGGCCACTCCAGCCCGGCAGCGCCCGATCGGCCGGTGCCCGATCAGGCAGTTCCCGATCAGGCAGTGTCCGACCCGGCGGAGGCCCATGGCGCGGCACTCTCGCTTGCCCTCGAGACGCTGGCCGATCTCGGAGTCGTCGAGCTTGGTACCGAGGACGGCGACGGGAGCCTGACGGTCGCGCTCTCGCCGCTCGGAACCTGGGGCGTTCACCGCAGGCTCCGGGCGCAGGGCTGGCATGTGCCCGTGCTCGGCGCGGTCAGGAAGGACGGCGCGCAGGGCCTTCTCGCCGCGCTGGCGAACTGCGACGCCGAAGACGGCGAGGCCGAGATCACCGCGTGGCTGGAGGCGCGCGAGCCAACCGCGGCCGCGGCCGAGCTGATCGACGCCGCTGCCAGCGGATCGCCCGGTCAGCGCGGTGCCGCGTTCGCCGTGCTCGACCGGATCGGGCTGCCCGCGCTCGACCGGGTCAGGAGCGCGCTCGACCGGCCGCTGCTGCGAGCCCACGCGGCGGTATGGCTGATCGAGCACGGCGAAGAGGTGCATCTCGACCCCGCTGACCGGACCTGGCTGCTCGTCGACCTCGGGGCCGGCCTGCTTGAAGAGGCGAGCGCCCAGGATGTCGTCGCTGAGTTGCTGCCGGACCTTCCCGCCAAGGACCAGGCCGAGATCGTGGCCAGGCTCTGGGAAGTGAGCCATCCGGGAGTGACCAGCTTCCTGACCGCGCTCGGCGACCACCATCCTGACCCGGCCGTGGCGAGGGCGGCGCGCAAGGCTGCCTTCAAGGCACGGTCGCCTGCGGCGTCCACCGACTAGGCGCTGCCTGCCCGCGGCGGAGCAGCCGCGCGCTGGCTGGCCCGTGGTTCGTGCGGCGCGCCGGCCAGGCCAAGTTCGTAGACTGGATCAGCCGTAACCCGCGCGCCGACGCCCGGGGTCTAGTACTGGAGGACAACGCCGGTGAGTATCAAGCCGATCCGCCTGTTCGGAGATCCCGTGCTCCGCACGCCGGCCGATCCGGTGACCGACTTCGACGCGGAGCTGCGCAGGCTGGTCGCTGACCTGACCGACACGATGCAGGACGCGCCCGGCCTCGGGCTGGCCGCACCGCAGATCGGAGTCGGCCTGCGCGTCTTCACGTATTACGTGGATGACGAGCTCGGGCACCTGATCAATCCCGACCTCGATCTTTCGCCGGACGAGGAGACCGACGACGAGGGCTGCCTGTCCTTCCCGGGACTGGCCTATCCGACCAAGCGGTCCTACGGCGTGGTGGCCAAGGGGTTCAGCATGTACGGCGAGCCGGTCAGGCTCGAGGGGAGCGGGCTCCTGGCCCGGTGCGTGCAGCACGAGACCGACCACCTGGACGGGATCCTCTTCATCGACCGGCTCGACCCCGAGCAGCGCAGGCTCGCGATGAAGGAGATCCGCGCAGCCGAATGGTGGGGGGAGCAGGTACCGACCGTGAAGGTCTCACCGCACCTGACGCACGGCCAGGCGCTGTAGCCGATGCGGCTGGTCTTCGCTGGCACACCGCAGGCCGCGGTGCCGTCGCTCGAGGCGCTGCTCGCCTCGTCCCATTCCGTGGCCGCGGTCCTGACCCGCCCGGACGCTCCGGCCGGCCGTGGCCTGAGGGTGGCTGCCAGTCCCGTCGCCGAGCGGGCGCGCCAGGCAGGAATCGAGGTGCTGCAGCCGCCGCGGCCCTCTGACCCCGCCTTCCTGGCCAGGCTGGCCGAGATCGCGCCGGACTGCTGCCCCGTCACCGCCTATGGCGCGCTCGTGCCCGGTGCTGCGCTGCGCATCCCGGTGCACGGCTGGGTCAACCTGCACTTCTCCGTGCTGCCCGCATGGCGCGGTGCCGCGCCGGTGCAGCACGCTATCCTGCACGGCGACGAGATAACCGGCGCGACGACCTTCCGCCTCGTGGCCGAGCTCGACGCCGGCCCTGTGTTCGGCGTGCTCACCGAGGTCGTGCAGGCGTCGGACACGGCTGGTGATCTGCTCGGCCGGCTGGCCGTCTCCGGCGCGGAGCTGCTGGTCGCGACCCTGGACGGGATCGAGTCAGGCGAGCTGGAAGCACGGCCTCAGCCACCGGACGGCGTCAGTCTCGCGCCCAAGCTCGGCCGGGCGGACGCGAGGGTGTACTGGAATCAGCCCGCGATGGCCATCGACCGGCTAGTACGGGCGTGTACGCCCGCGCCCGGGGCGTGGACGACGCTGCACGGCGCGACCGTCAAGATCGGGCCGGTTGCCAGGGCAGGTGGCCCGGACTCCGACCGGCCCGAGCTCGCCGCGGGAGACGGGATCTCCCCTGGCGACGTGCGCGTGCTGGGCTCCGCGGTAGTAGTGGGCACCGGGACGACGCCCGTAAGGCTCGGCGAGGTGCAGCCGGAGGGCAAGCGCAAGATGCCGGCGGCCGACTGGGCCCGCGGTCTCAGGGGTACCTCGCTGGTGCTTGACTGACATGGGCCGGGCCACAGGAGGACGCGTGAGCACCGGGCAGCGCGGCGGTCGGAGGCCGCGCCCGGGATCCGATCAGCGCGGAACCCGGCGACCCGGAGCCGACCCGGTCAGGCGGACGGCCTGGGATGTGCTTGCGGCGGTCACGACCAGGGACGCCTACGCCAACCTGCTGCTCGCCGCGGCGCTGCGCGAGCGCGGGCTGCACGGCCAGGACGCCGCGCTGGCCACCGAGCTGGTGTACGGGACGCTGCGCAACCGATCCTGTTACGACGCGGTCATCGCCATCTGCGCCGACCGACCTCTCAGCCAGATCGACCCGCCGGTTCTGGACGTCCTGAGGCTCGGTACCCATCAGCTGCTCGGCATGCGGATCAAGGCACACGCCGCGGTGGCGACCACCGTCGACCTCGCGGTGGAGGTCGCTGGCCGCCGCCCGGCCGGATTCGTGAACGCTGTGCTGCGCAGGGTCGCGCTACGGGAACTGGAGTCGTGGATCGCGGTTGCCGCCCCTGACCGGGCCGCTGATCTGAACGGGCACCTGGCGGTCAGGTACAGCCATCCGCGCTGGATCGTGACCGCGCTGGCCGACGCGCTGGGTGAGCAGGGATCGGGCGAGCCGGCATCGGGCGGGGACGGGCCGGGTGGCGGCCTCACGCAGACCGAGGCGGCGCTCGCAGCCGACCAGGACCGTCCTGCGGTGACCCTGGCGGCCGTGCCGGGTCTGGCCGGGCGTGACGAGCTCGCAGCCGGGGGCGCGGAGCCTGCCCGGTGGTCACCCTTCGGCGCTTACCTCGCGCATGGAGATCCTGGCGCGATCAGTGCCGTCGCGGAGCGCCGCGCAGGAGTGCAGGACGAAGCCAGCCAGCTGGCCGTCCTCGCGCTGACCAGGGCTGAGCCAGGCGGGCCGGACCGGGCCTGGCTTGACCTCTGCGCGGGTCCCGGCGGGAAGGCCAGGCTGCTCGCCGGGATCGCCGCCGAGCGGGGCGCGATGCTGGCCGCCGCCGACGCCCATGAGCATCGCGCCAGGCTGGTGGCCGAGGCGCTCCGCGGCATCGGCGCCGGGCACGTGGTGACCGCCGACGGCACCGCGCCGGCCTGGCGGCCCGCGTCGTTCGACCGGGTGCTGGCCGACGTGCCCTGCTCCGGGCTCGGCAGCCTGCGGCGCAGGCCGGAGGCACGGTGGCGGCGCAGCCCGCAGGACATCGCAGCGCTCGGCGATCTGCAGCGGGGGCTGCTTGTCGCGGCGATCGATGCGGCGCGGCGAGGCGGCGTGGTGGCCTACGTCACTTGCTCGCCGCACGTGGCCGAGACCAGGGACGTCCTGCACGACGTGCTAGCCCGCCGGGACGACGTGCGTGTGCTCGATGCCCCGGCGCTGCTAGCCGAGGTTCCTGACCTGAGATGTCCTGAGCCTTACGCGCGGTACGCCCAGTTCTGGCCGCACCGGCACGGTACGGACGCGATCTTCATCGCCGTGCTGCGGCGGGTCGGCCAGGATGGCCGGTCAGCGTGAGCGCGCCCGCGCCCTCGTCGGCGGCTCGCCAGCGTGATGGGTCAGCGTGACCCGGTCAGCGCGCGCCCGCGGGCGCCGCGCAGGCGGCTGGCGCCGATGTCGGCCCGCTGACCCTGGGAGTAGCCGTCGCGGTAGCCGCTGCCGCTGTAGGTGACCCGCGCCTTGCGGGTGATCGGGTAGGCGTCCTCGACCTGCCGGCGGATGATCAGCGAACGGTCGGCCAGGACCAGCGCGGTCCGGTCACCGTCGCGTGTTCCCTCCTCGGTGGCGGCCTGTACCGCGCCGTGCTCCGCCTCGCGTACCCGGGCGATCACGGCCGTGGCGAAGCCGAGCAGCCAGCTGCGCCGCCAGGCACGGGGACTGCTGCTCCACTCGGGGACCCGGGCGCCGGCCAGCCCGTGTGACATCTGGATGAGGACCGAGGTGTACAGGACATCGGTGCGGTCGATGTCGGAGGCAAAGCCGAACAGATGCACCCGGCTGCCCGGCCGGCTCCCGCCGAGCAGGATGCACTGGCACCGCAGGGCCAACGCCAGCCCGCTGAGCAGGTGGGCCTTCTCTCGTGCCCACGGGTTGTCGATGTCCAGGATCCGGTTGGCCGGCTGATCAGTCTCCGGCCGGTCGGCAGCGAGCAGCGCCCGGTCGATGCCGTACTTGGCCATCAGCTCGGCGGCCTTCGCCGTGAATGCCTGGGCCTCGGCCGGAGTGACCGAGTCATCCTCGGCCTGTGCTAGCAGCTTGCGTACCCGGTCGAGCAGCCGCTCTGGTGCCTCGGTTAGCTGCACGTGCCCTCCTTCGGTCGGCGTTCGAATACGCGAGCGAACGTATCGGAGGGGTATGACACTGTGCCGCGAGCGGCACGACCCTCGTAGACTGCGGATGTTATGACCGTCCAGATTGCACCGAGCATGCTGGCGGCCGACTTCGCCAGGCTCGCTGACGAGGCCGCCGCCGTTGCCGACGTGGCGGACTGGCTGCATATCGATGTCATGGATGGCCATTTCGTACCGAATCTCACGATCGGCTTGCCGGTCGTGGCCGCCCTGCTGAAGCACGCCGCGCTGCCGCTTGACTGCCATCTGATGATCGCAGATCCTGATCGCTGGGCGCCGGAATACGCGTCGGCCGGCGCGCGGAACGTCACTATTCACGCCGAGGCCTCGGCCGCGCCGGTCAGGACCCTGCGGATGATCAGGTCGGCGGGCGCACGAGCTGGTCTCGCGGTCAACCCGGGGACGCCGATCGAGCCCTATGCGGACCTGCTCGGCGAACTCGACATGCTTCTCGTGATGACCGTCGAGCCCGGATTCGGCGGCCAGAGCTTCCTCGATCTCGTGCTGCCGAAGGTCAGGCGGGCCCGTCAGATGGTCGCGAGGCACGGCGGCGAGGTCTGGCTTCAGGTCGACGGGGGAGTGACGCAGGAGACGATCGGACGCTGTGCCGAGGCAGGCGCTGACGTGTTCGTGTCGGGCACGGCCGTCTTCGGCGCACAGGATCCGGCGGCCGCGGTCGAGCACCTGAAGGCGGCCGCCGAGGCCGCCGCACGCGGCCAGGCCGGCGGGTCATCCGGCTGAACCGCTCCGGCTGCGCCCGGCCTTCGCCACCCCGCGCCCGGCCGTCGCCCCGAAACGCGGCCTTCGCCTCGCGGACTGTCACCACCCCGCGATTGAATGAAAAAAGGCAGCGGTCCCTGTCGAATCCCGGTCCTGTCGTTCGTCGGAAGCAGCGGGGGATCTGACACAAACTCGAAGGAGATGATCATGGCCCAGTACGCGATCCTGATCTATGAGGCCGAGCAAGGCTACGCCAACGCGGGACAGGAGATCTGGCAGCAGGCGATGGAGTCGCACGGCAGGTTCGCCGCGCAGGTAGGCGAGCGCGGCGCCAAGATCACCGGCGGCGACGCGCTTGAGCCCACGAGCACCGCCACCTCGATCCGCAACGACATCGTCACCGACGGGCCGTTCGCGGAGACCAAGGAGGCGCTCGGTGGCTTCTACGTGATCGAGGCGCGTGACCTCGACCACGCCATCGAGATCGCCAAGCTCTGCCCGGCTCCGTTCGGCGGCGTCGAGGTTCGTCCGATCATGGACACCTCGGGCGGCTGACCGAACCGTGTCAGCCAGTGGCGAGGTGCGCCCTGCGCGCTATCCAGACGGCCGGCTGCGCCGGCGGGGCCAGGCGGCCGTGACGGCGCAGCCTGGCCCCGGCCCGGCGGTGTCGCGAAACGCGATCGCAGCTGCGGTCGCCGACGCGCACCGGCGCGAGTGGGCCTTCGTTCTCGCGGCTACCGCGCGGGTGACCAGGGACCTGGACGCCGCCGAAGAGTGCGTCCAGGATGCCTACGTCGCCGCGCTCGACGCCTGGGCGCGGCAGGGCGTGCCGCGCAATCCTGGCGCCTGGCTGACCACGGCGGCCAGGCACCGGGCCCTCGATACCCTCCGCCGGGACCGGACACTGCGAGCGAAGCTGCCGCTGCTGATCGTGCCCGAGCCCGCGTCCGGGCAGGAGGGCGAGGACGGCGCCGACGTGATCGGCGACGACCGGCTGCGGCTGATCTTCACGTGCTGCCATCCGGCGCTGGCCAGGGAGGCCCAGGTCGCGCTCACCCTGCGGCTCGTCTGCGGCCTGACCACCGCCGAGATCGCCCAGGCGTTCGTCGTCTCCGAGCCCACCATGGCAGCCCGCGTCACCAGGGCGAAGAAGAAGATCTCGACGGCCAGGATCGCCTACCGGATGCCGGAAGCCGCCGAATTGCCCGACCGTCTCGATGCCGTCCTCACGGTCATTCACCTGCTCTACACCACCGGTCACACCGACCCGCACGGTGCCAGCCTGGTCCGGCCCGACCTGGTCGAGCGCGCGATCGGCCTGGCGCGCATGCTGCACGAGCTGATGCCGGACGAGCCAGAAGTCGGCGGCCTGCTGGCCTTGCTGCTGATCACCGACGCGCGGCGGGCCACCAGGACCGATGCGAACGGAAGCCTCCAGCTGCTCGAGCAGCAGGACCGGTCGCTGTGGGACGGCGGGGCGATCGCCGGCGGCGGCGCTCTGGTGACGGAGGCGCTCCGCGGCGGGCGGCCCGGCAGGTTCGCGCTCCAGGCGGCTATAGCCGCCCTGCACGCCGAGGCGCCGAGCTACGCGGCCACCGACTGGCCGCAGCTGCTGCTCCTGTACGACCGGCTGCTGCGTGCCTGGCCGTCCCCCGTCGTGGCGCTCAACCGGGCCGTGGTGACCTCGATGGTCAGCGGGCCAGAGGCGGCGCTGGGCGAGATCGCTGCGCTGGAGCAGGACGGGCGGCTGGACGGCTACCGGTACCTGCCGGCAACCAAGGCCGACCTGCTGCGCAGGCTGGACCGCCGCGCCGAGGCACGGCAGTCCTATCAGGACGCTCTCGACCTGACCGAGAATGCCGCCGAGCGGGCCTTCCTCGCCGGCCGGATCGGGGAGATGTCGTCATCGGATTGAGACGATAATGCACCTGTGAACGAGTATTATGGCAAACTGCCCTAGTTTGAGGTGATTAGCAGCAACCTAGGGTCTAGGCTTCCGCTGAGCCTGCAGATGGGATTGGCTACTCCGAAGCGGGAGCCCGCGGTGCGACGAACGCCGGCTCGTGGCGGCGATCGGGATGCCGGGAGTGAACCAGCGCGTTACAGTCTGATCCCGTGACGCCTGATCCCGTGACGCGCAGGCCGCTTGAGGAGATCATCGATCCCGGCTGGGCCGAGGTGCTGCGGCCCGCGGCCGGCCGGATCGCCGGGGCCGGCGACTTCCTGCGGGCCGAGATCGCGGCGGGCCGGTCCTACCTGCCGGCCGGCGATCTGGTGCTGCGCGCGTTCAAGCAGCCGTTCGATGATGTCCGGGTGCTGATCGTCGGCCAGGACCCGTATCCCACTCCCGGGCACCCGGTCGGGCTGAGCTTCTCGGTCGCGCCGTCGGTCCGGCCGATCCCGCGCAGCCTGGTCAGCATCTTCCGCGAGTACACCGCCGACCTGGGCTACCCCCCGCCATCCACCGGTGACCTGACGCCATGGACTGAGCGCGGCGTGCTGCTGCTGAACAGGGTGCTGACGGTGCAGCCGGGCAAGCCGGGCTCGCACCGCGGCAAGGGGTGGGAATCGGTCACCGAGCAGGCGATCAGGGCGCTGGCCGGGCGGTCGGCGCCGATGGTGGCCATCTTGTGGGGCAGGGACGCGCGCAATCTCGCTCCGCTGCTCGAGGGCGTGCCGCTGATCGAGTCCCCGCATCCCAGCCCGATGTCGGCCGACCAGGGGTTCTTCGGCTCACGGCCGTTCAGCCGCGCCAGCGAGCTGCTGGTCCGCCACGGAGGCGACGAGATCGACTGGAAGCTGCCGTAGCTGCCCTGACCGGGCCCGTAGCCCGAATTGCCCGAGCTGGTCGCGTCCTTTTGCCTGGTCACCTCTCCGTTCAGCGCACAATGTGGGTATGACTGTGCTGCCTGATGCCGATGTGGCCCTGGCCGGCGGCCCCGACGGACGGGCGCGGACCGATGTTCCCACCATGGTCACGGTCTCCCGGCTGGCCGTGAGCTTCGGGCCGGTGCGCGCGCTCGACGGGATCGACCTTGCGATCAGGCCAGGGCAAGTCATCGCCCTGGCCGGAGAGAACGGCGCGGGCAAGACCACCCTCGTGCGCTGCCTGGCCGGCGACATAGCGCCGACAAGCGGCGACATACTGCTGGCCGGCAAGCCGCTGCCGGCCGATCCGCTGACCGTGGCCAGGCACGGCGTCGGCGTCGTCTGGCAGGATCTGTCGCTCTGCGACAACCTCGATATCGCGTCGAACCTGATGCTCGGACGGGAACGGCGCCGCCAGCTGATGTCGGATGTCCGGATGCACGCCGACGCGGCGGCAGTCCTGACCCGCCTCGGCATCCGCCTCACCGACACCACGCGGAGCATCCGCTCGCTGTCGGGCGGCCAGCGGCAGCTCGTCGCCATCGCCAGGGCGATGGCCGGCCAGCCGTCGCTGCTCCTGCTCGACGAGCCGACCGCGTCGCTCAGCTTCCGGCACGCGGCTCAGGTCGAGGAGCTCATCACCGCGCTGCGCGACAGTGCCACCACGATCGTGATCGCCTGCCACGACATCGACATGATGCTCCGGCTGGCCGACCGGATCATCGTCATGCGGCACGGCCGGGTGGCGGCCGACGTGGACCCGGCGGCTGTGCATCGCGACGAGGTCGCGGCGCTGCTGTCCGGCCAGGAACTCGACTGGTCCGCCAGGCGCCAGCTCACCAGGCTGCACGGCCTGACTGGCCGGCTGGTCGCGGCCGACCCGTCGTCCAGCCTGTCGCTGATCCTGTCCGCCCTCGGGGCCGCGCTCGGCTCGGACCGGCTCTGCATTCACCTGGCCGCCGGCCAGGAACTGGCCTGCAGCGCCTCTCTCGGCCTGCCAGAGCCCTTGCTCCAGGCCTGGTCCACCCTGCCGGCGGGTGCCGCGGGCGGCCCGGCCGGCCTCGCCGCGGCGACCGGCAGGCCGGTCATCGTTCCCGACGCGCGGGCTGGCTGGGCGCCGTTCACCAGGCTCGCGGCCGCCACCGGAGTCGCCAGCTCCTGGTCGGTGCCCGTGCTGGCCAGGGATGGCCTGACCGGCGTGATCACCGTCTTCCGCGACGCAACCGGAGAGCCGGAGCGCGATCAGCTTGAGCTGGTCACCGTCTACGCCGGATACGCGGCGAGCGCGATCGAGCGGGACAGGCTGCTGGACGAGGTGACCGAGCGCAACCGCGTCCTGGAGACCATCAGGGAAGTGCTCGAGACGCTGGCCGGCCCGATCCCGGTCGGCGAGGGCCTCGCGCTGGCGCTTCAGTCCCTCTGCCGGGGCCTGCAAGCGGACGAGGTAACGCTGCTGACCTCGACCGGCGACGGCAAGCTTCGGCCCCGCGGCAGCGCCGCGCCCGCGGCGCCCGCCGCGTCGCATGGGGCCGGCCCCGGCGCTCCCGGGCACGGGCCGGCGACCGCGCTGGCCGCTGCGATACTGGCCGATCAGGGCCAGCACGGCGCCGCCCGGCAACTGCCCGGCGATGACGGGCAGTGGTATCTCGCGGTCACCTTCTCGGCGCCAGGCGGCCCGTGCGTCCTGCTCGCCAGCTGGCGGTCGGGGCCGCCGATGTCGGAGGCAACGGTCCTGATGGAGGACGCCGCACACTCGTTCCGGCTCGCGCTTGAACGCGAGCAGGCCGGGATCGCGCTCCAGGAAGCCACGGCGCTGCGCCGGTCGCAGGAACTCCAGCGCGACTTCCTGTCCCGGCTCAGCCACGAGCTGCGGACACCGCTGACGGCGATCCGCGGCTATGCGACCAGCCTGCTCCAGCCCGACGTCACCTGGGATGCCGAGTCGCAGCAGCGGTTCCTGCAGACGATCGCCGCCGAGTCCAACCGGCTCGGCCGTCTCGTCGACGACCTGCTCGATTTCTCGGTGATCGAGCTTGGCATCCTGCGGCTGCAGCCGGACTGGTGCGACATCGGGCTGGTGCTTCAGGCGGCAGCCGCCTGCCTGCCGCCGGAAGACGCTGCCATGGTCGAGCTCTCGTGCGCACCGGACCTTCCGGTGGTGTGGGCCGACCATGACCGGCTTGAGCAGGTGTTCGTGAACCTGCTCGGCAACGCCGTCGGTCACAATCCGCCGGGGACACCGGTCCGGGTGCGGGTCGAGCCCGCCGACCAAGGGTCGGTGGCGATCACGGTCACCGACGAGGGTATGGGCCTGCCCGCGGAAGTGGCTGCCGCGCCCTTCGAGCCGCGTCGTGCGCCGAACCGCACCAGGACGGCGGGCGCGGGGCTCGGCCTGTCGATCGCGCGCGGTATCGTCACCGCTCACGGCGGGCTGCTGGAGGTCCGGCCGTCGCTGACGGGCGCGAGTTTCCGCGTCCGGCTGGCCGTCGAGGATGGTGCCGGGCCACTAGGCGGCGATGGCGGGTACGTGCCGCCGGCCCCGTCAGGTGCCGAACCGCGGCAGCGATTGCGGAAGGGGGCGGTCGCCCGTGGCCGAGCAGGTCGCTAGGACACGAGCGCTCGTGGTCGAGGACGACCCGAACATCGTCGACCTGATCAGGTCCAACCTCGCCGTGCGCGGTTTCGACACCGTGGTATCGGCCGACGGCTCACGTGCACTCCAGCTGCTCGACACCGAACAGCCCGACATCGTCCTGCTCGACCTGATGCTCCCGGAAGCCGATGGTTTCGAGCTGTGCCGGCTGATGCGCGAGCGGTCCGGGGTCGCGATCATCGTCGTCTCAGCCCGGGGCGGCGAGCGTGACAAGGTCACCGCGCTGAACATGGGCGCCGACGATTACATGACCAAGCCGTTCAGCATCGAGGAGCTGCTCGCGAGGATCGCCGCGACGCTGCGCCGCACCAGGCCGGCGGTGCCGAGCGACGACGTGCCTCAGCTCATCGACATCGGCGCGCTGCGGATCGACCTGGCCGGCGAGCAGGTGTTCCGGCGCGGCGAGCGCGTGCACCTCACGCCGACCGAGTTCGCTCTGCTGCGCGAGCTGGCCACCAATCGCGGCAAGCTGCTGACCCACGCCCACCTGCTCCGCCGGGTCTGGGGACACGGCTACGAGACCGAGACCGAGTACGTACGGGTTTACGTGCGCAGGCTCCGGGCGAAGCTGGAAGACGACGGCGGCGCGCCGCTGATCCTGACCCAGCCGCGGGCCGGCTATCGCTTCGCACCCGATTAAGTCCGCAGCGCAAACGCGGGCAATCGATACGTGCCGGACCGGTATCGGCCATCCGGCCAGCGGAGCTGCCGACCGCGTTTACAGAATTTTCACGGTTAACCCGGGATGTTAACGACCGTGTTCATGATCGGACTTCTAGAGTTCAGATCAACAGGAGCCGCTGCGGGACTCGCAGACCGGCGCCAATGAATGGCGGCCGCATCCCGGCCAGGAACGAAACGGGTGGTCTCATTGCAGCAACTAACCAGGAAAGTCGCCTGGGTGGCGACGGCGGCCAGCATGGCCGTCGTCGCTGCGGCGTGCAGCAGCGCACCGTCGAGCCCCTCTTCAGGTGGCGGCGGCGGTTCCAGCAGCGTAGCCGTGCCGCAGATCTCGGCATCGGACTTCAACAACACCTTCTCCGCCATGACCAAGCTCAAGCCGCTCGCCGCGATGGGCAAGGGCAATGTGGCGGTCATCCTGCCCGATACGGTGTCGTCCGCGCGCTATACCGAATTCGACGCACCTTATCTGACAAAGTCCCTTGAGGCAGCGGGCCTGACGTCTTCTCAGTTCACGGTCCAGAATGCGCAGGGCAGCGACGCGACCGAGCTGAGCGACGCCCAGACGGCCATTACCAAGGGCGCCAGCGTCCTCATCATGGACCCGCTGGACTCCACCGTCGGCGCCTCGATCGAGAAGTACGCGGCGGCGCACGGAGCAGCGGTGATCGACTACGACCGGCTGACGCTCGGCGGCAGCCGCAAGTATTACGTCAGCTTCAACAACGTGCTGGTCGGAACGAAGATCGGCCAGGGCATGGTCTCGTGCGTGACGGCCTGGAAGGTCAAGAGCCCGAACGTGCTCGTCATGTACGGCGACCCGACCGACAACAACGCGACGCTGTTCGGGCAGGGCTACAACGCCGTGCTCGCGCCGCTGTTCAAGTCGGGCAAGTATCACCAGGTCGGCAAGGCCGCCGGCACCTGGGACCCGCCGACGGCGCTGAGTGAGTTCCAGCAGCAGTTCACCGCGCACAGCACCATCAACGCGGTGCTGACGCCGAACGACGAAAACGCCGCGCCCATCATCACCTACCTGCAGCGCAAGGGCGTCAAGCCGAAGACCTTCCCGGTCACCGGGCAGGACGCGACCCTGGTCGGGCTGCAGAACATCCTGGCCGGCTACCAGTGCGGCACCGTGTACAAGCCGATCTACCTGGAGGCCCAGGCGGCCGCGGCGCTCGCCATGTACCTGCGGGCCGGGGTCGCCGTTCCGTCCGCGCTGACCAACGGGCAGACCACCAAGGACACCAAGGCGAACGTCGCGGTGCCGTCCGTGCTCTTGACGCCAACCTGGGTGAACACGTCGAATATGAACTCGACGGTGATCGCAGACAAGTTCGTGCCGGCCTCCCAGCTGTGCACGGCCAAGTACAAGGCAGCCTGCACGGCAGCCGGGATCTCGGGGTAGGAATGAGCGCTCGAGGCAGCAAGGGCCTCCGGCAGTGGTAACCCCCGGCATGCCGGATGGTGTCCCGCCCACAGGCGGGGCAACATCCGGCGCCGGGCCCGGCCAGCCGGAACCGGCCGACCCCTCGGGCCCGCTGCTCCGGCTGCGGGGTGTTGGCAAGAGCTTCGGTGCCGTCCATGCTCTCGCCGACGTCAACCTGGACATCCCGGCCGGTCAGGTGACCGCGCTGGTCGGCGACAACGGCGCGGGGAAGACCACGCTGATCAAGTGCGTGGCCGGCATCTGGGAGCCGAGCGGCGGCCAGATCCTCTGGAACGGCCGGCCGGTCCACATCAGGACCCCCAAGGACGCCACGGCACTTGGCATCGCGACGGTCTACCAGGACCTGGCACTATGCGACAATCTGGACATCGTGCAGAACATGATGCTGGGTCATGAGCGCCTCAGCTACGGGCTCCTCGACGAGATCTCGATGGAGAAGACGGCCCGGCAGACCCTCGCCGACCTGGCTGTCACGACGGTCCGCTCGGTCCGGCAGACGGTGGGCTCGCTGTCCGGCGGTCAGCGCCAGTCGGTGGCCGTCGCGAAGGCTGTCATGCTGGACGCCAGGCTCGTCATCATGGACGAGCCGACGGCCGCGCTCGGCGTCAGCCAGACCGAGCTTGTGCTCAGCCTGATCACCCGGCTCGCCAGCCGCGGGCACGCGGTGGTCATGATCTCGCACAACCTGAACGACATCTTCCGCGTCGCCGACCGGATCGCGGTGCTCTATCTCGGCCGGCTGGTGGCACAGGGGTCCGCATCGGAGTTCGACCGCCAGTCCGTGGTCGACATCATGACGACCGGCGCGTCCAGCCGCCGCGGCAACGGCAGCAGCGGCGGCGGCGAGTCCGCGGAATCTCGCGGCGTGACCAGCGGTCTGGAGGACTGAGCGATGGCTTCGTCGGAACGCGGAGATCCAGGGCCGGAGGCCGGAGCGCCGGTCACATTCGTGAAGGAGCCGGAGCAATCCGACAGCATCCTCGCCGATGATGCACTGGTCAGCACCGCACCGGATCTGATCGCCGGCTCGCTCGGTGAGTACACCACGATCTGGTGGCGGCGGGTGCGCAGCGGCGAGAGCGGCGCGCTTCCTGTCGTGCTCGGCCTGATCGCGATCGTGGCCTATTTCCAGATCCGCAGCTCGCTGTTCCTGTCCGCCGGCAACCTGGTGAACCTGATCACCCAGGCCGCGTTCATCGTGACGTTCGGCATGGCCGAGGTCTTCGTGCTGCTGCTCGGCGAGATCGACCTGTCGGTCGGCTACAACGCGGCCTGCGGCGCGACCATCACCTGCTGGATGCTCGCCCCGCCGAATCCGTACCCGTGGTGGGTGGCGGTACTGGGCGGCCTGGCGTTCAGCGCGGCCTATGCGGGCGTCGAGGGCATCATCATCACCTGGCTGCGCCTGCCGTCGTTCGTGGTGACGCTGGCCGGATATCTCGGCGGGCTCGGCCTGCTGCTCGCCCTCATCAACCTGGCCGCCCCGGACTCGGGCGGGACCATCCAGCTGAACAGCAACACGCTGAACGACATCGAGGGCGGCGCCATGAGCCCGGTGACGGGCTGGATCGTGATGATCGCGGCCGTGGTGCTCGCCGCGGTGTTCTTGGTGATGCGCGACGCCCGCCGGCGTGCGCACAAGCTCGCGGCTCCGCCGATCAGCGTGACCGTACTGAAGATCGCCCTGATGGCGGTGGCCGGCGTGGTCGTCGTGCTGATCGGCAACACCAACCGGGGGGTCGGCTTCGCCATCGTGCGCGGCGTGCCCTGGGTCGTCCTGGTCATTCTTGTCCTGCTGATCGCCTGGACCACGCTGCTCAGCCGGACCAGGTTCGGCCGGTACGTGTACGCGATCGGCGGCAACGCCGAGGCGGCCAGGCGGGCCGGCATCAGCCTGAAGCGGATCCGCATCCTGGCCTTCGCACTCTGCGGCCTCACCGCCGGGGTCAGCGGCATCATCTGGACGTCGAATCTGAGCGGGATCTCGAACAACTTCAACGGCGGCCAGTATGTGCTGTACGCCGTGGCCGCGGCCGTGATCGGCGGCACCAGCCTGTTCGGCGGCCGCGGCCGGATGCTCGGCGCCGTGCTCGGCGGCCTGGTCGTGGGCGTGATCTACAACGGCCTGCAGTTGCTCGGGCTCGGCCCGGCCGCCCAGAACATGTGGACCGCGGGCGTCCTGCTCGCCGCTGTGACGGTCGACGCGGTGGCCCGCCGCGGCAGTACGACGTCGACCAGCTAGCCCGTTCCGGCCGGAATACCGGTGATGGCATACTGGTATGCGTAGTTAAGCGTGCTCCGGGGTCGGTGAAACTCCGAACCGGCGGTGATAGTCCGCGACCCGGCCGAGTCCATCGGCCGGCTGAACCGGTGGAATTCCGGTGCCGACGGTGAAAGTCCGGATGGGAGGCAGCACGCGCGGCCTGGCCCTGCGGGGCCGCGGCCGTGTCCTGAGCGTCTTTCGCGTCCCCCGGAGCCTGGAGAAGGCTGGAGGGCGCGGTGTTCACCGGAATCGTTGAGGAGCTCGGCACGGTGGCCGGGCTCGATCGCCTGGCTGGCTCGGCCAGGATCACCATCTACGGCCCGCTGGTCGCGGCGGGCGCCGCCCCGGGCAGCTCGATCGCCGTCAGCGGCGTCTGCCTCACGGTGACGGAGAGCGACGGCGGCCAGCTCACGGCGGACGTGATGGGCGAGACGCTGGCGAGGTCCACGCTGGGGGCGCTGTCTCCCGGCGGGCCGGTCAACCTGGAGCGGCCCGTGCCCGCAGGCGGGCGCCTGGACGGCCACATCGTCCAGGGCCATGTGGACGGCACCGGCGTGATCACGGACAGCCGACCGGCGGACCGCTGGCACGTGCTGCGGATCTCGATCCCCGCCGAGCTGTCTCGTTATATCGCTGAAAAAGGCTCGGTGGCGGTCGACGGCGTCAGCCTGACCGTGTCCGGGGTGAGCGAAAGCGCGGTTCCGGGCCCGGGCGACGTGGGCGGCTGGTTCGAGGTGAGCCTGATCCCGGAGACCCTGACCCGGACGACTCTCGGCTCGGTAGCCGTCGGTGACCAGGTCAACCTCGAGGTCGACGTGATCGCCAAGTACGTCGAGCGGCTGCTGGCGGGCGGTGAGGGGCGATGACCGATCAGGCGCCGCACCAGGTCGACGGTGTCGTCCTGGACAGCGTGGAGCGCGCGGTCGCCGACATCGCGGCCGGCCGGCCGGTCGTCGTCGTCGATGACGCCGACCGGGAGAACGAGGGCGACATCATCTTCGCGGCGAGCAAGGCGACGCCCGCGCTGCTCGCGTTCACGATCAGGCACACCAGCGGTGTCATCTGCGTGCCGATGGTGGGCGAGGAGCTTGACCGGCTCCAGCTGCCGCTGATGACGACGCAGAACAACGAGCGGATGCGGACCGCCTTCACGGTCAGCGTCGACGCGCGCGACGGCGTCACCACCGGGATCTCCGCGGCCGACCGGGCCAGGACCGTGCGGACGCTGGTCGACTCGGCAACCGAGCCTTACGAGCTGGTCCGGCCCGGGCACGTGTTCCCGCTCCGGTACACCACCGGCGGCGTGCTGCGCCGGCCAGGGCACACCGAGGCGGCGGTCGACCTGGTCAGGCTGGCCGGGCTGGCCCCGGCCGGCGTGCTC
>DATKQH010000322.1:0-30449 GCA_035532775.1 Streptosporangiaceae bacterium
CGGCAGACCAACAGCAATTCCGCAGCGTCGTTGGTGACCGTGACGTTGACCGACGGGGCGAGAGTGCCACAGTCGGAGCTTTTCGGTGGAGGCTACTACCGACCGGTTCGCCTCGCATCACCCCTGATGGGCTGGCACTATCTTCCCCCAGATCGAACCCTGACAGAGGGCCGCAGGCACAAATCTTAGGCCAAACTAAGATTGCCTGGCAGAATTTGGCATCAGACAGCGGCCGACCTTGTCTACAATAGCTTCTCCCCCAGTTTCCGATCCTGAGAAGGCCTAATGATCAGTCAGATTGCCCTGATCGTAACAGCGCTGGGCGTGTTGGGTGTCATCTACAGTCTGCGGCAGAATCATCGGGAACGCCTGCGTCAGTTCGAGGCCATGTACGTTCAACGATACTGGTCGATCATCGACCGTCTATCGCTGGAGGTCCTAACCGGACAAGATAATTACACATTGACTGATGATGACGAAAAGGCAATCCGGGCATACTTCTTTCTCTGCGAGGATGAGCTGGAGCTGCGCGCCGAGAAGTGTATCGCTGATCATACTTACAGAATATGGGCCGATGGAATTTGTAGCCAGCTTTTGCAGTCTGCATTTAGTAGGGTATGGGACCGGGTGCGTAAGGAAAAGGCGTTCCCTTATAGGTACATGAACTTGCTGTTTGAGAATGGATCTGACTATGACCCGTGCAAAATGTGGCTGCCGATACGGTGGCTACGGGGCATCGCCGGACCGGGTGGCGTCTGAAAGAGACGCGGCAGGCACGTTGATCATCTTCTGAGCCCGCCGAAGCGGTGTTTGCCCGCGCGAGTCGACATCGACTCGGAGACGCGCCTTGGTACTGGTGACGTTAGCTCCTAACCGGAAATAACCCACGGTCACCTGGCACGCGGCAGCGCGCGGCGGCGGCCTGAAGCCGGGCGCGGGGTCTGAGCTGGTGACTTACGGGGTGTGTCCTCACCACTCCGGATTGCTGTGTGCCTAGCGGTGCATGGTCAGGCTGCAGCCGCGGCCAGGGTGACCTTCATGCCGGGGTTGAGGCGTTCTAGCTCGCGGATCTTGTTGCGGGTCTGCCGCTGGGGGTCGAGCCGGTCGTAGTAACCGGCGCCCAGGTCGCAGAACCGCGTGTCCCGGTTGCTGATGAGGAGGTAGGCGATCTCCAGGATGGCGCGGGCGGTGGCGACGATGGCTTTCTGCTTGCCGCGGCGGCGGCGGATCCGCCGGTAACGTTCCCCGAGGTAGGTGTCGGTCTTGCCGGCGGCCATCGCGGCGTCGCCGAGGGCGCCGCGCAGCCACCGGTGCCTTTCCCGGTCTTGCCCGCCCGGGTCCGGGCGCCGGACTGGATGGTCTGCGGGCTGAGTTTCGCTCACGCGGACGCATGCCCGGCGGCCGGGAACTGGCCCATGTCCAGCCCGAGCTCGGCGATGATGACCTGGGCGGTGACCACGCCGACCCCGGTGATCTCATCCAGGCGCTCCACCAGCGACAGCAGCCGGGCGCCGTGGCTGCCGCAGCCGGGGGCATGCCCGCCGCCGATCAGGCCGCAGGAAGCGCAGGCCGGCGGCACGCCGGGCAGTGCCGCCAGGTGCGCCTCGATCTTGCCGTCCAGCTCGGTGATCCTGGCTTCCAGGGTCTCGGCGAGGTCCAGCAGCAGGCCGATCTCATAGGCGTGGACGTCCCGGAACCGCCCGGTGAGCGCCCCGGCCAGCTGCGCCTGCTTGGGCCGCAGCCGGCCCAGGGCCAGCCCGGCGAGCACCTTCGGGTCGCGCTCGCCTGCCACCAGCGCGCGCATCATCGCCCGCCCGGACTTGCCGAACAGGTCAGACACGACCGCTGACACCTTCACCAGGGCGTCTTCCAGGATCTTCTCGGCGCGCTGCTTGTGGCGGGAGCACCCGGCGGTCAGCGTGGTCCGCAGCCGGGTCAGCGCCCGCAGGTCACGGATCTCCTCCGGCGGCACGAACGAGGGCCGCAGCATTCCCCGCTCGTTCAATTTGCACAGCCAGATGGAGTCGAGCTTGTCCGTCTTCGGCCGGCCGGGGACGTTCTTGACGTCCCGTGCGTTGACGAGCCACACCTGCAGCCCGGCGGCTTCGAGCAGGTAGAACCAGATGCGCCAGTAGTCGCTCGTGGCCTCGAGAACCACTCGCTCGATTCCCTCGCACCTCAGGTGATCAGCCAGCTCCACGACCGCGGCGAACCTCGCCGTGACATCCCATACCTTCTGCACCCGCCGCCCGGCGCGGGATTCATGCGGCACCCAGGTGCACACCATCCCCGAGTCCTTGCCACATCTATCGCAGCCGCCCGGGCCACCAGCTCCGCCGGCTCCTCCTCTGCCTGATCCAGCTCCTGCTCCGCCATCAGCCGGCCTCACCCTTCTTGCGCGCGGGGGGTTAAAGTGAGGCTGCCCGGGGGGCGCGAAGAGGGAACCGAGACTCTAATCGGCGTGCTCGCAGCAACAGTACGCAACCCTCTGACCGGCCCCCGGCGCCAGACTAATGACCGGCTCAGCAGGCCCACGGATGAAACGGCGTCACGGGCAGCCCGCCGCAGATCATTTCACGGCCACGCCCCGATCCACCGGATCTCCGTGACTAATCAGTGACCGTGAGCCGGACAGGCTCGGCGAGGACCGCAGCGGCTGTGTCTAGGTCTGCCAGTCGGGCAGCGAGGGTGGCGGTGGCGAGTCGCTCCGGAAGTGCCTCGTTGAACTTCAGGCCGGCCAGGGCTCGCTCATCCACCTCCGGCAGGCACAGCCGCTGGGCGGCGTCGGCGGTCGCGGCCTTCCACATCTGAAGAGTCAGGTCTGAACGCATGCGGATGCTCGCGTCGTCGAAACGCTGCTTGCTGTCGGTCAGGTCCGAGAGGGTCGCCGCCAGGGTGGCGTTGCAGCGGTAGCCAGCCCACGTCCACCAGTGAACGTCCTCTCCCGCTCGGGTGATGACGGTGCCTCCCGGGTGGACAGCGGGCAGATGCTCGTCCCGGACCTCTGCCAGGATCCGCTTGGCCCGCTGGGTGAGTTTTACCGGCGGGTCAGCCCCGAGCAGGACGTCACGGGCAGCACGCGCCAGCTCCAAGCTTGCTCCAGAGATGCCGGGAGTGAGCCAGCGGGCTTTGCCGCCGCGGTCCGCGAGCTCCACGTAGCAGCGGCGGCGTTTCCAGTCGGTCCAGGTCACCCTCCAGCTGCGTCCGGCTAGGAGTAGCAGCCGGGGCCCGTGGGTCCTCTCGGTTAGCAGCATGGGGTCGGTCCGGCCGATCTCCCGCCGGCCAGCGAGGACGGTGAACTGGGGTGGCGCTGTGAAGACAGCGGTCATGCCCATGAAGTGCCGGTGCCCAAAACGCTGCTCAGCAGTGGGGCCGATGAACAGCAGTTCGCCGTCCTGATCGATGAACCCCTGATCGACCAGGTGCCGCATGATGGGTTCGGCGCTGCGGTCGAACGGCGCAAGCCCGTTCCACGCATCGGCCCACAACCGGTTCCCGATCCGATGCTCCTGCAGGCACAAGGCGAGCAGCTGCTGCGCGACAATGTGCCGTGGCTCCGGCGGCGCCACCACCGGCTCCACGAACCCTCGCCCCCATAGCTGCAGCAGGCCTGCGGACCACAGCAGCGATCCGCGGTTCAGAGCGAGGAACAAGCAGTTCCGCTCGCTTCCCACCCGGCGCCCGGTACGCCCAATTCGCTGTAGGAACGCCGCGACCGTCGGCGGGTCGTTGACCTGGATGACATGATCCAGATCACCCACATCGATTCCCAGCTCCAGTGTGGACGTCGCCACGATGACGCAGTCCCGGCCCTCCACGAACGCCTGCTCGGCGCGGCGGCGCTCATCGATCGACAGGGATGCGTGGGACAGGAACGTGGTAATGCCGCGATCCCGCAACGCGGCGCCGATCTCCTCCACCAGCTGCCGGGAATCGCAGAAGACCAGCCGCTTCTCCCCTCGGTGCAGCGAGGCGATCACGGTGGCAGCGTTGCTGACCGACCCGACGTAGTCCAGTTCGATATCCGCTACCGCGATCCCCTGTGCTGCGCCCTTTCCGGTGGCCCGCCCTGCTGGCGCAGAAAGCGGAGCGGGAGGCGGGTCGGGGGACACTACTACCGCTGAACGCTGCCCCCGGCCGGTGCCTTGGAGCCAGCCCAGCAACTCATGAGGATTGCCGACGGTTGCTGACAGCCCGATCCGCTGGATTGGGTGTCCAGTCACGCGGGTCAGCCGTTCCAGGACGGCTAGCAGGTGCCAGCCCCGGTCATCGCCAGCGAACGCGTGGACCTCGTCCACGACGATTGTTTGCAGATCCGAGAAGACCCGCCCGTGCTCGACCTTGAGGCTGATCAGCATCGCTTCCAGCGACTCGGGCGTGGTCAGCAGCAGATCCGGAAGCTCCCGGAGGATCTTCTGCCGCGCCGATGACGTCACGTCCCCGTGCCAGACTGCGACCTTCCGGCCGAGCCAGCTCGCGTACTGCTCCAGCCGGGGCTGCAGGTTGTTCAGCAGTGCCTTGAGCGGGCACACGTAGATGACTGAGAGCCCAGCCCAGTGTTGCTGCTCCATCGCTGTCAGCAGCGGGAACACAGCGGCCTCGGTCTTGCCCCCAGCGGTCGGCGCAAGCAGGAGGGCGTCGGAGCCATCCAGCACCGGGCCGATGGCCTCGTCTTGCAGTGCGCGCAGGGACCGCCAGCCGAGGCTGTTGACGATGTGATGCACGACGACCGGATGGAGCCGATCCAGCCCGGTGTTCACCGCTCACCGGACCGGGCCGCCGCCGTCCTGGTCAAGGCAGGTCCAGGTCGATGTCATCAGCTCTGGTCGCGGCGGGCGCGGACAGTGCGGCGGCGTTGCGCTCTTCCTCAGACAGTTCCCCGGCCCCCAGCGTCAGCTGGTAGTGCCGGTGAGGATCGAAGTCAGCGAACTGATCGACCCGGTCCAGCACATCCGCTACCAGCTTCTTGAGGAACACCCGGGGCGCGACTCCGACCTTCCCGCCGAGCGACCCGGTCACCACATCGGCGAGCTGGGCCACGTAACTGTCATCGACCATCTTGGTGATCCGGCCAGGGTCATCTGAGCCACCGGCATAGAGGTCGCGCACCTTCACGCCCAGGGCCAGGAGGGCCTGACGGCTGAACCCGGGCAGGCGCAGCTGGACAGCGCGCGGGTTGTCGAAACGCGGGTTGGTCGAAAAATCCGTCGCCAGCCGCTGCGCAAGCGGCGGCAACCGCGGCACCCCACTGGGGCCGTCATAAAACGCAGGGGTGCCGGTGATGATGAGGAACAGTCCCGGGTACCGGCCGGAGTCGATCTCGTCGAGCAACTGCCGCAGCGCGTTGAAAGCCTTGTCCCGGACATCTCCGCGTACCCGCTGCAACGTCTCCACTTCATCGAGGACGAGCAGCAGCCCCGGGTGCCCGGCGTCGCGGAGAACCTCCAGCAGGCCTTGCAGGAACCCCATCGCACCGAAGTGGTCGAGTTCGCCTTTGATCCCGGCGCCGCGTTTGGCCGACGCGGCGACGTGCGGCTGGCCGCCCAGCCACGCGGCCAGCGCATCCGCGCCAGCAGCGTCACCAGCCACGACAGCCGAACGGTAGGCCCGCAGCGCCTGAGCGAACCCAGGGGTACGGACGGAAACGGCGGCGAGTCGCTGCTCGAGCAGCCGTTCGACGGCCGCGTTCACCGCTTCTTGCCCGCGTTCAGCCAAGCTGGGATCAGCGGCTATGACGTCGGACTCCAGCGTGAACAGCCAGGAGTCGAGGACCGGCCGCAGCGCGCTCGGCGGGAATGCGGCCGTACGCAGCGCCTCACCGATCCGGCGGTAGACCGTCTCCAGCCTGTGCAGAGGCGTCTCGGTCTCGGAAATCTGGACCTCTGCCGCGCTGAACCCGCGCCGCAGGGCGCGTTCCGCCAGGTAGCGGGTGACGAAGGTCTTGCCCGCTCCGTACTCTCCCCGCACGGCCTTGAACGCGGAACCGCCGCCGGCGACGGCATCCAGGTCAGCGTCCAGGGCAGGCGTGAAGCGTTCCAGGCCGACGGCCAGCAAGTCCAGCCCGTTCGCGGGAACGGTCCCCCGGCGCAGCGCGTCGATGACCTCGCGCCGACGCCGGGGAGAGACTTGGTCAGTCACAGCTGGATCCCGAACTGTTCCCGCAGGAGGGCGGCATCCAGGATGAGGGTGGCCCCGTCCGCGTCAATGCGCAGGACCGGGTACCCCTCCACATTCAGCAGCCGCTGGGCATGCAGAACGGCTCCTCGCAGGGTGACCGGGGAGACCTGGAGTGCCGACGCCGCAGGCGCGGGAGCCAGCCGGTGGCTGGCTGCTGCCAGCAGCGCAGCCAGCAATCCCCGGACCTGTTCGTCAGTGACGGACACGCGGCCGGCGATCCGCTTCTGCGCCGCATAAGCGGGGGATTTCACTACCGCTGCAGCGGCAGCGTCAACAGCCGCCGGCTTGCCCGGTGCCGTTGGTGCTGCCTCCGCGCTGGGCTCGTCAAAGAGGGTGGGGACCGCTTCTTGCCCAGGGCGGCCCCGGTAATCGGTGACCGGACGCGGAGCTTCTGCCGCCCTGGCGGCCGGCGGCGTGAGGGCTGTCACCGGTGCGACGGGGTCGAGCCACCAGGCGGGTTCCTGCGGCGGTGCCAGCCTCAGATCGCTCTCCTCGGGGACCGCGCCGGACACGAGGACGGCCACCGGGACGACCGCTTCGGCGGGGGAGGCTCCCCCGTGGTAGCCAGCCTTCAGCGGCCCGTACCGGAGGTTCTCGTCCACGGCGAGCACGGCCGTACCCTCATGCCGGAGCACCCGCCGCCCGGTGACGAGCGCTTCGCCATCGCCTGGGGGTTCCACGGCAGCACGTGAACGGCTGCTGGAGATCGCCGCGTGCGCCCGCTGGGTGCCCTGGCGGCGCTCGATCACATGCCCGTGGTCGGCGGTGAGGATGACGGCCCGGCTCGCTCGCCGCGCCCGGTCCAGCAGTGGCAGCAGATGCTTGACGGCGTCGGCGGTCCATTCGGTACCGCCAGGGTCGGAACGATCGAGGGCGTCGTCGATCGTGTTCAGGATGCAGGTGACTAGCGGATGGCCGGTCACGTCTGCGATGGCTGCCGCCACGTCATCGGCGACGGCGTATCCGAGCCGCGATGAGTCCAGCGGCTTCTTGTGGAACAAGAGCGCGCCAGCCATGCCGTAGGCGTTAGCCAGGGCCTGGTACCCGTTCAGCTCGACGTCCTGGCCGCCGGTTTGCAGTTCCCCGCACAGCAGGGAGGCGCGGCTGACCTCGGTCAGGGTGGGCAGCACCGCGAGCGCGGCGGTACGGCGGGTCTCTCCTGCCAGTGTCGCCTCGGCCCAGCCGTCACCGGCCCGCGACAGCACACTGGTGAGCACTTCGTTGCCTACTGCGGCACTCATCCCGTCGAGGACAAGCAGCAGCACGGGGGTGCGGCGGGCGAGTGGCAGTACCTCCTCCGGGAGGAGATCCTCTAGGTGCCGCACTCCGGCGTGGCTGCCGGACACCGCTGGCGGGTCGTCGCTGGTGTGCGCGGCCAGCGCCGCTGCGAAGGTACGGTCGTGTGCGGCGCGGCGGGTGTGGGCAGCTGCCAGCATGGCGGCCAGTCCTGCCCCGAGATCAGGGTCGCTGACGCCTGGCGCTGCATCGTTGACGGCCGAGTCCACCCAGGCGTCTTCGTCGCGGTGGCGGTTCAGCAGGGTCGCCAGGGACGTACCGCCGGCCGCGGACTCGCCTGCCAGCCACCGGGTCAGCCGGACCGCCGCGTGGAATGCCGGCGTGCGGGGGTCAGCACCGGCGAGCCGGTGGTTGGCCACGCGCACCCATGCCTGCTCGACCTGGGCAAGCACATCTGCCGGGACCCGGGAGAGGTCGGGATTCGCGTCATGCCGTGCACTCACGGCGGAGCGCAAGACGCCAGCCAGTGAGGTAAGCCGCCGGGTCAGGCCGGCTGGCAGCAGGTCCGAGCCGTCGGCCAGGCCGGCGGCGCGGACGCCAGCGAGCACTTCGTCCGCGCGGGCCAGCAATGCCTCACCGGAGGAGCTGCTCGCCGGGTCTTGCAGCAAGCCGGCCACCACGGCCGCGGCTTCGGTGGCCCAGGATCGCAGGACCAGGCTGGCAGGCACGGTGCCGCCAAACCGGGATTCCAGCCGGATCAGCGCCTCCCGCGCTAGCTGCCTCGGTTCGGGGTCTGCACCGTCTCTGACCTCGGCCAGGAGCCCTGCGATCAGGCCCAGCGGCACCGCGTCGCGCCCTTCACCGGCCCGCAGCAGGTGAAGCAGCGGCTGGCCAGCCGTTCCCGCGCGCACCGCTGCCCAGCTCAGGACCTCGTCCGTTAGCCCATCCCCGGCCAGGGCCCGCAGGTTCGCGACACCGGCGGCGAGGGCTGGATCAGTCGTCCAGGCGAGGACACTGGCCGCATCGACGACCGGGTCTGTCAAGCCAAGATGCACGGCTGCGACGGCACCGAGAGCGTGATCGCGAGTGAGCACCCCACCGGGCGCAGGTGGCCAGCCATAGGACGGGGCCGCGGCCAGCAGCCCGGTGGCGACATCACGATCATTGGCCACCGCGGTCAGAGCCGGATCTACGCCGGTGGCAGCGAATCGCTGCCGGACGGCGTCCCACGGGTCCGGGGTGCGCAGGCGGTGCCACAGCAAGTGGCTGAGGACGCCGGTACCGAGGTCTTCTTCCGGGCGGTCGGTCAGCACGACCAGCCACTGGTCCCGCACTCGTTCCAGCAGCGCCTCGCGGACAGCGAGCGCTGACACGCACGGCACCACCCGCACGGGCACATCCGCGTGCGTGAAGGTCTGCGCCCCGGTCCACTCCGGGCGTGCCCGCACGCCGAGGACCCCGGATTTGTAGTCCTTACGCCGCGCCTGATCAAGCAGTGCCCGCAAGACAGGGATCGTCGCCCGAGTGGCTGTCTGGGTCACTCCTCCACCCGCCACTCCACGACCACGCGCTCATCGCGGTGCTCGTGCAGGAACTCCGTCAGCGCTTCGAGCACAGCATCATCCGGCTTTCCCCGCTCACGCGTCCCGCCGCCTCCGGGCCGCCGACCAGGCAAGTGAAGAGGCACATCGTCGGGGCGCTGCGGCCGCGGCTCAACCGGGACCTTGGGCTGGCCAGCCGCCAGCCACTCGAAGACCTCATTCTCGGCGGTGGACAGGGCTTGGGACAGCCTGGTAACGAGCTCATCGGCGGCTACCGCGTCACGCAGCGCTTTCAACGTCGCCGCCGCGGGCCGCCCGCGCTCATCGTCGCGCGGTTCAGCTTCCCGGAGCGGGCTGAGGCGGTCCCACCGGAACGTGTCCACCGCCCGGGCCACCACCACCGCCTGGCTCAGCGAAGTCGCCATCGAGCTTTCGGTGGCTGGCAGGTCAGCGCGGGCCAGTGTCTCCACGAGGTGCACCCGGTTGCCGGCCCGCCGGAGCGAGTCAACCAGCGAGGCCCCGGCCCGCGCAGTCGCTAGCCGACCCGGTCCTTGATCGGCTAGCCCAAGATGCCGGTAGGCGAGTTCGATGCGGGGAACCAGCGCGCCCGCGGCATCAGCCAGGCCATCGACGTAGGCGCGGATCTTCTCGGTGAACTCCGCGACACCCGCCGCGGTGAGGTACGGGTTGACCCGGATACCGAACAGGGTCTCGGCCCGGGAGGTCGCTGTCTGCCAGTCACCCGGGGCAGGGAGTGGCTCGGGCCTCAGCTCCATCTCGGGCCGCGCTGCGCCAGGCCGGGGAACCGGGATGGAAGCGCCGTGGTGATACCAGGCCCGCTGGCGCAAGGCAGCCCAGGCCAGCACGATGAGATCAGCGACCTCCTCGCGCAAGCCAATCTCCGGCCGTATCGCGTCGATCCAGCCCCGGACCCGGCCGACGGAAACCGCCTCCTGTGGCTGGAGGCCGTCGCGGGCCGCGGCACGCTCGAACTCCGCGCCCCACGGGAACCGGTCGTCACCGAACAGGAAGTGGGTTTCGCCTGCGGTGCCGACCTGGAGCGCGTTGGCGACCCGCCGGACGGCGGCGATGTCGCCCTCCAGCCGCACCCTCCCATCCCGGTCGGCCACCGCCCGTTCCACGTGCGCGTGCACCCCCGCGAGGTCCCGGACGGTGACTTCGGTGTCTGGTGGCTCGAACCGCGGATGCCCTGGGTAGGTGGCGCTGAATGCCTGGTCGATCAGGTTGCCAAAAGCAGCGGCCAGGTCGGCGCCAACTGGCCTGGCCGGCGAGAACGCAGGGTCGAGGCTGACCAGCACCCGGTCGTGCGCCGCGTCCTCGGCCAGTGTCCCGGGTGATGGCGCCGCGGCTCCGTAACATTCCTGCACGGCGCGGCGCAGTGCCTCCCGCAGGCCGGTGCGCTGGCTTTCGAGGATCGCCCTGGCCTGTGCCCGGTCCACCTCTGACAGGTGGTCGGCGTGCGTCTTCCACCGCTCGCCGGTGCCGCTGAGCAGCCATTCGAGGATGACGAGCCGCCGCACGTCCCGCATCCGATCCTCGGACAGGAACTGGGGCAGCCACACGATGGTCCTGGATTTGAACCCGCTCTCGGCCATGCGGTCTACCCGACCCAGGTCCTCGGCCGCGGAATGCCCTGCCTCGTCGAACGGGTGGTCAACGATGACCCGCCAGGTTCCCGGGCGGGCCCGGAAGTGGTCCTCGGTCAGCCAGGAGGCGTCCCGCACGTTGCCGAACACCAGATCCACCGACCGGCGGGAGCCGCGCCAGACCACTGAGTGCGCGTAGGCGCCGAACACGTCCGCGTCACTGCCGGTGACTCCGAGGGCGTCGCGGACCAGTTCCTTGATGAGCTCACGGCGCCGACCGTCGTTGTCCTCGCCCTTGGCGTTCTCGACGACGGACTCATAGTCGACGTCGGACAGCTGCACCCGGATCACCGGGTTGCGAGGGTCAGCGCCGACGTGGATTTCCGGCACCCGCCGGGACCAGTCCCTGACTTTCGCCAGGACGATGCCCGCTTCGCTGCCCGGAAGCGGCGACTTGATCGAGCCGTGGTTCAGGGAGGCCAGCCGCGAGGCGGTCAGTTCCTTCAGGGCGGGCACCTTGGGGGCCACAGCGGACAGCAGCAGGGTCTTGGCCAGCCGGTCATCAGCGAGGAACCCGTCCGGTGTCCGGCCCGGGTCCGCGGCGTCTTCTTCGCTGAGGTTGTGGGCGGTCAGCAGTATCGGCCGCAGCTTCTCCCGGTACAGGGCGGCAGCAGACCGGAAGAGTGCAGCGGCCTGCGGGTCGAGCGCCTGCGTGCCCTGCACGATGTAGTCGAAGGAGTCACCCACGGGGACGATGTCGTCCACTGTCAGCACCGAGCGGCGGTCCACGAGCATCTGCTGCATGACCTTCAGCGCGGTCCGTTCCCGCTGCATGACACTGGCCAGGGACCGCAGTGTGGAGACCAGCGCCGGGGAGAACGGGTACGTCAGGCGGAACGCTGCCTCGTCAGCGCCGCGGTGCGCCTCGTCGGTGTTGATCCCGTCGAGCAGGACATCCCAGATGTCCGAGCGGCGGTCAAGCCGCGAGAACGCGTCGGAAATCACCTGCTCAGCCTGCGGGTTGTCCGCCCGCCTGCGCAGTAGCCGCCGGTTCGCCACATAGGGCAGGTTGTCGTCGCCGAGCACCAGCTTGCCGAAACGGCCTTCCTGATGGCGGAACGCGCGGTCCAGTGCCTCCTGCTCTGCCCCGCTGGCGCCCGCGTCCGCGAACCACCGGCGCAGGTCCATCTGCCGGGCCACGAAAGAGACCATCGGGATCGCCCGGGCGCCGGTGGCTGACTCGACCAGCTTGGTCAGCTTCTGCGACTCGCGGCGGAAGAATTCCCGGTCCTGCACCGAGAAGGCGAGCCACAGCACGAGCTCGTCCAGGAACAGCACGACTGCGTCGTAGCCGAGCCCCTTCGCGTGCTGAGAGATGGCCGCGAGCCCAGTGTCGAGGTCGACATAACCGGCCTGCTGCGTGTAGGCGGTGAAGTAGCTCTCGACCAGCGCCGTCACCAGCCGCTGGCGCGTCTCTGAGCCTGGCGCGGCGGCCCGGGCGGCCGCATAGGACTCAGCCGTCCAAGTGCCGGCACCGAGCAGCCTGGACCAGGGGTCGGACCCGCCGTCACCGCCGTTGAGCCCGGCGAAGAACCGCTCGTCCCCGTCGCGGGCACGCTGCCGCTCGGCGTCGGCGAGGATGCCATCGGAGTGGTGAACGGCAGGCAGCAGCGCGCCGGGGTGCAACTGCCCGATCTGCCGAAGGTAGCCGTCGAACACAGCCTGCTCCAGCGACTCAGCGCCCAGCAGGTGAAAGGCCAACGGCAGCACCTGCTTGTCCAGCAGCACGTCGTCGTGGCGGGCGACGACCGACTGCAGTTCGGCTTTGGCGCGGGCCGCCGGGTTGTGGCGCAGGAGGGCATGGAGGACGGCCATGAAGTGGCTCTTGCCTGACCCGAACGACCCGGTCAGGAACGCGCCCCGGCTCACCCCGGAGGTCATGGCCTCCGCGACCAGCCCCAGGGCAGTGTCGAACGCCTCGGCGAGCGCGGGCGTGACAACGTATTCATCTAGGGTCCGGGCGACCGCGGCCCCTTCGATGCTGTCCGTCAAACGCAGCACGTAGTCTTCGGCACCCGCCCGCTCGGGAATGTCGAGCACATCGCGCAGCAGCGCGCTCACTGCTGGCCTGCTTTCATGACCCCAAACCTCGCACAACTTCCCCAGCGGCCGTGCTTCATCGGCCACCGTTCCCAGCTAGCCCGGCACCGCATGGATGCATCAGGCACTTGACCCTCGACCGACTCCCGCACTGTTACCCCTACCCACTCCTGCCTGCGCGGCGGCCCCGTCTGGGCGGTTCAGGCCGCCAGGCGGCGAGTTCCGGCACTGTCTTGCCGACCTGGGCGGCCCGGGCGGTGAGCTGTTCCCGGCAGAACGCGGCCAGGCTCACCCCATAGGCCGGATCGACCTCGCTGTGCCACTGCTCCACCCACGGCTGCAACTCCGCCAGCCCCGCTACCAGCGGCACCAGTCGCTCATCAGCCCACCCATCGGTTTCCCGCTCCCCGATGGTTCGCGACAAGGCCAGCGATTGCTGGGCGTAGTCCCATCCGGCCCAACCCAGCAACGGGGTTGGATCAGTCTCCCGGCCCGCATCCGGATAGACGATGAACCGTTCCATTGGGACATCAAGCTTGCCGCGCATTTTCGCATAAGAACTCCTGCGAAAATCCTTGTCTTCATATTTCGGCGGCAACGGAATCCGTGTTACGCGATCTCCAGCATCCTCGCAACGTTGCAGTCGCCACGTTTCTTCCCACCCCTCACGCTTACGAAGACCCAACTCCTTATACCGATATGCAGCCAAGAAAGGGACCACCTCATCGGTCAGCAATCGCACCAACGCCTGCAGTAGCGGGAAGTCCGGCCGACCCTCCATCAGCGCGAGCACTGACATCATGCCAGGTTCCCTAGCGACATCGTCCGCTAGTTGCGCGATACTGCGCGGCATGGGGCGGCCCTGGGCATCGAACCAGAACTGGGACCCCTCAAGCCGACTAAGCAACCATTCACGCAAGAATCGCTCTTGCCGGATTTCCCAAGGCTGCGATTCCCAACGTCGCTTATACTCAGGCTGCTCCAAGAAACGTATATTTGGATTCGCCTGAATGTGCCTGAAGCGTTCCTCTACTAGCTTGCGATAGCCAGCAGGCCACTCCTCGCGAGAACCCACGATCATAGAATGTCTATGATCCTTCTGCGTGAACCATTGAGAATTATTCGTGCCATCAGCAACCTCTCGGGCCATCAGAATCTCGAAAGCCCTCTCCCCAGCGGCTAGATCTGGGAGATCATCGCCTTGGTAGGTGAGGTCATTGTCCAACAGGCCATAAAGTCTATACACTCTCCAGTCCAACTCCTCCTGCAAAGCGATCATTCTTCTTCGGAGCCGTTCTGCCGCCCCTCTGGCCTCATTCAGAATTTCAGCGGTTGGAATTATGTCTAGCATCGGCTCAGCTGTCCGGTGTATCAGCGCCATATATTCACGCGCCAAAGCATCGATGGCGCGAGCGCACTCCAAAGGAAGCTCTCGCGGCAGGGGATACCCAGAAACTCTCGTACTGTTGTACTGATACGTACGCATCCACGGATGCTCCGCCGCGCCCCCCTTCGGCTTAGACATATGCCTCAGCCAAAAGCATGCCACGGAAGAATTTAGCACTCCCACGATCCCAAGATAATCTTCTTCTGTGGCAGTAGGCGGCAACTTGATTATTGGCGCAGTCTGCTTGAATACCTTACCGCCACGATCAAGAACAAAGTGATTATGCGTGGCCACTTCCGCGAAAGCGATTGATAGCGGCGAGCGGAATCGCTTCGTAAAGAACATAGAGTATTCGAACCACTCAAGCCCTCGCTCGAGCTGGGTCTTGCCATAAGCGACCCTGTCAGAAAGTATGGATCTGTATGGCCACAGCATCTTGATGATTGATTCATCGGCACTGGCCTTAAGGGAATTCGAGTCATATGGCCACAAAGACACCACGGGGTCACTTATTGCCCAGTTCCGCGTGTCATCACCCTCCACAATGACCCGGCAGTGCTCATCACTGATACCCCTGCGGCGCAGTGATCCGGGGCCTACCATATAGGCGGCGTCCTCACGAGTGACTGCGCCGAATCCGATTTCCGCGACACGGCTCTCCAACCTACCGGCCGAGCTAGCATCTAGCCGCTGCTTTAGCTCTTGCGCACCACCTCCGCTTAGGCTCCACGGATGTTTTGCGAGCAGCTCTCGTCTGAGATCAGTTACAGTAATCCAATCGTCGTCCCACCCAGGATTATCAATATTTTCTACGATGGCGCTCCAGTAGGGACCTTTGCCCTCGTTGCCATGAAGGCGAGACTCGCGCCTCCCCTTGCTGAGCACGGTGCGGATAATAGGTTCGGCAGGTTCCCGGTTTTTCCCGACGAGGATAACAGTAGGGGTACCGTCAGAGTTATGCCCCCGTATCCAAGCCCCTTCTGAGTCGATTACGAGTCGGAGATCGACTCCAGCCAAGAACGCTTCAATGATAGGCGCCCCAAACTCCCGCTTCATAAACGAATTGCTGACTATTGCCCCCACCCATCCGGCATTATTCCCTCGCCTTGCAAGGGCAAAGAAAAGGACGGCGAACGGCACTGTTAGTGCATAGCTCCCCTTGCATAC
The DNA here is from genome assembly GCA_035532775.1 of Streptosporangiaceae bacterium. Taxonomy (GTDB): domain Bacteria; phylum Actinomycetota; class Actinomycetes; order Streptosporangiales; family Streptosporangiaceae; genus Chersky-822. The sequence continues at coordinate 15,216 of DATKQH010000322.1, forward strand.
AGACGCGTACTTGGATCTATAAATTCGGCTAATGGACTTGTCTTTTACCGTAATGTAGGGGGGATTTCCAACCACTACGTCGTAGCGTCCCTCCTGCAGCAGGGTCAGGAGCAGAGGTCCGTCCTCCGTTCGGTATGTGAATGGCATGAAGGCACTTCGGTCGCTCATGCTTGGCAGCACATCAGGGTCTGGTCCGTGGATAAGAGAGTCGCCCACGGCCAGGTGGAATGCGAACGCTGGCGCGTCCTCTAGTGACTGCAACCCAGCCGCTTTGAGGGCGGCTACAGCGAGCCGGAAACGGGCGATGGCGACTGCGAACGGGTTAAGGTCGATCCCGTGGATCGCATCCAGCGCAGCCTGCACACGGGCCTGGATCTCCAGGCTTGGGGCGTGCCGGTGCCACCGGTCCAGGAGCCGGTGGAAAGCGCCGAGCAAGAAGTGCCCGGACCCGCAGGTGGGGTCGATGAGCTTGAAGCCTTCCAGCGGTCGCTCGGCGAGTGCTGGTTCCAGGGTGCGGTCGAGGATGAACTCCTCGACGAACACCGGCGTCTGCAGCAGCGCGTAGGTGTCCTTGGCGTGCTGGGACAGATCCTGGTACAAGTCGCCGAGGAAACGCGTGGATAGCGACTCGTCGGCCATGTCGTGGATGAGCGAGCCGTCATCACCGCGGCGGCGCCAGAAGTCAAGCAGGGCCGTCACCGCATCGCCAGACGGCGAGACCAGATGCAGCGCGGAATGCGAATCGACAAGCGCCTCCGTCGCGGGCAAGCCCGCCAAGTAGCCGATGGCCTGCATCAGCCACTCGCGGTCGGTGTCCTCCGGGTGGGCACGGAAATAAGCAAGCTGGGCATCCAGTGCTTCCTGCCGACGGCCCTCCGGCCCAGTGATCCACACTGGCGTCACGAGCGCGTTGTCTTCGCAGAAGCGGATGAAGACCGTGGTCAGCACCCAGGCGACCGCCGCCTGGGTCACCCGGTCATCACGCCAGGCAACCCATGAGGCCGCAGTGCGATCCTTGTCCAGCGCCCGCTGATGTTCCTGCTTCCAGAGGTCCTCCATCTCAGGATCGGCTGCGACCCGCATGCGCAGGTCATCCTCCAGGATCAGGACCTGGCGCTGGAGGTCGGTAGTGAGGGCAGGCGTTGCAGTCACGATGCTCCTTCGACGGTGGGCACTCGGCCGTGGGCATCGATCCACTCCGAGTCAAGGCGGAAGTATTGGCCAGGGGCAGCCAGCGGCAGGGGCCGTTTGTCGATGACCGCGCCCTGGCTGCCGGCCAGTTGCGGGACGAGCAGCCAGATCGCCTGGGGGCGGCGCGTCGCTAGGTCAGCCCACTGGCTAAGCGAAGCCAGATGGTCATAGCGAGCGAGCGGCGCGACCTCGGTCAGCAGGACCGGGCGGGTACCTTCGGGGGCTTCGGCGAACGCCGCACTGAGAGCACCTTCCACGGCTGGCAGGCTGCGCTGCACGAGCACCGAGAGGCCAGCAGCGTCCCGGCTTCCAGGCGGTGCCGCGTCCGCAGCCTGTACCGTGTCCCAGCCCAGCCCCACCTCTGCCGCCTCCGCCTTCATGGCATCGACCAGCACCTGGGTCACGTCGACCACGGTGACCCTGAACTGGCCGGTCAGCGCGTCGATGGCGCGGTCGGTACGGGCCGCGTCAACGCCGAGCGCGAGGAACGAGCGGGTGGTGGCGCTCTCGGTCAGGCGCTGTCCGACCCGCCCGCCGGCTAGCAGGCTCTGACTCGGGAGGACATTGGACGTGACGAGCCGCGAGCCCAGGCCGGTCGTGTCCGCGGCGCGGGTCGGGGATCGGTACGCGTGCTCTGCCTCGTCGTACACCAATCCCAGTCCAGCGTCACTGACAAGCTGGTCCAGCGGGGGCCGTTCCGGCAAAGGCGCCAGTGCCGGGAACTTGGCCCGGACCCGGTCACGGACCTCCTGTGCGGTCACTGGCTGGGCCCCGCCCACTCCCTTGAGCGCGATCGCGAGCGCGTCAGCGGCGGGCAGATCGCGGTGGTAGAGATCGCCGGACCCGGCCAGGGCGGCTTCCTTGGCCAGGGCCCCGGCCAGCCGCAGTAGCCGACCGGCGCTAAGCACCTCCGGCAGGGGTTCCTGTCCTGTGGTGGCGCGGGCCCAGGTGGACTGCAGCCGTTCGGCAGCACGAGCGCTGGGCACGAACGGTTCTCCGGCTGCCTGGGCTTGCGTGACGAGATCGTCGGCCGCCCGGCCGAGCGCCTCCGCGGGATCCAGCAGGGCAGAATCGGTGGCGAGCAGGGCGATCCTGCCTTCCCGCCGACGTGGGAAGAGACGCTCGTCGCCCGCCTCGGCCCGGTTCAGCGCCTGCGCCCGGTCCAGAGCCTGGCGGAGCAGGCCCGCCGCCACCCGGGCGGGCGATGCGGCGAGCTGGGCATCGGCTGCCGGCGGCAGCGCGCCGAGCACCGACCCTGCCAGCTCGTCGACGGTGGCGACGCCGCCGAAGTCGGCCAGTGCCTGCCGGGCAGTGGCCGCAATGGCGTCGAGCAAGTCGCGGCACTCCCGGCGTTTGGCCCAGCCCTCCTGGAGCGCGCCGGTCTGCTGAGCGACCCTGCCGCGGGTGACACCCAGAGAATCGGCCAGTTCAAGCTGGCTGGCGAAAGCGTCCAGCCCTGGTTCCAGGCCCAGCAGCAGGCGGGCCATGATCCGGCGCGATTCTGCCTTCGCCGTGCCAGCATAAGCAACAAGCAACTCGGCCGCTGAGAACGGATCGGGCAGAGTCTCACCGTCTGTTCCTGCCACAACCTGCGGCCTTTGCCCGCGGCCGGTGACGGCGGCACCGAACTTGTCCCGCCACTGCCTGGCCCGGGCTTTGACCTCGCGGCGGGTGGCCTCGGCCACTCCGGAGAGCCGGTTCAGCCGGACAGGGTCGACCGCGACCAGGTCGGCCACGGTGGCTACTCCGTAGGGTTCCAGGGCCGACAACGCCCGCGCAGACAGCCCCGCAGTTGCGAGCGGGGTGGATGGCTCGGCCTGGGCTGCACGTTCGTCCGCGTCGTCGGGGACGGTCTTGGGAACCGGCTTGAACACGTCGCCCCACGCGGCGAGCATGTCCGCGGCCGTGTCGTGCCGCTCCTTTGCGTTACGCGCCAGCGCCTTGCGGAAGAACGGAACCAGCCCGTCAGCGACTGTTGAGTCGAACATGCGGGCCTCGATAGTGGCCTCGTCATGGACGGACGCCGGGTCGGACAGCCCGTCACCGAACTGCGGCGTCGCTCCAGTGGCCATCTCAAACAGCACCACAGCGGCGGAGTACCGTTCGGCTGCCGAGTCGTACCGGCCGCGCCCCGGTTCATCGAGGAACGGATCAAGGTAGGGCGGGGTGCCTGCCGTGACGGCGGTCGCCCCTGCACGGGACAGGGAAAAGTCAAAGAGCACGAGGTGCTTGACCCGGTCGGTACGGCTGCGTCCTTCCCGGACACCGAGGTTGGCCGGTTTGATGTCGCGGTGGTCGACACCCGCGCGGTCGAGGGCGACGAGTGCTTCCAGCAGGTCGGTGCCCCATCGTTCGAGGAGATCCAGGGACAGCCGTTCGCGGCTGCGGAGGACCTCCCCCAGCGTCTCGTCGCCTGCGCTTTCCAGGAGCAGGGCGTGCCGGCCGCCGACCTCGATGGGACCTTCGACGAGCCGTACCAGCCGCGGGTTCTTCAGCCCGGCGAGCACCTTGGCTTCGTCGACCAGGCGCCCGGCAGCGGCGTCGTCGACGGCGACCTTCACGACCCGGGTGGCGTCCGGGCCTGACTCGGCGACGGTCAGGTCCGTGACAAGCAGGCCCACCGCCGTGGATCCGGTCCCGAGGCGGCGCTGCAGTCGGAACCGGCCATCGATGACATCACCCGGGGATGCCTCCAGCGGGTCGATAACCTCTTCGGCGGGGCCTGCCAATGCTCGCTCGGCGTCCGCCAGCCGTTCCAGGAAGGACCGGACATCTGGCAGCCGCTCACTCACGACTGGGCGGGTGGCGTCCAGCACCAGCGCCCGGACCGCAGGCGGGACCTGCGGGAGATCTGCCGCCAGGTCCAGGCCGCCGTCCCGGTGCAGCCGCTCGCGCAGGCCAGGCCGGTCGGGAGCGGCGGGTCGGCCGGACAGCACGAAGTAGGCCAGGGCTCCGAGCGCGAACACGTCCAGGCGGATCCGGTCCGCGCTGCGGTTCCACACCCCCTCTGGCGCCTGAAACGCCTCCGCCAGCCGCCGGTCAACGTCCACCGCTCCCGGCCGCATGATCAAGCTGGGCCGGTCAGGCGCCTGGCTGCTGCCATCAGCGACCCCCATCAGGCCGGTGATGCCGCCACTCGGCAGACCGGTCAGCGCCGGGCCGGTGACCGTGCCCGCACTCTGCCAGTCTCCGACCAGGACCTGGACGTTGCCATCCGGAAGCGGGCGGACCAGGACCGCGTGCGGGGTCAGCCCGCGGTGGACGACCCGGTTGCGGTGCGCGTACGCGACTGCCTCAGCAACCTGCCGCAGCAGCGACAACTGCCCTTCGGCGGACAGCTTGCCTGCCTGGTCGGCCAGCCACAGGTCGAGCCGCTGGAACCGCTCATCCAGCGGATACGCCAGTCCGACACCGAGATCGTTCTCAACCATGTCCCGCGGGCGCAGCAGCCGATCACTCGCCAGGCGGGACATGATCCGGTACTCGTGCTCGGCGACCTGGCGCACCTTCGCCCGGGCCGTGGCGCTCGTGCCGGGCGGCGTGACCAGGAACCGGATCCGGGCCCGGTCAGTCGTTGCGACCCGGTGAAACGCTGGCCAGTCCTGCCAGCCGTCACCCTCACCGAGCGGGTCCTCGTCGATGACCCAGGAGCCGGCTTCGCGCTGGCGGCGCTGCACGGCCCCGATGCGGGCCATCAGTGCGGCGATGATGTCGTCACGGTTTGCCCCGACGGACTGCTGGGGGGTGGCGGACTCCAGCAACCGGTCAGAGATTCCGGGCAGCCCGGATTGGTGCTCGCTGCCATCGAGGCCGAACAGGTCGATCCGGGAGGCAGGCGGTAGCAGGCATCGCAGGCCCGGGTGGTGCAGGAACACTGACTCCTGCACGAATGGCACTACGGTCCGCGGATCGGGAACGCGGGTGCCGGTTTCCTGTGCCCACCGGAGCAGTTCGTCCTGGAGCTTGCTTGCCAGCCGCTGCGCCTTGCGCCGTGCGAGCTTGAGTGGGGAGTCCTCAGCCTGGTGACCGTCACGGCGCCAGGTCAGGTCATCGCCGCGCAGGGCGCCTGCGTAATACTTCAACTCCACCAGGTGCAGGCGGCGCCGACCCAGCACGAGCAGGTCGATCTCGTGCCATTTGCCCTGACCATCGCGGAACTCGAAGTTCGACCATGCCCGGAACGGCGCGTTCTGGGGCAGAACGGACCGGACGAGGTTGAGCCCCTCCGCCTCGTGCGGGAACTGCGAGGAGGTCACCTCAACCCAGCGCTCGATGTGCTGCGCCACAGTCCGTCTCCTCAGCGAGCCCGTTCGGTCTGGCCCTGCTCGGCCGTCGTCCCCGCGGATATCCTTCCAGCTAACACTTGCATCCGGGGTGGACTGGTCACCACGCCCGGACGGTTTGCCTGTCGCCGCTGGCTCGGCATCGTCACCGGCCAGCCGGGACAAGCGGGGCGAGGAACTCCAGCGCCGCGCCCCTGCGGAGCTCGTCGTGGAAGGGCTGGTTGCGGTAGCCGCGGAGGCATCCGTAGCACGACGTCTCCTCCCCGCAGTCGCACCGCGAGACCCTCGTCAGAGCCGCGTCAAGGACTTCATCGAATGAACGCGCAATGCGGGTGGCACTGCCTGCACCCCCAGGAACGGTATCGAAGATCACCAATGCGGTCCGGCCGCCAGGCGTCGGATAGAGGGTGCCATCGATGTCGTCGCGGCTGATCTGTAGCCGCTCGGAGACTCCTTCGAGCAGTGCGTAGAGCGTTGATCTGCAGTGGCTCGGTCCGGCCAAAGGCGCGGCGAGCCCGTCAAAGGCGATCTCAAGGATGTCGGTCTCGTAAGGGTGGGCCAAAGCGCGCACCTGCAGCGGCCCGGTGCACTCGCGGTCGCGCAGCAGGTGAGGGTGGGCACCCGTGACGCGGGTACCGACGCCTTTCCCCCAGCCGCACCAGTCACAGATCAGGTAGCCGCCCCGGTTGGGCCCTTCAGACACGGCGATCAGTCGGCCGCGGGATCCGGCGCGGGTGGTGGCGGTCCCGCCGTTGGCCAGCTGCCAGGTGGCTTCTTCGACTTCTGCTGCGAGTGAGAGAACGTAGGTCGTGCCGTTCCAGCTTCTCCGGGGCGGGGACATCCCGGGCCGCTTGGGGTCGCGGCGGGCGACGAAGCCGAACTCGGGCACGTAGTAGCGCCGCGGGACACCGGTCAGCTGGACGCCACAGAATGGGCAGATCAGGTCGATCGGTTCGTCGTCTTCGCGGTAACCGCCGCAGGCTTGGCAGACGGCGTAGTACTTGCTGATGAGCTCACGGTCGGGCAGCCGGTAGACGCCGCCGGAGGTCCACAGCCGCGCGGCGGCCACCAGCTCGGCGCCGGGGGCGAATTCGTAGATGGCCGACGACAGGTCGCGCGATAGGTCGAGCTTGGCGCCGATGCTGGCATCGGCGTAGCCGGTGCGCAGCTCGACTGTGTCAGTCGGAAACCCGTATTTGGGCAGGACGTTGCGGTTCGCGAGAAAGCCGATCAGCTCGCGTCTAGTGATCGTGTTGATGGTCTTCTCGTAGCGGTCCACGAGGTACCCCTTGCGGTCAGCGATGGCTTGCCGTCGGCGTTCTTCGAAGGCGTCTACGTCCGCGACGAGCTCGGTGCGGACTTTCTCCAGCAGATCCGCCAGATATCCGACCCAGTCGCCGGTGTCGAGGCCTATTTCCGCCTGGACTGTTTCGGGCAGCACCTGGCGCAGCGACTTCGCAACATCCTCCGGCACGGGGGTCAGGTAGGGCTGCAGGCGCTCGCTAGGTGATGGTGTGCCGCCCGGGCCGGACAGGAAGAACTCCCCGGCGGTGCGCCATTGCTCTCCCGTCATCTGCTTGGCGTGGCGGAAGAAGGCGGCCAAGGCAACGGAGTGGGCGTGCCGGCGGTCGATGCGCTCGTTGGCCAGCGGCACGTAGGGGGCGCGGACTTCCCCGGCGACCATGGCGACGGGGTCTTGGTAGCGGGACAGGTCGTGCGAGCGGCGCTGAGCGTAGGTGAGGACGAGGGCCGCCGAGTCGGCGCGTCGGCCCGCCCGCCCGGCCCGCTGCACGTAGTTGGCGGTGGTCGGCGGCATGTTGCGCAGCACAACAGATTGGAGTTCGCCCACGTCGACGCCTAGTTCGAAGGTTGTAGAGCAGGACAGTGCGTTGATGTCACCGCGGAGAAACTGCTGCTGGATTTCGGCGGCCTCGACGGTGGCGAGCTGGCCGGTGTGCTCGCTGGCGGTCAGGGGTACCGGGTTGAGCGTGCGGTACACATACCGGTAGTGATCATCATCTTGGTCTGCGGCGGGCACGTGGTAGGCCGCCAGCGTCCCTCCGCACCCTAGCGTCGTGCACACACCGCGGACTGAGACGGGGGAAAGCCGTCGGCACAGCTCGCACCGGTACATGACGTCCTCAGGACCGACGAGGGACAGCCGTAGCCAGGTGTGGTCGATCTGGCGGACGACGCCCAGCCGCCCTTCATGGCTGGTGTGCAGCCAGCCGTCGGGCAGGCCTTCAGCGAATCGCCAGCAGCCGGCCAGGACGTCACGGGCATTGGCGCTGGCGCCGAGAGCCTTCAGCACCCGGGTGACGTAATCCAGCCGTCGGTTGATACCCCGGGTGGGCAGCCAGCTGAGGACCTTGCGCCTGGACTCAGCGGCGTCGGCACGCACGTAGATGGGACCGCGGCGGGGGTCGAAGGCCTCATCGCGCGGGTCGACCTCTTCTGGCATGGTGAGCGCTCCCTGCTGGCGCAAGCTGCGCATCAGCTCGCCCAGCACGTCCCACGCTTCCTGGTCGCTCAGCCCCAGAGCCAGGAGGGCTGGGGGTAGCTGCCAGCGCTGCCCACGGCCCAGCTCGACGCGCAGCAGGCCGCGGCCTTCGAGTGACTGGCGGTCATCGAGGGTGACCAGTTCTTGCATCATCCATAGCGACGTCCGCCGCTGGCGTTCCTGCCGGGACAGCCGGCGCTCGAAGACATGAGCGGCGTCGGCTGCTTTCACCAGGTGATAGGCGACGTCGTCCACCTGGGCTGCCTCATCATCTCCGGCGCGCGAGAGGGCATCAAGTATGAGCCGCCGGTGCTGGAGGGTGGCATAGCTGGTCTCCAGGTAAGGCGCGAAGAAGGCCGCTGCCTGGCGGCTGTCGCTGAACAGCAGCAGCTTGCGGCCCTGCCCCGGCTGGTCGGCTTGTGCCTCGTCCGCCGCGGGGGGCAGCGCCTGGTAAAGGGAGGTGGTCAGGACGGCCGCAGCGGCGTCCCCGCCGGTTTCGAACTGGCGGACCATTGCCGCACCGCGGGCGCCGCAGGCCAGGCACCCGGACACCGTGTCTTGAGCGGTGGAGAGCCTGCGCACCGGCCACAGCACTGTTGCCCCGCACGCGGCCCCGGCGCACCCGGCCTGGCCAGCTGCGTAAAGGCCACCGCAGGTAGCGCACAATATCGCGTCGTCCGCATCGAGGGCGCGGGCAGATTCTTCGAGCGTCTCGTCGTCCTCGTCGATGACGATGGGGGCTTCCCCGGCCAGCAGCCAGGTCCGCCGCTCGGTGGGGCGCTGGCGGGGCCCGAAGACATACCCATCTGGGCTGGGCCGCACGGAGCCGGACAGGTAGACCGCGCCGCACCGCTTGCAGGCAGCGAACTCGAACGTGGCGGCCGAGCAGTCGGGGCAGGTTTCACGGCGGGCAAGGGACACGTGCGGGCCGGCTTTGGACAGGCAGGTGTAGGCGCCTTCGCTCGCCCGGGCGAACAGGTGGTAACGGGCCGACAGCACTGGAGATCCGGCGCTGTCCCGGACGCGGGCACCGGCGGTGACCAGCGCAGCCAGCGCCTCACGAGGGTTGTCCTCGGTGGCGAACAGCTGGCCGGCGAGGTCGGCGAACAGTCGCGGGCTTCCGGCCAGGAGCCCCCTGAGCTGGGCGATCCGCTGCTCGTGCGCAAACGCGGTGGCGGCGTCGCCGTGACTGGCCCCCTCAGGCGCCACGGCGAGGCGCAGCAGCTCGGCGGCGGGGTCCTCGGCCGCGGCGATCTGCCGGTAGCTCGCCACATCCAGGGGTCCCCAGAACGGCCCTTCGGGCATGGCGCGCCTGGTGGCCCGCACGAGGTCCTGGCGCGCTGGATCATCTGGGACCCAGTCGAAGTCGGCGTCGAACAAGTGCCGGGCAAAGGCGGTGACCGACTGCGGTTCATCGCCGACGGTCGCGCTGGTGGCGATGCAGCGCAACTGGCGGCCGCCCGCGACCCGGTCACGCAGCCGGCGCAGCAGCATCGCGAGTTCGGCGGCTTTGGCGCCGTCGTAGACGTGCGCTTCGTCGACGACGAGGAACTGCCAGTGCCCGCCGTAGTGCCCTTCGAACAGGTCGATGTCCGAGGGGCGCAGCAGCAGGTATTCAAGCATGGCGTAGTTGGTCAGCAGCAGGTGCGGCGGCGTGCCCCGCATCTCAGCGCGGCTGAGCAGCTCGTTGGGCAGCCGGGGTTCGCCGGGGTTGAGCACGGCGAACTTCTCTGCGGCCTCGCCCGCCGTCTCGGGTGTGTCGCCGACGTAGCGGCCGAAGGTGAGGTGGGGGGTGTGCGCGAGCAGCTGGCGAAGCCGCTTGATCTGGTCGTTGGCGAGCGCGTTCATGGGGTACAGCAGTAGGGCCCGTACACCCGGGCCCAGCGTCCCGCTGGCGTGCTCGGCTGTCAGAGCATCCAGGATCGGCAGCAGAAAGCTCTCGGTCTTCCCGGAACCGGTACCCGACGCCACGATCACGTTGCGCCCTGCGGTGATCTTGCGGATGGCCTGTTCCTGATGAAGGTACAGCGACCGCTCCAGCGGCAGCGCCACGCTGGCGAGACTAGTGAAGGCGGGGTTGAGGACCCCTTCGGCGGCGAGACCGGCGAGGGTGGCGCCATGGGCGTAGGGGGGCGCGGACTCCAGCAGCGGCCCCTTCGTGAGCGGGCTGCGCGATATCTCCGTATCCAGAGCGGCCGCGATCCGGGGGTCGCGGACAGGGAGCAGGGAGCGCAGGTACCTGCGGTACGCACTAGTGATGAGCTCGCTGGTGGCCAGCGGGTCAAAGCCTGCGCTCATGCCTTCTCCTTTGCAGCACTGGTGCGATCTGCGCCTGCGATCAGAGCTTCTGCTAGGACAAGATCGATCTGGGTCATATCGGGCGCACGCCGTGCCAGGTCGGCCCAGCGCTCGCGCCACATGCGCTCGAATGCCCGGCACTTGTCGTCACCGCGCGCGGCAATCCGCGAGGTCAGCGCGAGGGCAGCGGACATGGCGGGCAGGGCGAGCCAGCCGCCACGCCCATCTGGGTGGCTCCGCCCCCGGATCTGGCTTGCCGCGCCGGAGTAGGCAGACGCGGCAACAAGGCGTTCGGCGGAACGCACGACGGTGGCCGCATCGCGGGCGGCTTGGGCGAGCTCGGGGGTGCGGCGCGCATCGAACATGCGCCGGGCAGCAACTACCCGGGTGTCAGCGTCCAGCAGTGCCTGCGGCACGACGGCGGCTGCCTGCCAGACTGCCTCCAGCTGGTCGGCTGTCAGGTGTGCCATTCGTTCGGCGTCTGGCCCGAACTGGCCGACCCGGGCGCAGGGGTCGTTGTCTCCGTCGAGGATCTGGGTGAGGTTGCCGCCGCATTGAGCTACTGCCGCATCGAGCAGATCTGCGGACAGCACGCCGGCGGGCTGCGCAAGGGCTTGGCCAGTGAGTACCGCGGCCGCGCCGGGAACGGCGCTCCATAGCCTCTCCCCGTCGCGCGCATCCTCTGGGATACCGGGCTGAGCGGCGCCCAGGCCGACCATGATCAGGCAGGCAACGGCCGCCCCGGCATCCAGCCCAGCCTCCAGCAATAGGGCTAGCGCCAGGCCCGGCTGTTCGCGGAGCAGCGCGGAGCACTGTGCGCGGAGATTGACAGGCGCACCGACGCGGAGCAGGTCATCAGCCAGGTGGACCATCACCCACAGCCGTGCCAGGTGCTGCGGCGAGACCGGCAGATCTCCGTCGCCGGCGAGGTAGCGGGCGAGGGCGGTTTCCTCGCCATCAGCCCCGGCGGGGAAACCCGCCGCCTCGCACAGGTAGGCGTCGCGGGATGGCCAGGCCGACCAGCTGGTGACTGTCCACGGGTCCTCTACCCGCAGGAGAGCCAGGATCGGCCCGGACTCGCCTAGACCGGGCGGCAGCTCGACCTCGCCGTTTCCGGGTACTGGCAGAACGACCGGTGGCCGCCAGGGGGCGCGCGTGAGGTAGAGGCCGGCTGTCAGCCCATCAACCGGAACGCAATCGTGGATTATCAGCCGACCGGAACGGATATGGGCGCCAGTGGCCAATCGCCGCGGACGGATGAACGCGACCGGCATGGCTGTCTTGCCCCAGGGCAGGACCAGTTCCGCGCGGTGATGGTGCGCCACGGTTTCGTTGGCACGGGCGAGGTCATAGCCGGTGAGCCCGGTAGCGTGCCGACCGCTGGGAGGGATGGTCTGCACACGCTGCGCTCCTGCCCACACCTCCAGCTCTGCCGTGATCAATGTCCCGGGAACGCGGACAAGCAACCGGCCGATCCCCGCGATGGATTCGGTGGCGGCATGCAGGGGCGCCGCCGTCCAGATGGCTGCGCCTGCGCCGGCGCACAGGACCTCCACGTGAGGCGGGGTGAGGACCACCGGCTCTGTCTCGGCACCAGCCCGCAGTTCCGCGACGTGCCCTCGTTCAGAAGAGGCGAAGCTGAGACGGCGGGGAAAAGCGCCAGCACCGACCGGGACGCGGAGTTCGGCAGCCGCAGGCTCCAGGCCGCCGACGCGCAGGCCGCGGAGCGGCGGCTGGTAGGCAGCCGAAACGCGCTCGGCGATGAAAATGCTCCGGCTCATGCCGCGCCCAAGCGGTCCCCGCACCGTGATGTCGAACGCGCCGAGGATGGGCCGCGGCAGGTTGTCCCAGATATCTGTCTCGCCAGGAGTGTCAACCTGCCGGGAGACAACCGGCGGACCGCCTGCCGCGGGCCGCACGTCAACATGCCAGCTGATCGCCGACTCGACGCCACCCGGTAGCCACAGCCGTGGCGGGTCAGGGTAGACGGGGGATCCGTACGGGGTGGCCATTCCAGGGATGGGTGGCCCGAGCAGCAGCCGCGGGCGCGCGAATCCCTGCACGAGGTGGGGGCGGCCGCCAGTGATGGCCAGCGAGCGGACGTTCTCGAGGGAAACCAGCTCCAGCTGCCAGCCCTCCCACCCAAACGGGGCAGGTGTCTCGACGATCACCCGCAGGTCGCCGTCCACGGTCAGATTGCGGTCTGCCGGGTGAAGGGTCCACACGTGGTCAGGCGGGAGGGGAAGGATGCCCGGCAAACGCCGACCGTCCTCCGCAAAGAACAGCACCGGGTCGGCGGGTTCGATGACCTGCAACTCGCTGACGTGGTCCCAGCCCAGCAGCGAGACCTGAACAGTCCGCACGGGCCGCGGGAGAGGATGGGCGGTTTCCGGAGCCGCCTCGGCTGACCCGACCCATTGAGCGCGGCTGCGCACTATCACTGGGTCGCCATCCGCGGTAACCCGCCAAGTCGCGACCCCGTCCGGGGCATCACCCACAGCTGGCAGGATGACCTGCACTCCCGCGCCATAGGGGTCCAGGGCGATCCGCGGGCGGCGCTGAGTGCTGCTCCCCCGCTGCTGCGCCTTTCTGGAACTGCGCCGATCTAGGCCGTACTCGGCTGCCTCCTGCCGCCCCGCCTCCATGATGCGGGCGGGCAGCAGGATGCCGTCGAGGTCGGGGTCGGGATCTTCCAGGCGGTCGAGCAGGTCGAGGCAGCGGTCAACGACGTCGAGGGCGTAGTCGCCACCGAGGGTGAGAAAACGCCTGGCCGGCACATCCAGCCCCCAGAGACGCTGCTCACGGCCTGGGGTGGTGGCCCATGCCAAGAAGCTTTCGGCGTCGACGCCGGGATCCAGGCGCCGCCGCTCCATCAGCAAGCGGAAGTAGTCGTCGAGGCAGTAGGTGGGGATACCCGCGTGCATCAGGATCGGCCCGACGTACGGCAGCGGCAGTTCAGGAAAGGCTGGCATCCCCAGGAGCTCCAGTGCGTAGATGAACGCCTTGCCCCATGCCGTCCCGTCGTTCTGGCCGGGCGCGAACCCTGCCGCTTCCCACAGCGAAGGCCAGTACGTCCCACCCCGGTAGCGTGTGGCGGCGACTCCCGCCATGCCGACAGCCAGGCAGGCTGGCCAGCGTCGTAGCACCGCCGCGCCTTGGCGCTGGTAGAAGTGGCCAAGGACAGATGCGACCTGTTCCGTCAGCTCAGGGCGGACATCGGCCTCGGCGACGAGGGAGGCATTACGCAGCCGCGGCCGCCAGGCAGCTTCGCGGATTTCCAGCAGCTCCTGCCTGCTGACCCGGCGCGGTGCCTCGGCGTCACTGCTCACTGCGTCTTCCTGGTGCCTGGCTGCAAGCGCGCAGAAGACCGGAGAGTCCACCGCTAATGGGCGCCTTCACGGTCGGCATATCTGTTTGGCGCATAGCTGCCCCCACTGGTTTACGGATAGAATAAGTCCTGCAAATGGGGGCGAGCGGGACGCTCGCGAGAGCTTGGTGATGGACCCTTGGGTTGAGCGTTCCTCCACTGTGGGCAAGTCCACGGCGACAGCTTGCTCATCGCGCCGTGTAGTAGAGGAAACGCTTGACGTAGCCGACTGGATCAAGTTGCCAAGCTCGTCGCGGAACAAGCGGGCGTCTGCGAAGAACTCGCCCACCACGTCGTCCGCCGGTCCGGTATCGAGATCGTCTGCCACGCTGTCAATCTTGACGGTGGGCCAGCGGTCCTGCTGCGCTAGATGCAGGATCTGGCCACGCACATCGCTGCGTGACAAGCCGACGACAGTCATTGTCGTCGGGACCCAGTCCGGTGGATGATCGGACCACAGCACCCGTCCCCTTCCCGCTGGGGCGGAGGCGGACTGTGTACCGAATGGACCAGTAGGGAGAAGCAAACCATGGGCAGGGCTGCAGAACTCGAACCCGGCGAGATCTTCGCAGGACGGTACGAGGTTCAGCGGTTCCTGGGTGAGGGCGACCGCAAGCGAACGTACCTGGCACGAGACAAGAAGATGGACCGGCTCGTAGCGATCTCCTTAGTGAAACCGGAAGCCGTCCTCACAGATCCCGAGGGCACGGAGCGGGAGGCCAAGGTACTTGGCCGTATCGGCAGCCACCCCAACGTTGTGTCGCTCTACGAGTATGAGATGGACCGGGATGGCTCCGTCGAGTACATGATCTTCGAGTACTTGGGTGGTGGAACGCTCACCGCATACCTGCAGACAGCAGGCCAGCAACCGCTCGACGACATTCTCCGTCTCGGACGCCAACTCTGTCGTGGTCTATCCCACTTGCATAAGCATGGCCTCATCCATCGCGACGTGTCACCGGACAACATCTGGCTCGATGAACGTCATGTCGCGCACCTCGGCGACTTCGACTCAGCGATCCCCGTCCCCGGGGCCGATGTCCTGCGACCAATCACCACGGGGTCATTCGCTGCTCCGGAGGAACATGAAGGTCGCCCCCTTGACGTACGCTCCGACCTCTTCTCCCTAGGAGGTGTGCTTTACGTCGTTGCGACCGGCGAACGTCGCCCCGGAGATCTTGGGCTCATCCGCTCCCAGCGCGCAGACCTGCCCTCGGTATTCGGCGATCTCGTTGCCAGTTTGCTGTCGACAGCCCCCGAGGACCGGCCCTCTGATGCCGAGGCCGTCCTGCGGCAACTCGATGAGATCCGTGACATCTCGAACATCGGTGCGCTCGTCGCTGCAGGCGAGAGCGAAAAGGCCGAATTCAAATCCTCGCTTCATCATCCATACGGGCCGGTGCCCCCAGAACTCCAGGAGCTGCAGCCAGGACAACTGAAGAAGGTAATTAAGAAGATGCTTGCTAAGAGCGTCACCAAGACTATTGCCGCGTTCCTCAACACAGACGGCGGCACACTCCTGATCGGAGTGGAGGACTCAGGGACCGTACTTGGCATCGAGCCTGACTTTGAACATCTCAAAGAGGGAAAGCAAA
>DATKQH010000323.1:0-7247 GCA_035532775.1 Streptosporangiaceae bacterium
CATGCAGCCCGATATCAATGCTCAGCTCGGCACCTTCTTTGATGATGACCAGCCGCACCCGCAGTTCTCGCAGAAGATGCGCGGCTACGACCAGGATGAGGTCGAGGCTCATCTGAGGGAGATGGACACCAGGCTGCGCGATATGCGGCAGTCTTACCAGGCCACCCAGCAGGAGATCGCCTACCTGCATCGCCAGATGCAGGAGCAGGAGCGGCCGACCTATTCCGGTCTCGGGTCGCGGATTGAGCAGCTGCTGCGGCTGGCCGAGGAGCAGCGGGACGAGATCCTCCAGGAGGCCAGGACCGAGGCGAGCCAGCTACTGGCCTCCGCCAAGGTCGACGCCGCCGAGCTGCGGGCTGGCGCCGAGAACGAGACCGCCGAGCTGCGTGCCAACGCCAAGCGGGAGACCGATGACCTGCGCGCCTCCGCCGAGCGGGAAGCGGACAGCATCAAGACCTCCGCGCACCGGGAGTCGGACGAGCTGACCTCGACGACCGAGCGCGAGGTCGCCAAGCTCCGGGCGATGGTCGACCACGAGGTCGCGGAGAAGCGGGCCGCGGTCGAGCGCGAGATCGCCAAGCTGCGCACGACCACGGAGCGCGAGGTCGCTCAGCTGAAGGCGTCGTCCAAGCGCGAGCGCGACGAGATCCTGACCACCTCCAAGCGCCAGGCCGACGAGATGCGCAGCCAGGCGCAGCGCATTCTCGAGGAGAGCGAGGCGCAGCGCGCGCAGGCCGAGGCGGAGTTCGACATCCAGCTCGCCTCCCGGCGGGAGGAGGCCGAGCGCCAGGAGGCCGAGCGACTGGCCGCCGCGCAGAGCGCCACCCAGCGGCTGGTCTCCGAGGCCGAGCAGCGGGCCGCTACGGCCGAGCAGCGGGCCACCAAGGCGAGCGCGCAGGCCGAGCAGTCCAGGCGGGACGCCGACGACCACGCGAAGCAGCTGGTCAGCAGCGCGAAGAAAAACGCGGACGACATCGTCGCCCAGGCCAAGGCGCAGGCGGACCAGCTCCTCGCCGACGCGAAGGCCGAGGCCGACCGGCACGCGAGCACGGCACAGCGCCGGGTCGACGAGGCGAACAAGCAGTACGAGACCGTCCAGGCGCACCTCTCGCAGATCAGCCAGCTGCTCGGCCCGTCTGCCGCCAGCCTGTCCCCGGCCCCCGCTCGGGCCACCCCGCGGGCCGTCGCGGCCGCACCGTCCGCGTCAGTCGCCAACGGAGGCTCCGGCCAGACAGCCACCAGGCAGGCGCCCGCGTCGATGACCAAGGCCGAGCCGAAGCAGGCCAACGGCAAGTCAGGCGAGGGCGACGGCGAGGAGTGGTGGACCGAGTAGGTCACCCGCGCGAGCAGCGAAGGCCCCTCCGCCGTACGGCGGAGGGGCCTTCGCTCTGTCAGGATCAGGCCGGGCTTACGGGCTGACGGTCTGGCCGCCGTCGACGACGATCGCCTGGCCGGTGAGGAACGAGGACGCGTCGCTGGCGAGGAAGACCGCCGGCCCGGCCATCTCCTCGGCCCTGGCCCAGCGCTTCATCGGCACCGTCGCGATCGTCGCTGGCCCGGCGACAGGATCTTCCCACAGGTTGCGGTTCAGCGCGGTGGCCGTCCAGCCCGGGCACAGCGCGTTGACCCGCACGCCGTCGGCCGCCCACTCGACCGCGAGCGACTTGGTCAGCGAGATCAGCCCGGCCTTCGCCGCGCCATACGGCGTGATCAGCGGGGACGCGGCCACGCCCGCCACCGAGGCCACGTTGATCACCGAGCCCGTCCCGCGGTCGAGCAGGTGACCGGCGAACGCATGGCAGACGTAGACGGCAGAGCTCAGGTTCAGCCTGATCAGCTTGTCCCAGCCGGACAGCCGCAGATCGCGGAAGCTGACCATGAAATTCGACCCGCCCGCGTTGTTCACCACGATGTCGACGTGGCCGAGCTGGTCGATCGCCGCCGCCACCGCGCTGGCCACCTCGGCCTGGTCGGTCACGTCGGCCGGAATGACGATGGCCTTGCGGCCAACGGCAGTGATGTCGTCGGCCGTGTCGGCCAGGCTGTCCGCTGTCCTCGCCACGAGCGCGACGTCCGCGCCCGCCTGGGCAAGCGCCACCGCGATGGCTCGGCCTATCCCGCGCGATGCACCGGTCACGAAGGCGGTCTTGCCGGTGAGATCGAACAGGCTCACGTTGAGTCCTTCCATTCAGCGGGAAGCGGCCACCCCGCCGGATTCAGCAGCCGCACTATCTCATTCAGCACGATGCGGACGTAAGTCTCTCCCACCCACAGGTGCTTGGCCCGGTCGACGCCGGCCACCCTGGCCTGCGGCACCCGGGCGAATCGCTCGATCGCCTCGTCGGGGCGCAGGTAATCGTCCAGCTCGGGCACCAGCGCGAGCACCGGACGGCCGCTCGCCGCCCAGGCGTCCAGATCGGTGTCCCCGGCCCTGCGCAGCGCCGGGGACAGCAGGATCGCCCCTTCGACCTGCGGCACGTTGCCCCACATCAGCGCCAGCTCGGTGCCGAACGACCAGCCGAGCAGCCAGATCCTGGGCAGCCCGGCGGCGACGCAGAACTCGATCGCCGCCGCGACGTCGTACCGCTCCGGTCCGCCGCCGCCGAACTCGCCGCCGCTGGCGCCGCGCTCGGACGAGGTTCCGCGCGTGTTGAAGCGCAGCACGGCCAGATCAGCCAGTGCCGGCAGCCGGTACGAAGCCTTGCGCAGCAGATGGCTGTCCATCATCCCGCCGGCCGTCGGCAGCGGATGCAGGCAGACCAGCGTGGCAACCGGGTCGCGACGCGGCGGCAGGGCGAGCTCGCCGACGAGCTCCAGGCCGTCGGCCGTGTGCAGCACGATGTTCTCCCTGCGGGCAGGCAGGACGGTGCCCGCCCGGATCTCGACCGCTGCGTACTCAGCCACGAACGTTCCTCACTGATCGGTGGCAGCCGCCCTGGAGCGGTCGCCTCGTGCTGCTCGCTCCATCACCGGTGGCTGGCCGGCCCCGGCCGGCGTGGTCGGCGCCGCCAGCAAGCATTGTGCCAGTGCCTGCGTTCGGCGAGGCCAGGTGTCTCCGCCGGCCAGACCACCACGTGCGCTGTGCCTGGCCTGATCTCCTGGTCGCAGCCCGGACAGCGGTACTCCTTCGCGGCCGCGGAGCCTGGTACCTGCCGCACCACCCAGTCGCCATCCGGCCATTCCTCGAGCCGCGGCGGTCCGAGCGTGGCCGGCGATTCCTCGTCCCCGTTGCCCGCGCCCTTGCCGCCGGCCCGCGGAGTGCGGCCGGCCCGGCGCGGACGGCGCGGCACCTCCCCTGGAAGGCGGCGCGCCTTCCGCGGGCTCATCGGCGCGGGCGCGGCATCCAGCTGGCGGCCGCCTGCCCCGACCCCGGCCAGCACCTCCACCGCAGCACGCTTTACTCCCCGTGACCGAAGGGAGAAAGGCCGCCCTGCGCGTACTGGGTCATCAGCGGCGACGGCGCGAACGCCGGGTCGCCGTAGCCCGCGTGCATGGCCCGGAGCACCTCAACCGCCGTGCCAACCCCCGCGTCGGCCAGCAGCCGGATCGGCCCGCGCGGGTAACCGCAGCCCAGCGTCATCGCCATGTCTACGTCAGCGGAGGTCGCGTACCCGTGGTCGACCATCGCCACGGCGTCCCGCAGGTGCGGGTAGAGCAGCGCGCCGACCAGCAGCCCGGGCCGGTCGGCCGACCGGACCGCTCGCAGGCCAAGCCTGGCGATCAGCGCGCGGGCCGCGGCGAGCGCCCCGGCTGAGGTCACCGGCGTCGCGACGATCTCGGCCAGGTTCGGCCCGGCCAGGTGCAGGCCGACTGACTCCGCGGTCCGGCCCGCAGCGGTCGCCGGTCCGATCACGCCGCCCTCGGTGCCGATCGCGACGATAACAAGGTCGCTCGGCTGCGCCGGGTTACGGGTGACGTTGATCCCGGCTGCGGCGATCAGGCTGGCCAGTTCCGCGGAGCGGCCCCAGTGCGGGCCGGCCGACCCGGCACCAGCCCCGCTGGCCGTCCCGTCGGCGGCCGCCACGGGGTCGATCAGCGTGACGGTGCCGGGAGCAGGTGGCTGGTCTGCGTTATCCGGAGCAGTGTCATCTGCAATGGGGAAGCCGCTGGCCGGGGCCGTGCCGGAGTAGTCGTACAAGCCCGCGCCGCTCTTGCGGCCGACCCGGCCGGCGTCGGTCAGGCGGCGCAGGAGCGGAGCCGGGGTGTACCTGGTACCGCCGAACTCGCGGTCGAGCACCTCGAGGATCGACAGCGAGGTGTCGATCCCGATCAGGTCGAGCAGGGCCAGCGGCCCCATCGGCAGGCCGATGCCCGTGGTCACCGCCAGGTCGATGTCGTCGCGGGTCGCGTAGCCGGTCTCGAAGAGCCGGACCGCGTGGTTCAGGTACGGCAGCAGCAGGGCGTTGGCGACGAACCCGGCGCGGTCGGTGACCTGCACCGGCGTCTTGCCGAGCCGCCGCGCGAGCTCGGTCACGGCCTGGCCGGCCGCCGGCTCGGTGAGGACCGTGGTCACGACCTCCACCAGCCGCATCATCGGGGCGGGGTTGAAGAAGTGCATGCCGACTACCCGGCCGGGGCGAGCCGAGGCCGCGGCGATGGCGGTGACCGACAGCGACGAGGTGTTCGTGGCGATGATCGTGTCCGGCCGGCCGATTTGATCGAGCTCGGCGAGGATCTGGCGCTTGATGGCTAGCTGCTCCGGCACGACCTCGATCACCAGGTCGGCGCCGGCCAGGCTGGCCATCGTCGGTCCCGGCCGGACCCGGCCGACGATCTGCGCGTACTCGTCCTTGGTCAGCTTGCCGCGGGACACGGCCCGGCCGAGCGAGCCGTCCAGGATCGCCATGCCACGGGACAGCGCATCGGGATCGGCCTCGACCGCGGTGACCCTCAGGCCAGCCCGGGCGAAAACCTCGGCGATGCCGGCCCCCATCGTGCCCAGTCCGACGACCCCCACCGCACGGATTTCCATGGCGAGACACTACCGAGGCGAGTCCGGCCGCCCGCCAGCCGGCCTCGGGAGGCGGCCAGCCACCCAGTCCCCCGCCCCGTGAGCCGAGCCAGCCCCGCCACCCCCGCGGCCTGATCGCGTTCTCAGCCGGGAGCTGAGGGGCAGCGGAGCCCGGACCACGCCGGGCGTGCCGGCGTCCGCGCCGGGGTGGCTGAACCAACTAGAGTCTCCCCATGCGTCTGGTGATCGCTACATGCAGCGTGGACTACGCGGGGCGCCTGTCAGCCCATCTCCCCCTGGCCATGCGGCTGCTGATCGTCAAGGCGGACGGCTCGGTCCTGGTGCACAGCGACGGCGGCTCCTACAAGCCGCTGAACTGGATGTCGCCGCCGTGCCGGCTCGCCCAGTCGGACACCGAGTGGGTCGTGACCGGGAAGTCCGGCGAGACGCTGACCGTGCACATCGAGGAGATCATCAGCGACAGCTCGTTCGCGCTCGGCGAGGATCCCGGGCTGGTCAAGGACGGCGTCGAGGCACACCTGCAGGAACTGCTCGCCGCCCAGCTGCACGTGCTCGGCGACGGCTGGCGGCTGGTCCGCCGCGAGTTCCCGACCGCGATCGGGCCGGTCGACCTGATGTGCCGGGACGCGGTGGGGATCAGTGTCGCCATCGAGGTGAAACGGCGCGGCGAGATCGACGGCGTCGAGCAGCTCACTCGCTATCTGGAGCTGCTGAACCGCGATCCGCTGCTGGCACCGGTGCAGGGCATCTTCGCCGCCCAGGAGATCAGGCCGCAGGCGCGGGTGCTGGCCGAGGACCGCGGCATCCGCTGCGTGACCCTGGACTACAAGTCGATGCGCGGCACAGACGACGGCGCGCTCCGGCTGTTCTGATCCCGGCCGGTCCTGCGAGCGCCGCGCTTACGACGCCAGCTCGGCGGCCCAGAACGCGGTGACTCCGGTCTTGTCCTGCAGGGTCAGCGCGATCACGTCGAGCGGGCCCTTGCCTGCCTCCAGCTGGAGTCCGTCGAACGCGATGTCGCTCGGCGGCGCGCTGATCGTCCGCACCGACCCGAAACCCGTCGCCGCCGAGTTCGTGCGGACCAGCCGGATCTTGTTCATCCCCGAGTCGTACCAGCCGATCGACAGATGCCCGCCGGGACCGGCGGCGATCGCCACGTGCGATGCGAGCCCAGTTCCCGATCCTGGCACGACGCGAGCCGAGGCCGATCCCACCCGCCACAGGGCGATGCGCGTGCACTCGACGGTCTTGCTCGGAACGCAGTAAGCCACATAGACGCCGCCGCCGACCCGGTTGGTAAAGGCCACGGCCTCGAGCGGCTGGTTGTTGGCGAGATTGCCGCCCGATCCTGGGGCCTTCACCCTGGCCTTCGGCGTCGGGAGGATCCGGTCGGCGTAATAGCCCTGGTCGCCCTTGAACGAGTTGTCGAACCAGGCGGCCCAGATTTCCCCGGCCTTATCCCGCACCAGCGTCGGGCCGACGACGACACCGCCGCCACCGGTGCTGACGAACTGGTCATTGCCGTGAGCCGGAGACTGCGGGTCCACGCCCACGTGGTAAGCGAGATTCACGCCGGCCGCCCAGCCAGCGACCGGGGTCCCGTTGGACTCGTTTGCCGCGGCGTCATCGGTGAGCGGGACGAGCTTGGAGTGCGACATCGATCCAGCGGTCAGCGCCCAGCTTATTAGAACCTGAGCCTGCCACCGAGCGAGCTCAGGTGGCGGCCGACTCCGGGGGCGTGCACGAAGGCGTTGAACGGGCCGATCAGGCCGCCGCTGTCGTTGACAAGCTCGCTGCCGCGCGAGCCGACGACGCCGTCCCACACGTACTGGCCGGCGTCATCAAGGTCGTCATAACGAAGGCAAGGAAGGCGGGTCATACCAGGACAGTAGTACCGGGCCAGCCGCGCGGGACGGGCCAACGAGGCCAGCATCAGACAACCGCTGGTCGCAGGCTCGCGTCATAGCTAACGGGAACAGGACCACACCGCCCGCCGGCCCCGTCCAGTCCGTCGAGCGGCCTACGACGGACTGGGAGATGCCCGTGCATATGATCCGCCGTCCGACGATCAGCCGCCATTTCCTGGCAGGCGCGCTTGCGGCAGCCGCCACCGCAGCGGCGCCCGAAGGGCGGCGTCGGCGGCGTCTCCTGCGGCAGCCGGACGCTGTGCATGGTCATCTACAAAGGCCTCGTGCGGTCCTGGAACGGCACGACGTGGCATCTGCGGAAGCCGCAGACCGACTTCTGCTCATCCGCCGATGCCGCTGGCGGAACC
>DATKQH010000324.1:0-57467 GCA_035532775.1 Streptosporangiaceae bacterium
CTTAGTGTCCAGCCGGTCTTGAGGGGCGCCGAGCCGCCGTTGAAGCAGCGGACCTGGAAGGCCTGCCCGCTGGCAGTCCAGCCCCAGGCGTGGACCTCGCACTTGGCGGGGCCTGTGGGATCGACGGCCGTGATCTGTATCCCGCCGAGCGGTACCGTCGAGCCGAGCCCGGGCATCTTCACGGTCCAGACACCGGTCGGTCCTGGCGTGACGGTGCTCGCCCCGCCGGCCGAGTTGAAGGTGGCCACGATCCCTGGTCCTGGCTGGAAGTGCACGTAGCCGTATGCTCGCCCGGCCGGGAACGGGCCCTTCGTGCTTGTCGTGTACGCCACTGTGAACTGGGAGAACACGGGAACGCCGCCTGCCTTGAAGCAGCGCACGGAGACCAGTTCATCGAGCCCGGAAGGTCCCCACTTCTGCGCCTGGCACCAGACCGGGCCGCTGCTGACCGCTGTCACGTGCACGACCCCGCCCTTGGATGCCAGGTGCGGGAACCGGACGACCACCTGGCCGGGTGCGCCTGGCGTCGAGTGCGCGTGCAGCGGCACCGGCCAGCTGCCCGCCTGATGAGCCAGGTCAGGTATGCCTGCCACGGCCGGTTTGTCAACAAAGGCAAATCCCCACTTATCGGGGACGGCCGCCTGCGCTGTTCCGGCTGCGGTAATCGCCAGGCCTGCGGCGAGCCCGGCAGCGCTGATACCCGCCGCTAGCCTGCGGGTCATCATTCGCGTCATGCTCATGTATCCCTCCTGCCAGCCGTCCGGCGTCGGGGAACACCCGACGGCATGGGCTTGTGCGCTTGTGCGCTAGCAGCAGATTAACGGCTGGAGGTGACGCGAGTAAGAACGGCATGAAGCGTGCTGAGTACATCTGCTCAGAATTGCCGAGTACCTGCGCCCTGGTCCGGTGCGACGTGGTGCAGGAGTATGGCGTCGAAGCGGCGCGCTGCCGCCTGACCGGAATGGCGGTCTCCATGCCGGATCCTGATGCCGCACGTGCGCTGCGGGAGCAACTGGATCGCTGGACCGCCTCCGGCCTGATCGAGGCGAATCAGGCGAGCCGGATCGCGGCCGCCGAGCTGGCGCGGAACGCCGCGGCTCCGCGCCGCCGGCTGCCGCTGGTCGCCGAGGTTCTCGGCTACGTCGGAGCCGTCATCGCGATCACAGCCGCCGGCGTCGTGATCCATCAGTTCTGGAAGCACGTCCCGCCCGCGGTGGAACTAGCCTTCGCCGCGGTCGTGGCGATCGGGCTGTTCGTGGCGGGAGCCGCCATGCGGACCGGCACCGAGCCGGCGTTCACCCGTCTGCGCAGCGTCCTGTGGCTGCTGGCGACCGCAGGCGCCGCGGGCTTCGTGGCCGTCCTGAGCCGCAGGTACCTGCACCTGTCCGACAGTAATGTCGCGCTGCTGTCCGAGGGTGCGTGGCTGGCCTGCGCGATACGCCTGTGGTGGCGGACCAGGTCGGTGCTCCAGCACCTGGCCGTGTTCGGCGGGGCGGTAGCCCTCGTCGAGACGAGCGTGGACCGGGTCCACCCGGACGTCGGAACCTTCGGAATCGGTCTCGTGCTCTGGGTCCTGGCAGCGCTGTGGGGGCTCGCGGTCTACCGCGGTTACCTGGTCCCGCGTACGGCCGGTCTGCTCGTCTCGGGCATCGGGGTGCTGGCCGGCGCCATCATTGCCATGAATGAGGCGGCGGCGGGCCAGGTGCTCGCGCTGGTGACCGTCGCTGGCCTGCTGAGCGGTGGCATCCTGCTGCGCCGGGTGCTGCTCATCGCCATCGGCGGGGTCGGCACCTTCTACGTGGTTCCCGATGCCGCTAACCGGTACCTGCCAGGCTCGGTCGCCGCGCCGCTGGCCGTCGCGGTAGTCGGCCTGGTGCTGTTCGGGATTGCGCTCTGGCTGGCACGGACGCGCAGGAAGGCGTGACGACAGGTACCTGGGGCTAGTTCTGGCTGCCATCCCGCTCGTCGAGGATCAGGCTCAGCGCCCAGCCGACGATGCCGACGATCAGCGCGCCCAGCACGGCCGGGACGAACCCGGTGATGTGGAACGGCACGCTGATCTTCCCGGCCACCCAGCTGGTGAGCCAGAACAGCAGGCCGTTCACCACGATGCTGATCAGCCCGAAGGTGACCGCATAGGCCAGGCAGCCCACCGCCTTGGCGATCGGCTTCAGCACGGCGTTGATCACGCCGAAGATCAGCGCGACCACGATCAGCGTGGTGATCTTGCCGGCTGTCGTGTGCGCATGCAGCTGTATGCCCGAGATCAGCAGCGTGGCCACCCAGACGGCGACAGCGGTGATCACCAGCTTGATCAGAATCTTCATGGCGCCATCCTGCCAGCCAAACGGGCAGTTCGGGAGCGGATAGGACCGCATCGGAGATTAGACACAAAACCTTCAGGTAGCGAACCTGCGGGCAAGTCATCCAAAGCGGCGCGGCGGACGCCGGCCGGGCCGATCCGTGCCAGAGGGTCTGCTGGACTCGCTGATCGCGTGATGGCAGCATCATCGGTGGGAATTCGGGGATACCTCGAGACGGGCCACGGGGGCGTGGGCCATAGAGGTACGCCTCGCCGGGGGGACGGGGATCGGGGGATCCGCGATGCGATTCGGCTGGTTGCTGCCTGACGCCAGCTATCAGGTGCTGTTCGAAGGCTGGGACCGACAGCAGTATCGGCCACGGCACGGCAAGCCGCCCCTTGTGGTGCGGGGAGCCTATTCGGCCGCGGTCGCCATCGGCCGGGCGCGTGAGCGCTACCTCGGCGCGACCGAGGACGAGGGCCTGGCCGGGGCTCCCGGCCGCCCGCGAAGCGCTGACTGACTGCGCGCTCCAGGCGCCAACCTCACCGAAACGTCACGTCGCGTTCACAGGGGGTAAGGATGAGCGAGCCTCAGGTCGACTATGTGTCGGTATTTCAGAACCTCCCGGTTCCGATCTTGCTCCTGACCCCGGACTACCTCATCATCGGCGCGAACAGTGCGTACGAGAATATTTCAGGTAAATCACGCATGGAACTTATCGGCCGCTCCGTTTTCGAGGCCTTTCCCGACAATCCTTCCGAGCCTGGCGCGACAGGCACGCGCAACCTTGGTGAGTCGCTGCGCCGCGCGGCCGAAACGGGGCAGCGGGACGTCATGGCGCTGCAGCGGTACGACGTCGAGGTACCCGGCCGGCCTGGGTCTTCCAGGAGCGTTACTGGTGCCCGGTGAACGTGGCGGTCATGGACCCCGACGGCAAGGTCACGATGCTCATTCACCTCGTCGAGGAGGTCTCCGACCTCATCCGCAAGTTCGTCGACGCTGAGGCAGCCAACGCCTGAGCTGACCCTTGTCGGGCGGTGTCCGCTATTTCCAGCGGAAATGGACAAAGACCCGGCCGAAGTTCTTGGAGTCCTTCTCCACCCGGTGATACAGCGCCTTGATGTCCTTGCGGTCGAGGAATCGCAGGACGTGCTTCTTGAGCTGCCCTGAGCCCTTGCCCGGGATGATCTCGACCAGGGGCGCCCTCGTCCTGATCGCCTCGTCGATGATGTCCTGCAGCGCCTTGTCGATGTCGCTGCCGCGGTTGTAGACGTCGTGCAGGTCCAGCTTGAGCTTCATCGGCCGCCTCTCAGGTCCGTGCCCGGTTCACGTTACGCTGCCGCAATGCCAGACGACATCCCGCGGCGCACCGGGTGCCGGCCGGAATGATCTGCGTACTCGGCGACGCCCACCTGGACGTCGTGGTCACCATCTCGGGCCCAGTCGCGCCGGATACCGACACTCCCGCGGCCACGAGGGTTACCCTCGGCGGGCAGGCAGCGAACGTCGCGGCCTGGGTGGCGGCGCTCGGCGGCCGGAGCAGGCTGATTGCCGCCCGGGCCACCGATGCGGCGGCGGCGATCGTCGCCAGCGACCTGGCCGGCCGCGGCGTCGA
The DNA here is from genome assembly GCA_035532775.1 of Streptosporangiaceae bacterium. Lineage (GTDB taxonomy): Bacteria > Actinomycetota > Actinomycetes > Streptosporangiales > Streptosporangiaceae > Chersky-822. The sequence goes on from DATKQH010000324.1 coordinate 3,919, forward strand.
CCTGGTCGGGCCGGTTGTCGAAGGGCATACGGGCGTGGTCGTCTCGCTCTCGGACGGCGGCTCGCAGCGGTCCATGCTTACCGACCGCGGAGTCGGCCCGCTGCTGACCGCGGCCGATCTCGAGCCCGGGTGGCTCGAGGGCTGCTCGTGGCTGCACCTGCCCGCCTACGGCCTCACCAGCCAGCCCGTCCAGGAGGCGGCGCTTGCCGCGGCCGCGGCGGCACGGGGCCGGGGGGCCCGGCTGAGCATCGACCTGTCGTCCACCGCAGCCATCGCCGGCTACGGGGTCGGGCGCTTCGTGCGCCTGCTGGCGGAACTCAGGCCCGACCTGGTGCTCGGCAACAGCGCCGAAACCGGCCTGATCGGCGAGCTGCCAGGCACCGAGATGATCACCAAGCTCGGCGCGGGCGGCGTCGTCGTCGCGGGGCAGCACTACCCGGCCATGGTGACCGAGCCGGCGGACGCGACCGGCGCGGGGGACGCGTTCGCGGCAGGGTATCTTGTCGGCGGTATTCACCTTGGCCTCGCCGCGGCGGCCAGGGCCGTAGCGACGATTGGGGCGGTGCCGTGACGATCTCGCTGCGCGTGGCCGACGAGGCCGCCAGCGCGCTGGCGGACGGCCTTCCGGTGGTCGCCCTGGAGACCACGCTGGTCTCGCACGGCTTCTCAGCCGGCCGCGGGCTGGCCGCGGCGATCGAGTCCGAGGACCGGGTACGGGCGGCCGGCGCCGTGCCCGCGACGGTCGGCATCGTCGACGGCGCGCTCCGCGTCGGGCTCGATCGCGCGTCGCTCGAGCGGTTCGCCGAGGCGGGTACCGCGGCCCGCAAGGTCGGGGCGCGGGATATCGCGGCCTGCGTCGTCCAAGGCGCCCTCGGTTCGACCACGGTAGGCGGAACGCTGGCCGCCTGCCGGCTGGCCGGGATCACGTTCATGGGCACGGGCGGCATCGGCGGCGTACACCGGGGGTTCGCCGAGTCGCTCGACATCTCCGCTGACCTGTTCCAGATCGCCCGCACTCCGGTGGTCGTGGTCTGCTCAGGAGCCAAGTCGATACTCGACGTGCCGGCCACCGCCGAATTGCTGGAGACCCTGGCGGTGCCGGTGCTCGGCTGGCAGACGCCGACGCTGCCGCTCTTCTACACCGCGGCCGGAGGCCCGCCCGTCTCTGGCGTTGTCGGCACCAGCGCCGAGGCTGCCAGCGTGGCACTGGCCCACTGGGGACTGAACCCGCACGGCGGTCTCCTGCTCGCCAGGCCGCCCGCCGACGGCCTGGACCTGACGGACCTGATCAGCAGCGCCGTGCAGCGGATTCAGGCGGAAGGCATCACCGGCCAGGCCGTCACCCCGGCCGTGCTCGCCCTCATCGAGGATCTCAGCGACGGCCGCAGCGTGGCGGTCAACCGGGCGCTGATCGCCGACAACGCTGCCCTCGCCGCCGACGTCGCTGTCGCCTACGCCGAGATCGCGCGCTGAACGCCTCGCCGGGGGCGGTTAGCCGGGCGTTGGCTAGCAGTGGCCGGCCGGGCGGTAGTGCCAGACGTCGCCGTCGGTGTCGGCGATGGCCTTCCCGCGGGCGACGAGCAGGTCCAGGTGGCTGAGCGTCTCGCCGACCGCCAGCATCTGGTTCATCAGGTCAAGCTCGGTGAGTTCCTTGTTCCTCGACGTCCACCGGATCGCGAGGGCGACCTCGTAGCCCGTCCGAGGGCCGTCGGCCAGCGCGGCGAGCATGGCAGCGAGCCTGGCGTCGTGATGGTCAAGAAGCTCGTCCACCCTGGCGTGCACGCTCGGCGAGACCGGGCCGTGGGCGGGCAGCAGGGTCAGATCCGGCATCCGGCGCACGAGCAGCAGCGACTCGATGTAGTCACGCAGCGGAAGTTCCTGCGGCGCCGCTTCCAGGCTGATCGATGGCGTGATGTGCGGCAGGACGTGATCGCCGGCGAAGAGCAGCCCGGCTTCAGCATCGGCGAACACCACGTGGCCGCGGGTGTGACCAGGGGTCGCGATCGCCTCGAGCGTGCGGGTGCCGAGGTCGAAGACCGCGCCTGAGGAGATCCACTCGTCCGGTTGCTCGTACCCGTGGTCACCTGTCGGCGGCCGCATCCCGGCCTGCGCCATCTTTTCCATCAAGGGCTGGGCCCCGGCCCTGATCAGGCGCTCGGCCTGCGGCGACATCGCGAAGGCATCCTTGCCGAGCAGTCGGTCCAGCGAGTGTTTCTCGTCCGCGCCGAGCGCGACTTTCATCCCGAAGATCCTGCGCAGCCCGATCGCCTGCGTGTAGTGATCCCGGTGAATGTGGGTTACGAGGAACCGGCGGATGTCGCCGAATCCGGCGCCGATCCTCGCCAGCGACCGCTCGAGCTGGTCTTTCGTCGTTTCCAGCATCCAGCCGGAGTCGATCATCGTCAGGCCATCGGCGGACTCGATGGCGTAGGCGTTGACTGCCTGGAGCCCGTCGAACGGGAGCGGCAGCGGGATCCGGTAGATCCCGGGAACGACCTGGTGCGCGCCTTCCTCCAGCCAGGCCAGCCGGTCACTTCCAGTCCGGCCGGCCGACGAGGCCGGCCTGCTGGATCCGGGATCAGGCGGTGGCGGCACGGGAACATTCTGGCATACCAGGCAGAACCCGCAGTTCGCGGCGGTTCCGTGCGGCGTTGGACCGTGCGGCGCCGGCCGGTGCGGCGTTGGACCGTGCGGCGTCCGACCGCTTCGCAACGGTCCGCTGCGGCGCCGGCCGGCCGGCTCCCGGCGGCCCGGCACTTTCTAAGGTCGCGAGCAGGCGCGCCTTCTCGGACGCGAACTCCTGGTCGGTCAGCAGTCCCTGGTCCCTCATCTGACCGAGTTCCTTGATCTTGGCGAGGCGATCCTCCCCGGCCGGCGGGGAGGGCTGCTGCGGTACCGCCTGCTGCGGCGCTGCCTGCTGTGTCGCCGTCTGCTGGGCGGCTGACTGCTGGGCGGGTTGCTGCTGCTGGTCAGCGAGTTGCTGCTGCTGCGCGTCGACGGCCTGCTGATCGGCAGTCTTCTGCTCCTGGTGCCGGTGCACCCCGCCGACAACGGCGGTAGCCGTGCCGGCGACCACCGCGGTCCTGGCCGCGGTGCCCAGCAGGCCGGGCCGTCCCGCTCGTCGGGGCATCGGCCTGCCCCGCATTCCTCTGCGCATGAACGCTCCTACTCCTCAAGCGCGGTAATGGCCCGCTCGACGTTCTCGTGCGGTATCCGCTCCAGCATCGCTACTCGCCCGTGCGACTGCCTGACGGCTGACGCGAAGCGAGCCGCCCAGCTGTTCTCCCAGACGACGACCATGGCCGAGGACGCGGGCTCGAGTCCCCTGGCCAGGTCGATCAGGTCGGCCTCACTGAGCAGGTCGAACTGCGAGTCGGCGATCCGGTCGAAGGCCGAGGCGGCGTCGTCGTCGGCGACCTCGACGATCGCGGTCGAACCGTCGGCGTCCTTCCGGACGAACGCCAGGTCGATGACGTTGACCGTGCCGCTGGCCTGCAGATCGGCCAGGGCAGGTGCGATGTCCCCGTTGAAGTCGTTGCCGTCGAATGCGATCACGGCTACGTCGACCGGGCCGATCCTGTCCGCTTGAAGTAGTCCCGCCATGAGAGGCCCCCACTACTCAGTGTGCGTCCGGTGTCACGCATCGTTCTTCATCGGGCATCATTCCCAAAGATGAGCACGCCAACGCCGCATCTGGGCCGCTGGTGAATCGGGCTGGGCGTCAGCGGGAGCCGCTGGTGAGCCCGGCGGGCAGAGCGTGAGCGCCAGGATCTTCGCCGGCGGGCTCGTCCAGATCAGCGGCGCTCATGTCGTTCCCGGCACGAAGGTGGTGGTGGCCCAGTTAATGCCCTGGTCATGACCGATGTCACCAAGGAACACCCCGGGGCACGGCCTGTTGTGGCGCTCCGGGCGGTCAGCCTGACCATCGGCTACGGCGAGTTCGTCGCGGTGATCGGCCCGTCTGGATCGGGCAAGTCCACGCTGCTCGCGATCGCGGGAACGCTGGAGCGCCCGACCTCCGGGTCAGTCCTGGTGGCCGGGGCGGTGGCCGGGGCGGCGGCCGCGCGGCTGTCCGATCACGGCCTGTCGGGGATCAGGGCGAGCCGGATCGGATTCGTCTGCCAGCAGTTCCTTCTCATCCCGACCATGTCGGCGCTGGACAACGTGGCCTGCGGGCTGCTGTACCGCGGGGTGCCGGCCGTCCGCCGCCGCCGCGCCGCGGCCGAGGCGCTCGACCGGGCAATCCCGGCTAGCCCGGGGCAGCCTTGCTCGATGATCCTGGTCGATTTCCAGAACCCGGACGATTTTCAGCCGATGTTGCCGACAGACGACCACGCTCTGAAAATAGTCCACGATCATGGCCGGTGCGTGGTGTGCCGGGGCTGGGAGGTGCGCCGGGGCTGGGAGGTGCGCCGGGTGCGTCGTGCCGGAGTCTGGCGTGGGTCGGCCGGGTCCGTCAGACGCCGAGGCTGCTCCTGGCCGACGCCTCGAAGGCGCGGAACGGCAGCAGTCGCTTGGCGAGCAGGCCGGCCCGCTCGGCTGCCTTGCCGACCGAGACCCGCCGCGGTGGCCGGGACGAGCCGAGTACCCGCAGCACCACGGCGGCGACGTCGGTGGCCGGCACCCCGTTCTGCTCGTCCCGCTCCATCAGGCTGATCGCCTTGCTGGACGCCGCCGCGTACACGGTGTCGTCCACAGCGGCCCGAGCCATCCGCCGGCTCGCCGTGAAGTCGGTGCGCACGTTCCCCGGCTGAACCAGCGTCACCTGCACCCCGAACGGGGCCACCTCGTACGCCAGGGCCTCGCCAAAGCCTTCGAGCGCGAACTTGCTCGCACTGTAGAACGCCTGGAACGGGATCCCGATCATGCCGCCGATCGAGCTCATCAGCACGATCCGGCCGCCGCCGCTGGCCCGCATGGCGGGAAGTGCCTCCTGCACGACGCGCACGGTGCCCCAGAAGTTGGTCTCCAGCTCGGCCCTGGCCTCATCGATGGCCGAGCACTCGACGGCGCCGGCCAGCCCCCATCCGGCGGCCGTGACGACCGCGTCGATCCGGCCGCTGCCCGCCAGCACGGCGGCGACCCCTGAGCGCACCGACTCCGCGTCATCGACATCCATCACCAGGCCCGGTCCAGCCGCCGGATGAGGTGCCGCGCCTGCTCGCCCCGGTGACGGACCAGCCTGCGGCGTGCAGCCGGCCGGCGCAGGCCGTGCCGATGCCCGCGGACGCACCGGTCACCAGGACTGATCTCGCCGTGTCGTTCATGCTGCTCCGATCTCGACCCTGCCGTGCCAGGCGCGGGCACTGAGCGACGACTCCAGTGCCGGGAATGGTACGCCCTGGCCGGTACCGGCCCGGATTGGCCAGCCTGGACAATGGACAGGCAATCTCCGACGCCTGTGGCGTGAACCTGTGCCGAAACCGACATTGCAGATCATTATCGCCAGCACCCGGCCGGGCCGGGTCGGGCCGTCCGTGGCGGCATGGATCAATGAGCGAGCCGTATCTCACGGCGCGTTTGACGTCGAGCTGATCGACCTGGCCGAGGTCAGCCTGCCGATGTTCGACGAACCGAAGCATCCGCGGTTCGGTGAGTACGTCCACGAGCACACCAGGGCATGGAGCGCGACCATCGCGCGCGGCGATGCGTTCATCCTCGTGCTCCCCGAGTACAACTACGGGCTCAATGCAGCGATCAAGAACGCGATCGACTACCTGAACGCGGAATGGCGGTACAAGCCGGTCGGGTTCGCGAGCTACGGCGGAGTTGCTGCCGGAACGAGGTCGGTCCAGATGCTGAAGCAGGTGAGCACGGTGCTGAAGATGGTGCCGCTCAGCGAGGTCGTGCACATCCCGTTCGTGCACCAGATTCCTCGACAGCGAGCGCCGCCTTCAGCCGAACGAGGTCATGGAGCTGGCCGCGACCGCGATGCTCGACGAGCTGGTCAGGTGGACGGCGGCGCTGCGGCTGCTGCGGGAACAGGCCGGCTAGATCGGCCGCGGCACGCGCGAGATGTAGCCGCATTCGGCGGCCGGCGAGAATAGAGCCATGTTGACCGGGCGCGGCTGGCACAGGCGATGGCGATGAGCCTCGATCTCATCGTGCGCGGGACGACGATCCCGCCGGACGAGCTGACCTGGCGGTTCTCCCGGTCGCCGGGACCCGGCGGGCAGCACGTGAACACCAGCGATACGCAGGCTGAGCTCTCCTTTGACCTGGCCGCCTCGCAGGCGCTGCCTCCCGCGCTGAAGCAGCGGGCGCTTGCCGCGCTCGAAGGCAGGCTGACCGGCGGCGTCGTCACCGTCACGGCCCATGAGTACCGCTCGCAGCTCCGCAACAGGGAGGCCGCCGCAGCCCGGCTGGCCGAGCTGCTGACCGAGGCGACCGCCCCGCCGCCCAGGACCCGCCGGCCGACCAGGCCGAGCCGCGCGGCCACCGAGCGCCGGCTGGCCGACAAGCAGCGGCGCTCCCAGACCAAGCGCCTCCGCCGCTCGGCTGACGACTAGAGCCGGCGACCATGGCCATGATCACGGTTCATACGGCGGCGGAGCGGCCAGACCCCTGGGAGGCCGGCAGCCAGGCACCATCGGCCTGGCCGGAGTACAACCTGCACGGAGCATGTCCTCAGCCCATGGTGGGGCGGCGGGGGCGCCAGGGTCGCGACGCCCCTGCCGCGCTCGCCGCGGATCACGGGCACTGTCGTCAGAGCCGCCCGCACGAGACCTTGGCCGCCGACTGGCCGGCCGCCGACAGCGATCCGCTGACCACGCTGGCCGTCACGGGCTTGCCGCAGCCGTCCAGGGTCGCGACGAAGATACGCAACGAGACGGTCGCCGCGGCCCCCGCCGCAAGCGGCCCGTGCGAGCAGGTCGCGCCCGAGCACGTCCAGCCTGCCGACCCGGAGGCCAGCCCGAGCAGGGTGATCCCGGGCGGCAGCGCGATGGTGGCCGTCAGGCCGCTGGTGGCTGCCCCGCCCGGATCGGATACGTTCACCGCGACCACGTCGGTGATCCCCAGGTTGAGCAGGCCGGTCACGTTCACGCTCACCCTGAGCTTGGCCGTCACGCCGGGCCCGGTGGGCCGCGGGCTCGGCGTTCTGGTCGGCGATGGCGTGGGCGACGCCGAACCCGACGGGTCTGGCGACGGAGCGGGCGATCGGCCCGGCGGTGTGGGCCGTCCCGGCGTGACCGGACCAGGGGTTGTCTCGCGGCTGACCGGGGCGGTCGCACCGGGCTCGCCGGCCGGGCCAGGGCCGGCCTTCCCGGCCGCACTGGCCGTGCCCGGAGCGCCAGGCGGGGTCGGCTGCGGGTTCATGAAGGTCACCGTCGGGACAGCGATCGCCGCCACCGCGACGACGGCCGCCACCGGCAGTACCGGGCGGTGCCACAGCCTGCCTAGCCACCCCAGTCCGGTCCTGAACCCGTCGGCAGCCGTGGCGGCGAGGCCGCCGTGTGCCAGGCCATGGGCGACGCCGTGCGCGAGGTAGGCAGCGGCCTGGCCGCCCAGGATGGCGGGCGCCAGCACGCCGCGCAGCGTCTCGTTGATCGCGACGAGCTCGGCGTGCGCGGCTGTGCAGTCGCCGCACTGGCTGAGGTGACCGACCACCTGGCGGGTGTCCCGCCTGGACAGGGCGCCCCTGACGTAAGCGCCCAGCTTGCCTGCCGCCGGCTGGCACTCGGCCCGCACCCTGGACAGGTGCATCTGGAGGTACGCCTGCCGCAGGCCCTCGCGCGCGCGGTATCTCAGCGCGGCCACGCTGTTCGGGCTGATGCCGAGGAGTAAGGCGACCTCGGCTGGCCTGGCCTGCTCGATCTCGGTGTGCCAGAGCACCGCCGACCATCGCTCGGGGAGCGACGAATAGGCGCGGGCGACAAGCGAGCGCTCCAGGCTGGCCTCGGCCAGGTCGACGAACGGCTCGCCGGGATCCAGCAGCTCGGCGTCGTCGGTCGGAACCTGCGTGCGCTGGCCCCTGAGATGATCCAGGGCAACCCGGCGGGCCGCGGTGACCAGGTAAGGACGGAATGCCGCAGCAGGCCCGCCCCCGCGCCTGATCGCCGCGAGCACCCTGGCGTAAGTCTCGGCGACGACGTCGTCCACATCCGCCGGACTGGGGGTGATCTGGCGGGCTACCCGGCGGGCCGCATCGCAGTGGCGCGCGTAGAGGATGCCGTACGCGTCGGCGTCTCCCGATCGCACCGCGGTGATCAGCTCGGCATCGCTAGAGGCTGCGGTCACTGCCGGCGGATCTGTCATTTCTGTCCCGGGTAGGAATTCGTTAGCTTCTGCAAAGAAATCTTGCCCTGTTCCGCGTCATAGCGGGACGGCTTCCCCGTCATTCCTTATGACAAGCGCCGCCGAGACGGAGGGACGGCCACATGGCCGACACTAGGACAGGCTCGTTAGGCTATGGCGATCTGCTGGGTCTGCCGCTGGCGATCGGAGTCTCCTGGGCGCCCGCTCTGGCCAGGCGGCGCCGGACAACCTCGCGGATTCTGCTGCCCGGCAGCCGCCGCCACGCCGGCGCGCACCGGCGGACCAAGGATGGCCTCCCGCCCCCTGATCCGTCCTGCGCTCCTGCACCGCACGCGTGACGAGCGTTCCCGCCGCGTGCCAGTCACACGTGTCCAGCCGGCCGGACCTTACTTCGCAGGCTCGCCATCCGTCCGTCCGGCTGGGCCGCCCCTTCGGGCTGACCAGCAAGCACAGCCGCGATGCCCCTGTGTTACCTGAGGCTTAACGAAAGGCGCTCCGAGGGGACAGGCGGGCTGGCCGGCGTCGTGGCACGGTGATGTCGGCTAGCCCGCCAGGAGTTACCCGCACTCGCCTGACCGGCCGCCGCGCTCGCTGCTCCGCGCATCGACCGGTTTGATGGCCTTGTCGCCGTTCGCCGCCGCGCCGATACTAGGCCAGCGAACCGCAACAGATGAGGACAAGCTCGAAGCGGATCTGGGTCTGATCCCGGCGGTACGTCCGCGTCCGGTTCGCCGCTGGGTACTGGTCAGCCGTGCTGGCCCGGGCTGCGGCCCTCGCCTGGCGGCCCGGCGAACGCCTGGGCGACGGTCAGCCACTGGTCCGCTACCTGACCCTCAGCCAGGACCGCCGTGTCGTCGCGGTGCCGCCGCTGGGTTACCAGCAGGCAGAAGTCAAGCGCGGGGCCGGTCACGCGGCTGGCCGCGTGCTCGGGACCCCAGGTCCACGGTTCGCCGGCCGGCCCGGTGAGCTCCACCCTGACCGGCTCGGGCGGTACCTCAAGCCCGTTCACGGCGAAGCTGAACGACAGCGCCCGGACGCCGATGTGCGCGATATGCCGCAGTCTCGAGGTGGGCTCGCGGACCTCGCCCAGGGCATCGGCGATGTCCTGGCCGTGCGCCCAGGTCTCCATGATCCGCGCGGTGAGCGACGAGGCCGCGCTCATCGGCAGGCCGAACCACGGCAGCCGGAGGGCCGGGTCCAGTTCGGCGAACACCTTGATCAGACGGTGGCGGGAGGCGTCGAACCAGGCCAGCAGCTCGGCTCCGGTCAGCGACCGGTAGCGCTCGGCCAGGTCGTCAGGGTCGAGCTCGCCGACGGTCATGGCCCGTTCCATCTCGGCGGCGAACCCTTCCGGGTCGGCCGCCGACTGGATCGCGGCGTCATCGAAGAAGGCCAGGTGGCTGATCTGGTCGGCGACGGTCCAGCCCGCGGCTGGCGTCGGCGTGCGCCAGCCCGTCTCGTCGAGACCGGCGACCATATCCCGGAGCGCGGTCGTCTCGGCGGTCAGGTCGTCCGCGAGCTCGCGCATGTCGATGGGCATGGTTCGGCCTCCAGCTGGCTGTGCTGCTTCCGGTCCCGGCTGCGGCCGGCCCTAGCCGCGCGTCCCGGTTGCGTCCGGTCCCGGTACGGGTTGCACGGCTTCCCGGCCGCGCTGCTCGGGCTGGCGGTGCGGACGGTCCTGGCCGAGATCGTAGTGGCTGCCCGCCCGACTTTCCCGAGCATCCCGCCGGCGGTGGCCCTGGCGATCGGAGAGCTCGGCCTGCTGGCCGCGTGCGGCGTCGAGCTGCACCGGGCCGCCAGGCGGGAGGTGCTCTTCGCGGTCCACAGCGACGGGGTGCACTTTGGTTCCGGCCCGGTCACGGAAGATGTGCCGTGGGACAGGATCTGCGCGGTGGAACTGTACGACGAGCCCATGTAGGCCAGCGACATGTACCTGCCGGCCAGCGACGAATCCATGCCGAGCATGAGCCCGCTTATCGGGAGTTTACCGCCGGAATTATCCCTTGCAGGCATAAAATTATGCAGATTCGCATTGCATTTGACGACGCACGCTACTAATGTCCGTATGGCCTAAACTCCAAATCGGGAACCGCGCATGGGTGAGGAAAAGTGGATTCGGCGTAAGCCCGGGAGCGCCAGCGGCACCGTGGTTCCCCCACCTGCGGGGGACAGTCTGCCGTCGCTGCCGCAGCGGCGCAGTCCGAGCCGCCACCGGCCACGCCCTGAAAGCCATGGATACGGTCGGCCGCATACGGCACCGCCGGAGCTGCCGGACAACGTGCGCCTGCTTTTCCAGCCTGTGCTGCACTCACGCGAGGCCCGGTCGGCCCGCGACCGGATCAGGCATCCGGGTTCCGGGCCGCCCTGGCGGGCGGCGGACGCGCCCGCCACCAGGGACGTCGCCCGGGAGCCGCAGGCCGCCGAGGACTGGCCCCTTGCCGCTATGGCCCAGGGGCCAGCCCGGGGACCGGCGTCCGCGGCACCCCAGGCGGCAACCGCGACCGAACCCCCGGCGAGCCGGGGGTTGCCGGCACGCTCTCAGGCAGCCGGTCGCCGTGGCGCGGCCGCGCCTGGCCACCCGCGGAATGTCATCTGGCTTGTTGCCCTGACCGTCCTGGTTCTCGCGACAGCGGCCGGCACGGCTGTCGCCCTGGTCAGGCATCCTGGAGGGGCAGGCACGAGCGGGAAGGTGCCGGCGGCGCTGTCCGGTGCCGCCGCTGCCCGGGCCAAGGCGGCCAGGTGGATCTCGCGCGAGGTCAGCCGCAGCGCCATGATCGGGTGCGACGCTGTCATGTGCACTGCCCTGTCTAAGGCGGGTGTGCCGCCCGCGGACCTAGTGGTCATCAAGCCAACCGCGGCTGACCCGCTCGGGTCCGATCTTGTCGTCGCCACGCCGGCGGTGCAGAGCCAGTTCGGCAGCCGCCTGAGCACTGAGTACGCGCCCACGGTCCTGGCTAGCTTCGGCAGCGGGCAGGACCGGGTGGCGGTCCTGGTGATCGCCCCCGACGGTGCCGCCGCCTACCAGCTGGCGCTGAGCCGGGACCTGGCGGCCAGGGAGCTGATGGGAACTCAGCTGATCGGCAACAAGCAGATCGCGCTTCCGCCGGGTGCCCAGACCGAGCTGGCGGCTGGCGAGGTCGATCCGCGGCTGCTGATCACGCTGCCGGCGCTGGCGCAGCGGCACGCCGTCCGGGTGCTGGGCTTCTACGACCGCGCTCCGGGAGCTAGCTCCGGCGTACCGCTGAGCGGCGTGCTCCTGTCGGGAATCGACCCGCAGTCGGGACTGTCCGCCCACGCTTATATCCGCTGGCTGCTGTCGTTCCTGCATAGCCAGCGATCGCTCTACCGGGCAGCCGCAGTCGCCACGACCACGCGTCATGGTCACGCGGTCATCTCTGTCAGATTCGCACGGCCCAATCCCATCGGCCTACTTCACTGATCAATTAAGTAGAGGACAATGAGCGCCAGAGCGAGATTCGCACGCATGTACCGGCTGGTTGGCCTGGCTCTGCTGGCACTGGGCTTGCTAGCGGGCGCCGTCCCGGCTTCGGCATCGCAGGGCTCCGGATGGCTGAGGCTGGCGCACCTGTCGCCGAACACGCCGGCCGTAGATGTCTACCTCTACTCCTTCCACAACTCCAAAGCCCTGATCATCGTGCACCATGTCGCGTACGGGACCATCTCCGGCTATCAGAAGGTCCCGGCCGGCGAGTACACCGTCGCGATGCGAGCCGCCGGAGCTTCACCCTCGTCGGCACCGGTGATCTCGACGACGGTCGACGTTCAGCCGGGCGGGGCGTACACGGTGGCCGGACTGGGGCCCGCCAAGGGCCTGCGCCTCCAGGTCCTGCGGGACAGGCTCACCACCCCCAAGGGCAAGGCGCTCGTGCGCATCATCCAGGCCTCGCTCACCCAGCACCTGGTCACGCTCAGGGCGGGCCACTCCGTGATCGCGCGCCATGTGCCGTTCGGGTCCGTGACCTCCTACAAGGTCGTCTCGCCAGGTAGCTGGAAGGTGAGCGCCGACGGCCGGACCGACCGCACCAGCAGTCAGATCACGCTGGCCGCGGGCACGATCCACACCATCGTCGTGCTCGACGACCCGGGCCACCTCGCGCTCGATGATCTCGTGGACGCGGCCGGCAGCAAGGTCGCCCCCGCCGGAGCGCCCGCGACCGGACTCGGCGGCACCGCGCCCTCGCCTGGCCACTCTGACCTGCCGTGGCTTGCCCTGATCGGGGCTGGCGCCCTGCTCAGCATGGCCGGGATCGTGAGGGCACGCCGGCCGGCTGGCGCGCACGCGTTCGGAAGCGGCGGGCCATCGGCCACGACGTGACCCGGCAGGCCAGCACAATAGGACGATGACGACGGACCTCACCGGGCAGGTGCTCGCCGCTTACGCGGGTACGCCAGACCCGCGCCTGCGCGAGCTGCTCACCGCTCTCATCGCTCACCTGCACGCGTTCGCCGCCGAGACCAGGCTGACTCCGCAGGAGTGGCTCGCCGGAATCGAGTTCCTCACGGCCACCGGGCAGAAATGCGACGCCGAACGGCAGGAGTTCATCCTGCTGTCCGACATCCTCGGCCTGTCGTCGCTGGTGGCGGAGATCAACGCCGCCAGCGACGCCACCGAGCCGACGGTACTCGGCCCGTTCTACCGGCCAGGCGCGCCGGAACGCGCGATGGGCGAGCAGATCGGCCGTCCGCAGGACGGCAGCCCGGCGCTGATCCGCGGCCAGGTCACGAACGTCGCCGGCGCACCGGTGGCCGGCGCGACCCTGGACGTCTGGCAGGGCAGCGGCAACGGGCTCTACGACATACAGGATCCGCAGCAGCCGCCGTTCAACCTGCGCGGCGTCTTCGTGACCGGACCGGATGGACGGTACGAATTCCGTGCGGTCCGGCCGGTCAGCTATCCGGTTCCCACCGACGGGCCGGTCGGTGACCTGCTGCGGAGTGCTGCCCGGCACCGCTGGCGGGCTGCTCACATCCACGCGATCGTGTCGGCGCCCGGCTACCAGTCCGTCACCACGCATATCTTCGACGCCGACAATCCCTACCTGGACAGCGACGCGGTCTTCGGCGTCAGGGACTCGCTCGTCAGGCAGTTCCGGGCCGCCGGGCCGGATGATCCGTCGGACGTCAGCTTCGTGGCGGAGATGGACTTCGCGCTGGCGCCGGCGTAAGCCGGCTGCTCCAGGTTGACCATGTGCCCGGCGCCAGCGATCCGGACCGCCTCAGTGCCAGGGATGTGCTGGCCAGCACATCACTCATGGCGGCAGATCCGATCGGCGGGGCGTGCTTGCAGTACGATGCTGAACGGTCTCTCGGCCGCCCGTCGGAGTCACCGGGCAAGTACCTGGCGCCCGTGCCCAGTATGACGGCGAGCTGCGAGCTGCACTACTGGCTGCAACCGGTAGTAGCGACTCGTGGTTCATGACCGGGGGATGGGCGGCAACCCGGGGTACCCGGATTGGCGTCGTTTCGGCCCCAAGAGGACTTCGGGCTAGTTTCCTAGGCTTATGCTGACCCTGCTACCGGGTGGCGGCCTGCCCGCCGGAGAACGACATGATGAGGAGTTCAAGGGTGGGAGATTACGAGGCGACCGTGAGCACCCTCGCGGAGGAACTGTCGCGAGTCGAGCAGGTCTTCCGCGGGCTGTCGGCCGATGAGTGGGCGAAGCAGACGCGGCTGGTCCCCGTTGATCCCGAGCTACCGCACTGGACCGTCTTCGAGCTTGCCGGCCACTTCGACATCTCCATCGGCCTGACCAGGATGCTGATCGAAGGGCGCGGCGACAGCCAGCCGGCCAGGGACCGGACCAGCTTCTTCATCAACCCGCGTTCGGAGACGGGGCCCGTCGTCTACGAGTACGCGTACACGATGGTGCAGGGTAAGACACCCGCGCAGATGGCGGATGTCCTGGCCGAGACGTTCAGCAAGGCCATCGAGGAGTGCCGGTCGGTGCCCGAGAGCACGGTCGGACCCGGGTATTTCGCCTCCATGCGCGTCGACGAGTTCGCCGCCAGCCGGATCGTCGAGGCAGTCGTCCACGGCCTCGACCTGACCATAGCCCTGGGCAGGGACCCGGTCGCCGCCCCGGCCGGGATCGCGGCGACCGCCGCGATCCTCGATGACCTGCTGGCCCGGCGGACGCTAGGCCGCCGCCCGGCGGACCTGACCGACGACCTCGCCTGGATCATGGCCGCATCGGGCCGGGCCGATCATCCGGACAGCCGGCTTCCGCTGCTCGGCTAGCGTGCCGCCAGGATCCAGGCGTGAGGAGTGGTCGGCTCGCGAGCTAGCCGTGCGTGAGGCCGCCGATGAGTCGGCCGGGCATCGGAACCGGATGAAACCGGGCGCCGGAGCGGCGGTGCCCGGCCGCTGCATCGCCTCTTCACGACTTTGGCCGCAAAAAGGGCAAGTCGGACGCGATTCCGACGAAAGTCGTGAAGAGGCGAAAACCGGCAGCGTCCAAGCATGGCGGCGACGGGAAATCGCAGGCTGTTCCGCGAACCAGAAGCGACCAGGGCGGGCTGACGTCAGCCCGGCGAGTTCAGGATGACGGGTACTTGGCCAGGATCTGCTTCAGCCGGGCGACGAAGCGCAACGTCTCGCCATGCTCGCGCTGCCAGATGTTGCGGCCGAAGATCAGGCCGGTCGCTCCGGCTTCCATCGACATGCGCGCCTTCTCCAGCATCGCCTCATCCCCTGACCGCTCGCCGCCGGAGACCAGCAGCAGCGTCCGGTTGGCCGAGCGCACGACGGAGCCGATCGCCTGCTGCGGGGAGAACTCTGCCTGGTAGGCGGCCGGCACCCCGGCCTGCTTGTCCGGATGGGGGAAGTTGACCTTCACCAGGTCGGCGCCGAGTTCGCTGGCGATGCGAGCCGCGTAGTCCACGGCATAGAAGCTGTCCTTGCCGCCCTTGGCGTCGACGGCGCTGCCCCGCGGATAGGACCAGACGATCAGCGGCATGCCGAGCCGCTCGGCATCCTTGCGCACCTGGAGGTACTGGGCGAAGTCCCGCTCCTGAGCGGGCGAGCCGACGTAGAGGGTGTAACCGACGGCGTCCGCGCCAAGCCGGACTGCCTCCTCGACGCTCGCGTTGACCGGCGAGAGCGGGTCGATCGCCGACGGGATGTCCGTCTTGCCGTTCAGCTTGAGTACCAGCGGCACCTCACCCGCGTAGTCCCAGTAGAACTTCTGGGCGAGGCCGATCTGGATGGCGATGCCGTTGAATTCGCCCTCGATGGCCAGCTTGATGATGTACTTCGGGTCATTTGCGGCCGGGCTGTCGGCGAAGTCTCTCGGGCCATGCTCGACCCCGTGGTCGTAGGGCAGGAAGATCGCGGTCCCGTTGCTGAGGCCGTTCTGGTGGAGTATGCGGTGCAGCCTGGCCTTCTTCCCGGCACCGAGGCCGAGGTCGGCGAGGGCAGGGCGTGTGTTCATCGTCTTCCCTTTCCAGGTGATAGCACCAGGCTGCGGGACGGCGTACCCGGGCGGGCAGGGCCATTAGCCCCTTTCCGGGCGACCAGGGTCCCCTTCTGGCCAGCCGGCGCCCGGCTGGCCAGCCCGGGAAAGTCGTTAGGCGGGTACCAGGCTCGGCACCATAATTCGGTAATGGCCGACAAACCGGAGCCGACGGAGGATCCCGTGACCCGGCTCCGGGTGCCCTGGTGTCCGGCGGAGTCCGCCGCGGCGAGCTTCGCCGTGGCAGCCGCGTGCTGCGGTGGATCGAGGCCGGTTCCGGCGCGCCGAGCGTCGTGCTGGAGACCGGGGCCGAGTCGCCGGCGACGACGTGGGCTCCGATTCTGGGACCGCTGGCCGACCGGTTCCGGGTCGTCGTGTACGACCGCGCCGGATATGGCCTGAGTGACCCGGCCGCTGAGCTCACGCTCGACCCGCAGATCGGCGACCTCGAGGCGCTCGCGGCCGAGATCGGCGGAGCATGTGTCGTGGTCGGGCACAGCTGGGGCGGCCTGCCTGGCCGAGGAGAGTGCGCGGGCCGCCACCGAAGATTCGCGGCTCCGATCGCTGCTGGTCGACGCGCACCTGTCGTACCTCGGGACCGAGCGGCAGATCGGAACGTTGCTCGGGGAACTGCCGCCGATGCAGGGCACTATGTCCATTTCGGCCGGCCCCACCTCGTCCTTCAGGCCATCGACGACGTCATTGCCGAAAGCAGGCGGCCGTGACGTCACCCCTCGTCTTACAGCGGGACGCTGAAGCCGTTGTAGTACCAGAGCGCCGAGCTGTACCAGAGCACGGCGATGAGAACGGCGAGGATGCCGCCGGCCACCGGAAGTGCCCAGCCCGGCAGCCGCTTGGTATGGACGAGCAGCACCTTGGCCAGGAAAGCGCCGTAGAAGAAGCAGCCGGCGATGGAGTGGATGCCCACGCGGAGGCTGGTGACTTGCACGCCATATGCAACCGCGCAATGGATGGCAACCGGCAGCGTGACGATCACTGCGACGATGCCGACCGTCCGGTGCGTGATACCGACCCGCTTCGGCGGCCGGCCGGCCAGCGGCAGCTTGTTATAGATCCACAGGGCCAGTCCGACCTGCACCACGGCCAGCCCGAGCGCGACGGTCGCCAGGAGGGATTTGAGGGAGAAGACGCCCAGCCCTGTCTGCCCGAAAAAGCCAACGGACGAGTACACGGAGGTGTGAGCGATTGCCCGGCCGATGATGTACAAGATCCCGGCCGTTATGAGCCCGATCAGGCCGATGATCGCCGCACGCCCGGTGGCGACCTTCCGGTCGGCGCCATCGACTGTCATGGCACCGCACTATGCCAGATGGCCAGCCATATGTCTTTAGCTGCGCGGCCTTTCGCGTGCCGCGCTCGGAGTCCGAATTACCCGATTAGCATCTGATGGATAAATATCTCTCTTCACGATCGTGGTCGCCTGTCTGCGGTATGCACTGAAACCCGTCCAGATGCTGAGAATCGTCCGGGATAATGGCCCGGCCACTGGCCAGCATCATGGACCGGCCACTGGCCAGCATCATGGACCGGCGGCTGGCTAGGATCCGGTCCCGGCGGGCCGGACCGGCGTGGACGCCGCTCTCCCCTGAGCAGCGCGGCCAGGGCGAATCCCTCGCTCGCCGCGTGGACGACAAGCGCTGCGATCACGGCGACCGAGCCGGTGACGACCAGAGCCGCGCCCTCCAGCCCGCGGTGCAGGCCGAATGCCGTGGCGGTCGCCCCGCCTCGGGCCGCCTCCCCGCCTCGGACCGCGGTTCACCTGGACGACGAAGGAGACTGCCCCGGCTGGACAGCGACCATGCGCCCGGTGCCCTGATCAGCCCGCAGACCGCTGAGCAACTGGTCGAGCAGATCGACCTGGCGGTCCGGCGGCACCCGGTCGGGGTAGAGGACGCGCTCGGCGCTCACCCCGTCAATCAGCACGACCAGCTGATGTGTGGCCAGGTCGAGGTCGACCTGCTGCCCGATCTGGCCCAGCCCGGCGGCCTCGGTCAGATGGGCGCGCAGCCGTTTCCTCAGCCGGTCGAACTCGCTGTGCTGAAGGTCGCGCAGCGCGGGGTTGCCGAGCGCGCGTCCCCAGAAGCTGATCTCGATCTGCGCCTCGAGGTCACGCAGCTCGTCGATCGGCAGCGCCTCGAGCATCACGATCCGCAGTGCGTCAAGCCCGCTGCGCCCGGCGGCGCTGGCGTCCATTCTGGCGGCCACCCGGCGATGCGACATCACCAGGGCCGAGCCGAGTATGTCCGCCTTGTCGTCGAAGTAGTGCGCGAGGATGCCCCGCGAGCAGCCGGCCTCCCGGGCGATGGCCCTGATGGTGGCCTTCGCGATACCATCGCGCGCGATAACTCGCCAGGTTGCCGACAGGATCTCGTCCCGCCTGGCGTCCCAGTCCACGATCTTCGGCATGTCAGCTGATACCAGAGAGAGTGCAGGGCAGCCTGGGGCTGGACATCAGGAGAGTTTGATGTGCGGCTAAGGCTGTTTTTTGACCGGACGTCCGTCTAACATCCCAGGTAGTGTATAGCCCGGACGCTGGCGAGCTGCACGCGGCCCGCGAGCAGCTCGTCACCTACAGCGCACGCTTGCTTGCCGACGGGCTGGCTGTCGGCAGCGCAGGCAATCTGAGCATGCGGTGCGGCGACCTGGTCGCTATCACCCCGTCGGGCATCAGCTACGACGAGATGCGCCCGGCCGACATCGCGGTGGTCGACCTGGCCGGGGCCGAGGTGGATGCCACCGAAGTTCCCTCCACTGAGACGCCGATGCACCTGGCGGTCTACGCCGGGACCAGCGCCGGCGCGGTGGTGCACACGCACTCGCCCGAGGTGATCGCTCTGTCCGCGGCCCGCGACGAGCTCCCCGCGATCCACTACGCGATCACGAACCTGGGCGGCCCGGTCCGGGTAGCTCCGTACGTGCGGTTCGGCTCCGACGGGCTCGCGGCCGCCGCGACCAAGGCGCTGGCCGGGCGGCGGGCCGCGATCCTGCGCAACCATGGCGCGATCTGCTACGGCCGCAGCCTCGACGAGGCCTACGGCTGCGCGCTGCTGCTCGAGTGGCTCGCGCACGTCTACCGGCTCGCGCAGGCCTACGGCGAGCCGAAGACCCTGTCGGCGGCCGAGCTAGCCGAGGTGACAGCGGAGGCGAAACGGCGCGGCTACGGCACCAGGCGCAGCGGCGAGACCGGACGCAGCGGCGAAGCCGGCGCGGGCCGGTGAGTCACGGCGAGCAGGCGAGCCAGCAGCCGGCCGGCCGGGTCGCCGTGCTCGGTGCGCACATCGTCGACGTGCTCGGCTGGCCGGTCGAGACGATCCCGCCTGGCCAGGGCAGCGCCCGGCTGAACGAGATCCGGGCCACCGTGGCCGGCACCGCCGCCGGTACCGGCGTGGACCTGGCCAAGCTGGGCGCGGACGTGCTCGCCATCGGCGCGATCGGCGATGACCTGCTCGCCGACGTGCTGATCGGCGAGATGCGCCGGCACGGCATCGACACCGGCGGCCTGGTGCGCAAGCACGGCGTCCAGACCTCGGCGACGATCCTGCCGATCCGGCCGAACGGCGAGCGCCCCGCGCTGCACGTGCCGGGGGCGACCGCCCTGCTGGACCGCGGTGACATCGACCTGGCCGGGCTGAGCGGCGTCCGCGCGCTGCTGATCGGAGCTCCCGACGCGCTCGGCGGGATGGTCGAGGACGGGCTGGCCGAGGTGGTCTCGGCGGCCAGGGCGGGCGGCGCGGTGGTCGCCGTCGACGTGCTGCGTCAGGGCAGCCCGCGCGACTTCGGGAGGATTGCCGCCCTGCTGGCGAGCGCCGACTGGTTCGCGCCGAACGCTGATCAGCTAGCCGCACTCACCGGCGAGGACGATATTTTCGCCGCCATCGACAAGGTGCTCTCGCTCGGCACCGGCGGCGTCGCGGTGACGCTCGGCGCGCAGGGCGCCCTGGTGGCCAGCCGCGACGGCGGCGCCCCCGTAGCTGTGCCGGCGATCGCCGTGGACGTTGTGGACACCACGGGCTGCGGCGACGGCTTCACCGCGGGCCTGCTCACCGCGCTGCTGCTCGGCGCGAGTCCCGTCGACGCCGCCTGGCTCGGCGTCGCGTGCGGCGCGCTGGTCGCCACTGGCCTCGGATCCGATGCCGGGATCACCGATCTGGAGCAGGTGCTCGGCTTCCTCGGCGCCGTGGCGCCCGCGCCGGCTGAGCGGCTCCGGGCGGCGCTGGCCAGCCATGGAGTACCGGCCGGGACAAGCCTTTAGCTGAAACGGAGGCAGCATGACTGATCACGTGACCCTGGCCGGCGTGGATCCCCGTCAGCGGACAGCCGACCGCGAGCTGAGGCAGCGGGCCGCCGCGGTCATCCCGGGCGGGATGTACGGCCATCAGTCGGCTGGTCCGCTGCCGCCCGAGTACCCGCAGTTCATGCGCAGCGGCCGCGGTGCGCGGGTCTGGGATGCCGACGGCAACTGCTATGTCTCGACCTGATGCGGCACGCGGACTGGGCAATGCTGGCCAAGAACGGCACCGACGCCACCACGATGTGCTGCACGATCGCGCGAGCGCAGACCGGGCGCAAGCGCATCCTGGTCGCGCGCGGTGCCTACCACGGCGCCGCACCGTGGTGCACCCCCCGGCTGGCCGGGACGACCGCGGCGGACCGGGTCAACCTCGGCCACTACACCTACAACGACCTGGCCAGCGCGCGGGCCGCGGCTGCCGAGGCCGGCGATGACCTGGCGGCCATCGTGGTCAGCCCGTTCAAGCACGACGCCGGCTACGACCAGGAACTGGTCGACCCCGCGTTCGCCCGCGGCCTGCGCGAGCTGTGCGACGCGACCGGCGCGGCCCTGATCCTGGACGACGTGCGCTGCGGGTTCCGGCTGCACCTCGGCTCGAGCTGGGAGCCGGTCGGCGCGGATCCCGACCTGTCGGCGTGGAGCAAGGCGATCGCGAACGGGCACCCGCTCGCCGCGGTCCTGGGCAGCGACCGGTTCCGGGCCGGCGCGAGCAGCGTGTTCGTCACCGGGTCGTTCTGGTTCTCCGCCGTGCCGACGGCATCGCCGGCCAGGCGGCGGCCTGGGGGATCGACGTGAACTACACCGGCCAGGTGCAGATGCCGTACCTCACCTTCGCCGCCGATACCGACCACGCCCTGGCGAGCCTGTTCGCCGCCGAAGCCGTCCGCCGCGGTGCCTACATCCATCCGCGGCGCAACTGGTTCGTCTCAGCGGCCATGACGGACGAGGACATCGACCTGGTGCTGGCCGCGACCGACGAGGCGTTCGCCGCCGTCCGCAAGCACGTCGGCCAGAACGGCCCGTGAGCGTGAGATCAACCGCACATTGGAATGAATAAGGAGGGACAGTATGGCAAGTACCACAGGTGATCCGGCCGGCATGGCCACCGTCACCGAGGCAGGCGACGTAGCCGAGGCCGAGGCGATCGTCGAGCGGGCCGGATACCAGCCCGAGCTGAGGCGCTCGCTGAAGTTCTTCTCGATGTTCGCGATCGCGTTCTCGATCATCTCGATCACGACCGGCATCTTCCTCAACTACGGCTTCGGCCTGTCGTACTGGGGTCCGGCGTCGATCTGGACGTGGCCTATCGTCGGCGCGGGCAACCTGATGATCGCGTTCGTCGTCGCCGAGCTGGGCACGCGCATCCCGCTGGCCGGCTACGCCTACCAGTGGAGCGCCCGGCTGGTGAACTCCACCTACGGCTGGTTCGTCGGCTTCGCCGGGCTGCTCTACATGGCGGTCGGCGGCGGCGCGATCATGCTCGGCGTCGCGTCCCCGCTGCTGCTCAGCGAGTTCAACGTCAACACGCCGAGCCCGCGGCTGGTCCTGTCGGTGGCGGTCATCCTGATGCTGCTGCCGACGATGATCAACATCATCAGCATGCAGGTGGCGGCGCGGGTCAACAACATCGCGGTGTTCACCGAGATCATCGGGACGGTCGTGTTCGGGATCCTGCTGCTCGTGCTGTGGGGGCTGCAGACCAAGCCGGCTCCTTACGGTGTGAGCATCCTGACCAACACGACGTCCGTCTACCACAACCCGACCTGGTACGCGTTCGCGCTGGCCGGCCTGCTCGGCGCGTTCACGCTCGTCGGGTTCGAGCTCGCCGCGGACATGTCGGAGGACGCGGTCAACCCGGTGCGCAGCGTGCCGCGCGGCGTGATCTGGGCCGTCGTGCTCTCCGCCGTCCTGGGCATGATCGCGCTGATCGGGTTCACCCTGGCCATCCCGAGCCTGAAGGCGGTCGAGCAGCCGGGGCTGCCGCTGCTGGTGATCGCGGGGTACTGGCTGCCGTCCTGGCTCGTGAAGGTGTTCATCGCGTTCGTCATCTTCTCGATGTTCGCGATCCTGGTCGTCGGCGCCGGCGCGCAGGCGCGCCTGTGCTACTCGCTCGCCCGTGACAACATGCTGCCGTTCTCCAAGCACCTGCGGAAGGTGAATCAGCGCAGCCAGACTCCGATCGTCGGCCTGCTGGTCTTCGGCGTGATCGACCTCGGTGTGATGTGGTACGGCTACCTGCAGGCCAGCGCGTTCGCCACCCTGGTCGGGGCGACCGCGATCATCCCGTACATCATCTACTTCCTGATCACCGTCGCCTACGCCGTCAAGCGCAGGACCACCGACAGCATCCCGGGCGCGTTCACGCTCGGCCGGTGGGCCTGGCCGGTGATCATCTTCGTTCTCGTGTACACACTCGTGATCATGGCCTCGCTGGCGCTGCCCGCCCCGTTCCACAGCGCGGACAAGGTGATCGGCTACGGTGCCGCGCTGGCCTTGCTGTGGTACGTGGGCGCCCTGTTCTGGCGGCTGCGGAGCGGAACCGCAGGGGTTAAGCCCGTCGACGAGCTCGTCGAGTAGGTGTTGCGTGCGCTGGCTCCCCGGGGGCAAGAAGGGGAGCCAGCGCACGCGCGGGGGGTTGGTGCCTAATGGCCCCCTGACTGGTGACCAGGAGCCCTGCCCGGTCTGGCCCGGGCGATTTAGCGTCAGGGTCAGGAGGTGGCGATGATGTCTGCTACCACGTACCCGGTCAGGGTTGATGCCGCACTTGACACCCAGCTGTCGCGGCTGGGGCGCAGGCCGCGTCATCTCGGTGGTGATCGGGGCACTGCTCCTGCTGATCGCGTCCGGCCTGCTCGCCGGCAGTGCGGGAGTGCTCTGGGCCGACCAGGCCGCTCGGCAGGGCGGGTTCGTCACGTCATCGACCACCACGTACACGACCGCCGGGCACGCCCTGGTCAGCGGCACCTTCACGATCCCGGAATCCGGCCTGAACCAGCTCGGGCGGCAGCTGATCGGCAAGGTGCGGATCCGCGCGACGGCATCCGACCCGACCAGCCCGGTATTCGTCGGCATCGCGCCGGCTCATGCCGTGACCGACTACCTGGCTGGGGTCGAGTACACGACGGTGCAGGACATCGGCACTGCCAGCGCCGGGATCACGACTCCGGGAACCGGGGTGCCTGCCGCCCCGGCGAGCCAGGCGTTCTGGACGGCCAGGTCGGCCGGTCCTGGCACGCGGTCCGTTGTCTGGCCGGTTTCCGCCGGAAACTGGGAGGTTGTCGTGATGAACGCTGACGCCTCCGGCGGGCTGACCGTGAACGCGAACGCCGGCGCGACCGTGCCGGTGCTGCCGTGGATCGCGGGCGGGCTGCTGGCCGGCGGTGCGCTGGCCCTGATCGGCGGCGTGCTGCTCATCGTGATCCCGGCCAGGCGAGTGTCGGCCACCAGGAAGCCGGCCGCGATGCTCGTGACCGGCCCGGCGGACCTGACCGCAGGAAGGTGACTCCAGATGGGTGACTTCTTCGGCGTGCTCGCAGCCGGGCCGTTCTTCTTCGTCAGTTCCTGGGTGCTGATGCTCTTCGCCGGCATCACCGGCGCTGACGTGGGGATCCGGCCGTTCGGCTACCTCACCTCGATGATCGTGACAATTGGCCTGTGGCTGACGCTGGCGCCCGCGATCGGCGCCATCGCCCGGGTCAGGAGGAAGGGCGGAGCGTCGAGCTGACGAACCCAAGGCAGCACACAGATAACGCTCGCGGCTGCCCAGGGCGCGAGCGCTCAGGCCTGCGGCGGGGAGTCGAAGGCTGCCTTCCGCAGTGGCGCCTTGAGTACCTTGCCGCTGGGGTTGCGCGGCAGCGGGTCGGTCCTGACGGCGATGAACTGCGGGACCTTGAAGTCAGCGAGACGCTCGCGCGCGTAGCCGAGCACGACCCGCGGGTCGACAGAAGCGCCGGGCAGGGGGACGATCACGGCGCCGACCTTCTCGCCCATCATCGAGTCGGGAACGCCGACGACGGCCACCTCGCCCACGCCGGGTGCGCCGATCAGGGCGTTCTCCACTTCGACGCAGTACACGTTCTCGCCGCCCCTGTTGATCATGTCCTTGATCCGGTCGAGTACGTAGACCAGCCCGCTGTCGTCCACCCGCCCGACGTCGCCGGTACGCAGCCAGTGATCGGCGAACGTCTGCGCGGTCGCGTCCGGCTTATTCCAGTACCCCGCGCAGACGCTCTGGCCGCGGATCAGCACCTCGCCCATGCCCGCGTCGGAACCGAAGCTGGCCTCGTCGATCGCCACCTCGGCATGCGGCGCGGCGAACCCGACGGAATCGGCATAATCGGCCGCCCATTCGTGTGGCAGCAGCGTCGCGATCGACGTGCACTCGGTGAGCCCGAACCCGTTGGCCAGCCGCGCCCCGGCGAACCGGTCGCCGATCTGGTGCACGAGGGCGGGCGCGATCGGGGCGCCGCCGTAGGATGCCCACCGCACGCCGGCGACCTTCGCCTGGGTGAAGTCCGGATGGTTGAGTATGTAGTAGTAGATCGCGGGGACAGCGGTACAGGCGGTAATCCGCTCCCGTTCGAGCGTCTCGATCATGCGGCGGCCCTCGAACGCGGAATCGAGCACGGCGGCCCCGCCGATCCGCAGCGCGGGCAGCATCTGGCTATGGCAGCCGGTCACGTGGAACAGCGGCACGACCACGAGGGTCCGCATCTCGCGCCCGGCGTCACGCGGAATGTCGCTGACCCGGTACACGGTCTCCACGTTCGCGAGGATGTTCTCGTGGGTGTGCATCGCGCCCTTGGGGAACCCGGTGGTGCCACTGGTGTAGAAGATCGCCGCGACATCCGACCTGCTCGCGCCGTCGTGGATCAGTGGCGTGCCGTCCGGCAGCGCCGCACCCGCGGCGAAGACATACGAGCTGCCTGAGTCGTCGATCACGTAGGCGGCCTCGGGTTCGGTGAACCTGGTATTCACCGGAACCACGATCGCCCCGGCCATCAGGGCGCCGAAGAAGGCGAGTACCCAGTCGATGGAGTTCGGCAGCCTGATCGCCACCCGGTCTCCCGGGCGGATCCCGCTCTCGTGCAGGCCGCCGCTCACCCTGGCCGCGCGGTCCCACAGCTCGGCATACCTGACCCGGCCGCCGCCGACCTCGACCAGCGCCTCGGCGGAGGGGTCGGCCCGCACGCTGTCATCGAGCATCTCGGTCAGCGACTCGTGCAGGTGCTGATAGCGGCGGACCCCGTCGCGGCCGGCCTGCACGCCGGAGTCGTCGAACGGGTTCGCGCCTCTGGGCGCGGGTGTGATCGTCACTGTGCCGGCCCTTCGGGCGCCGCTGACCCGCCGGCCGCGGCCGCCGCCCCGGCGAAGAAATCCCGCGGATTGCTGACCAGCATCTGCCTGATCTGCTCCTCGGTGACCCCGCGCTCGCGCAGGCCGGGCAGTACCCCGCCGTGAATGTAGGTGTACCGCCAGTCGGGCACGAACGGGTCGACCTCGGCCGCCGAGAACCAGTCCATGAACGAGGCCTTGTCGTGGGACAGCATGATCCGGCCCGCGTAGCCGCGCTCGACCAGGGCGGCCAGGGTGTCCAGCTGAGCGTCGAGCGGCACCGTCAGGTGCAGCCCGCACCGGTCCCAGCCGAGGTAGGACCCGGCGTCGATGACCTGCTCGAGATAGCCCAGGTCGGTCGACTCGTTCGAGTGACCGATCATCACCCGGCCCAGGTCAACGCCCCGCGAGGCCAGGATCCGCTGCTGGTCAAGCCCGCGCTTGCTCGGCGCGTGCGCGTGCGTGCAGATCGGGACGCCGGTGCGCAGGTGGACACTGGCCACGGCGAGCGCCACCCGCTCCACGTCCGGCGTCATGCCCGGCTCGTCGGTGACCACTTTCAGCACCGCGGCGCGCAGCCCGGTGTCGCCGATCCCCACCGTCAGGTCGCGCTCGAACAGCGACTCGAGCACCCGGTCATCGCCGTCCAGGATCTTGCCGGGGCCGCGATACTGGAACGGAAACGGCAGGTTGTCGTAGGTGTAGTAGCCGGTCGCGAACATGATCTTCAGGCCGGTGCCCGCCACGGTCCTGGCCACCAGGGCAGCGTCGCGGCCGAGCCCGGGCACCGTCATGTCGAGGATCGTGCCCACCCCGGCCGCCGCGAGCCCGCGCAGCCGCTCGCGGGCTGACGCCACCTCCGCCTCGGTGTCCCAGCCGCTGAACCCGGGCCAGCCCCATTGCAGCGGCTCGGTGCGGATGAAGACATGCTCGTGCATGTAGACGACGCCGAGGTCGCCGATGTCGGTATCGCCGGAAGTGGTGGGAACGATTGGCATGGCCCTAGCCTGCATTGCCGGCTCGCTCATGTCACTAGCCGCGGCCGGCCGCAAAAGTCACAACTCGGGCATCGCATGGCGGCCCGGAGTACCGGGAGAATCGGGCTGGCCCGGCCGCAGAACCAGGTTGAGGAGCCAGGCAGCGGTCGCCACCAGCAGGAAGCAGTCGAGATAGTGGCATGCCATGGCACCCAGGTAGGTCGGGCCGCCCCAGGCGCTGACGGTCATGTTCGGGTCAAGGCCGCCCAGAACCTGCAGCCCAGCCCGCCAGAAGCAGTACAGGATCAGCGCGGCGAGTCCGGCCGCGAGCAGGGTGCGGCCCACTCCGCCTTCGCCGCGGGCGGCGGATCGTGCCGTCCTGGCGATCCGGCTGGCGGCTGGCCTGCCGACCGGGGCGAGCAGCCAGAGCCGACCGGGGCGGCCGTGCTCCCGCGGTCGCCGCCAGCGCGCATAGCCGAAGATGAGGCAGGCGACCAGGGCCAGGGCGCCTTGCTGCCACCAGGCCGCGGTTCCCTGAACATACTTCTGCCGGTCAGGCGAGCGGCCCAGATAGGAGAACCAGCCGGAGGCGAGCCCGCTGGCGAACGCCGCGGCTACCGCGGCGACCAGGAGTAGCGACAGCTGCTGACAAGCGATTCGGATTCTGGAGGTCATGACCTCAGCCTGGCCGGGCGATCCAGCCGGCGCGTCAGGCGAGCGTCTAGACCAGGCATCAGCTCCTGGGCTTGGTCGCAGGCCGGGTCAGCCTGGCGACTGACGCCAGGATCGGCCTGGCGGCTGATCCTGGCGGCTTCGGGACCGGGTTAACGTCAGGTCATGGTGATCCAGCACCCGACAGCGCCTGAGACCGAATCGGCCCGGTGGTCGTGGTTGGCCCGGTGGTCGTGCTCGGCCCCGTGGTCGTGGTCGGCCTGGTACTCCGGCCGGCTGCGGACGCGCCCGGTTCCCGACGTCATCGACATAGCGATCGCCACGGCGTGCTTTGCCGGATTCACCATGCCCACCCTGACCGGGCTGGCATCGCGGATCGGATCGCCGGCCGCGGTCGCCGGATTCGGGGTGGCGACTGCCGCGCCGTTGATCTTCCGGCGGAAATGGCCGGTCGCCGTGGTCGCCGTGGTCGCTGCCTGCTATCTCGCGGCGACCATCGCGGGCGTGCGGTTCACTCCGCTCGTCAGCAACGCCGGTCCCAACCTCGCGATCGCGGTCTTCACCGCCGCTGACCGCTGCGGCCGGCGGACCTCGCTGGCGGCGGCGATCGCGGCGGCCGCCGCCACCTGGGCCGTCCTGGTGCTCGGCATTCGGCTGTATCCCGGCCAGGGCCAGGATGCCGTGCTGGCGCTGGCCGTGATTCCAGCCTGGCTGGCGGGCGATGTGGTTCGCGCCCGGCGCGGCTACCAGCACCGGCTCGAGGTCCAGTCCAGGCGGGAGGCAGCGGAGCATGACCTGCGGGTACGGGCTGAAGAGCGCCTGCGCCTGTCCAGGGACGTGCACGATGTGCTGTCGCACAGCCTGAGCATGATCGCGGTGCGGTCGGGTGTCGCCAGGCTGGTGCTCGACGAGCAGCCGGAGGAGGCACGGGTCGCGCTCTCCGCGATCGAGACGGCCAGCCGCTCAGCGCTCGATGACCTGAGACAGCTGCTGCGTCAGATACGAGAGCCCGCTCCGGATCGCGAGCCGGCCACGCCGGCCCTCGCCGACCTTCCCGGGCTCGTCGAACGGGTCAGGCAGAGCGGTCTTGACGTCCGCCATCTCCGCGCGGGGGAGCCGGCCGCGTACGGCGCCGCACTCGAGCTTTCGGCCTACCGCATCGTCCAGGAGGCACTGACCAACGTTGTGAAACACGCCAGCGCCACGTCCGCGTTGGTGGAAGTGGCCCACGCCGGGTCCTGCCTCACCATCACCGTGACCGACGACGGATCAGGAGACTCGCGGCCGCCCGGCCCGCCTGGCCTCGGAGTCGCGGGCATGCGGGAGCGCGCAGCCTTGCTCGGCGGCGAGCTCACGGCGGGAGCCAGGCCGCAAGGCGGCTTCGCGGTGGTGGCGCAGCTGCCCGTGAAGAGCGCCGGCCAGTGAGCGGCGACCGTGGCCACCAGCCGGGTGGCCGCCAGCCGGGCGGCCGCGCTGAGATAACCGTGCTCATCGCCGACGACGAGGCGCTCATCCGGGCCGGGTTCAGGATCCTCGTAGGCTCCGCTGCCGACCTTCGCGTCGTGGGCGAGGCCAGCGACGGGGTTCAGGCGGTCCGTCAGGCGAAGGCGCTGCGGCCTGATGTCGTGCTGATGGACATCCGCATGCCAGTCATGGACGGGCTGGAGGCCACCAAGATCATGCTCGACGGCGACGGACCGGCGCCCAGGGTGCTCGTCGTGACCACCTTCGACGAGGACGAGCACGTCTTCGAGGCTCTTCGCAGCGGCGCCAGCGGGTTCGTGCTCAAGGACACCCAGCCCGAGCAGCTGCTCGACGCCATCAGGATCGTCGCCGACGGCGAAGCTCTCCTTGCTCCCAGCATCACCAGGCGCCTGATCGCCGAGTTCGTCAGGACGCCCCGCGCCCGGCGGCCAGCGGACGAGCTGGTCGCACGGCTCACCGAGCGGGAGCACGAGGTGCTCGAGCGGGTGGCGGCCGGACTGTCCAACGCCGAGATCGCGGCGAGCATGCACGTGAGCGTCGCGACCGTCAAGACGCACGTCAGCCGCCTCCTGGCCAAGCTGGACGGGCGCGATCGGGTCCAGCTAGTCGTGCTGGCCTACGAGACCGGCATAGCTATCCCCCGTGAGCATCCGTAATCAGGGATTCGGGACATGATCCGGTTCGCCGTCCGGCCACGAGGCGGTGGTTACCCGCCCGCCAGCGACCTCGACCTTAAGCGCCGGAGTGGCCGCGTCGCGCCAGACGATGTACTCGCCGGCGCTCAGCTCCGGGTAGACGGCCGCGTACTGCATGCTGGCCGCCAGCAGCCGCTGCCTGACCTGAGCGTGCGTCCGAGGACCGGCCACCAGGCCCGGCGGGCTGACCTCGATTTCGAGACCATCCAGCGCCCGCGGCGTGTACAGGATCAGGGCGCCGGTATCGGGGCCGAGTTCGAGCACGACGCTGCCGGCACCGGACGGCCCAGGCATCTGTTCATGCATCCCGGTGCTCAGTGGGCCGGGTGGTCGTAGCCGTCATAGGGAACGCCGAGGTAGGGGAAGCTGCTCAGGTACGGCGTCCCCAGGTCCGACGGCGTCAGGCCGTCGGACAGCTCGCCGGCGGCGGCATCGACGGTGTAGCCGGAGTCAATGAGCTTGAAGGTCACGCCGGCGATGGCTCGAAGCTCCACCGAGACGACGTCATCGAAAACTCGGCGCCCGTTGGGGAAGCCGGCTGCGTCCCCGCCGAGCAGCCCCAGGATGTTCGGACTGGTGACGGTGGGCGGAATCGAGGTATTCAGCCGCAGCATGTCGGCTGGCACCGGCCCGGTGAAGTTGGTGAAGCCGGCCACGATTCCGTTGGGAATTCCGGTGCGCAGGATGGCCTCGAGGTCGGCGCGGGCGGTCTTCGCCTTGGCCAGGGTGGCCAGGTTCGGGAAGACGCCCGGGTACAGGACGGGAAGCAGCCCGGCCAGTTCCGGATGGGCGACGTAGTGAGCGAACTGCTTGTCGTGAACCGGGTGCTGGGTGTTCCAGAGGTCCTTCATGCCGATCGGGATGAGAACCTCGTTCACGAGCGGGTTGCCGAGCCGCGAGACCTGCTGAAACGGGCCGGCCTGGACGTTCGGGCCGCCCTCGGCGCTGTGCAGCCGGACGCGCTGCCTCGACGCGGTGGTCCAGACGCCGACGACCGGTCGTCCGGGCGCCGTGACCCGGGATATCGGCACCTGGATGGCGATGGAGTGCACGTTCAGGAATGTGGTGGCGTTGACGCCCGCCGCGGCCTTGCGTCCGCCGGCGAAGACGTTGAGGTTCTGGAATGGCCGCAGGTTGCCCAGGTCGAAGATCGAGCCGAGGTCCACGTAGAAGCCCTCCGCGCGCTGGCCGGCGAAGACCCGGCTGCCGTCAGACAGGGTGTGCACGGCGGGCCGGGCCAGTGCCTTGTCGTAGTCAGGCGTGGACAGCGGGCCGATGTTGCAGGGCGGGCAGATAAGGCCCGTGCCGAGAACGTGGCGCCCCTTGCTGTCCACGCGGGTGACCGAGTACCTCTGCTTGCGGTTCCAGCTCGAGCTGTTCAGTGACGTGATCGGGCCGGTGTTGGACAGGAACGTTGCCGGATCGGCCAGGTCGGTCTTGAAGTCGAACTCGTAGGTGATGTTGGCCTCGCTTTGGCCATGCGTGTCGATGTGTATGGCGTAACGGACGTCGTCACCGAACTGGTAGAAGTTGGGGCCGCCCGCCGGGCCTTGCAGCGGGATGTAATTGGCGATCAGCGTCACGGTGTGCGGACGGTCGGGGCTGACGAATGCGTAGACATCGGTACTGTCGGCGACGGGGTCGGCGGAGATCTCGGGAGCCTCGCGATGAGATGACATCTCAACTTCCTCTTTCAGGCTTGTCGGCTGGGCGGTGCGGCGGTTCGGCGGCCTAGCGGCTGGCGAGGACTATCCGGGTGGCCAGGTCCCGGTCGTGCAGCCGGGTGTGGGTCGTGCCGCGGAACACGTCGATTTCCCCGGCCGCGGCGTCGCGGACATGCAGGACCAGGGGCTCGGTCCCGGCGGATTCATCCGGTGCTGCGTGCGGCAGCCGGGCGCTGGCGGCGGCGCTGGCCGGGGCGATCACCCCGCCCAGCGCGGTCGCGGCGATGCCCGCGGCGCCCGCGGCGGCGGCTACGCGCAGTACGGAACGCCTGGACGGGACGCTGGATCTCGTTGCTGTCCGATTCGTGGCAACATCCGGGTCGCCGAGAGCTGGCATGCCCAATCCCTTTCTGCGGGCGCGTGACGCGGCCTAGCCGCAGGCACGGCCAAGGGACGGTGCCATTCGCGCGTTGCGGACCGATCTAACGCCTGCTTTCGTTCCAGGAGGCGGCGCGGATTGGTCCGCCGAGCCCGCTCTCGAATTCCCGGCTCCGCGCCGTCGTGCCGAGGGATCAGGCGCGCAGCGGCAGGACGAGGATCGGCGTCGTCGTCGGCCGGCTCGTGCCGCCGGCGGGCTCGACTGTCAGGCCTAGCTGGTCGCCGCTGACCAGGCCGGCCATGAGCACAGGAGCTGACCGGCCGCGAGTCCCGGCCGGCAGCAGCCCGGCCGGCCGCACCCGCGGCGGCCCGAGCAGCCACAGCTCGTAGACCTTCCCCGCGGGCGGTGACGGCAGCTGGGCCAAGGTGACGATCAGAGAGTGCTTCTTCAGCGAGTAGACGACAGTAGCCGTGCCGCCCGCCGAGGTTGCCCGGGTGACAGCGCGCGCGTCAGGAGCAGCCAGGACGGCGGCCAGAGCCGCCTGCTGCGACCTGGCCCGATCGAGCCGGCCCTGGGTCTGAAGCAGGGCCGTCGTGAGCCCGATAATCACGACCAGGCTGACAGCCGCCACCACCCAGCCCAGCCGCGGCATCCGGCCTGGTCGAGGGGGGGGCGTGCGAGCGGGGGTGGTCAATGGCTGGGGAAAGCTGCCGGGTCCGTCCGACCGACGCCAGAACCCGGTCGCGCAGCGCTGGGGGTGCGGGCTGGGAGGCTGCGAAACCGAGCCTGGTAGCGATCTCGGTCATGGCCCGCACCTCGCTGACGCATTGCTGGCACCGCCGCATGTGCCGTTCGAAGCGCCCGAGCTCAGCCTGGTCGTCGATGGCGTCCACGGCATATGCGCCGGTCAGGACGTGCAGGGCGGTCCGCAGGGGTCTCACCAGGTCACCCCCATGCAATCCCGCAGCCTGATCAGGCCATCACGTATGCGTGTCTTGATCGTGCCAAGCGAGGCACCGGCGCACCCGCTCCCTTTCCAAGGCGGCCTCGACCGCCTCGGCGACCTCGTCGGTGGCGGTGAGCAGCACGGAAGTCCGCTTTTCCCGCTCGGCTGCGGCCGTAGCTGACCGTACCCGGTCGACGGCGCGCCGGTGAGCGATCGTCATCACCCAGGTCGCCGCGCTTCCCTTGGCTGGGTCGAAGCGCGTGGCAGCACGCCATACCTCGAGCAGAACCTCCTGGGCTACCTCCTCCGACTGCGCGGGATCGCGGACCACCCGCCTGATGAGGCCGTACACCGGCCCGGATAGCTGGTCATACAGGCTCGCGAACGCGCTATCGTCGCCCCTGGCCACCCTGGAAAGAAGCCCGTCCAGGTCCCGGTCCCTCCCCTCCGGCAGACCAGGACCTGCACCGGCCGGGCGCATGTCATGCGCGTCCATGGCCGGCATCCTGCGGCAGCGATGGGCAGGAATAGGTTCGGGCAGCCGGATTAGCCGGGCCTGGCGATGCTGTTCAGGATTGCCTGAGCCCGTTCGCGGGCGGCGCCGGCGAGTTCAGGCAGCGCCAGTCGGCGGTACACGTCCGCGAACGCGGCCGTTACGTCCTCGCGCGCCGGGGCGTGCCGGGAGTCGTCGGGGATCAGGAACGTCTGCCGCAGGCCCACTCCGAGGGTCCCAGCCGCCGCGGCGCCGTCGGCGAGCCTGAGCAGCTCGGCGATGGCCTGGGCAACCTCGTCGGCGGGCTCGCCGGCCGAGCCGCGCAGCGCCTCGGTGAGCCGGCGCTCGTCGCTCGTCGCCGACTCCGCCGACTCCGGGCCGCCTGACACCGGCCCGGCCGGCCCCGTCTCGGGCAGCCTTGTGCCCGCGTCATCGCCGACGAGCGCGGCCACGACACCCAGGCGCAGCTGATCAGCGTGACTGCTGTGCTCGCTCACCTGCGGATCCCCCGCCCGCGCCCACCGGCTTGTGCCGGACCTTGATCATCGCCTTCTCAGCCGCCGGAGGACCAGGTAGCCGAGGACCAGTACGCCGACGGCTGCCGCGAGCGGCACGCGGCGCTGCCGGGCGCTGCTCGCTCCCTTGGCGACGGCCTGCCGCACCGGCTCGGGCGCGGCGTCCCACACCGGAGCTACCTGCTTCTGGATCTGCCCCTTGCCCGCCTCGCCAGCCGACTGGGCTTTCTGCCGCGCCGTCGCGGTCTTGTCCGCGAGCTGGCCGAGTACGGCTTCCGCCTTCGCGGCCGCTTCCTGCCGGGCCTGTTCAGCCTTGCTCTTCACCTGTCCTGACACCTCCGCCGCCTTGTCCCGTGCCCTGCCCCTGACGTCTGCCCTGGCGGCCAGCTGCTCGACGGTCTCGCCGAGCTGCTCGCGCGTCCGCTCGATCTCCCGCTGAAGTTGCTCAGCGTCGTCGCGGGCGGCCGGCCCGGTGCCGGCTTGTGACGCTGCTTCGGCGGGATCTCCCGCCTGGCTGCTGGTGCTCATCGCCGCGCCTTCCCGCCGTGGTCCGGATGAATGCCTGCGCCCTACCCAGCCGTCACCGCGCCTAACGTGACACGGGCGGCGGACCTAGCCGGCGACAATGCGGGCGTCGTGGGCGGGCAGTCCGGCCTGGGTGCGGTTCGCGCATTCGAGCTTGCCGATGGTCCGTGGCACGTAGCCCTTGGAAGAACTTCGGCGTACTGGCCGCCTGGGGCATTGCGGGCGCGATCATCGGAATTTGCCGCTTCCGGCGGAACCCGCGGCCGGAATGATCACCCGCCGGCTTGGACCTTGATCACCCGGGTAGGGAAATTCCGCTGACCTGAGCACACGCCGGGCAGCCGCAGTGCCGCAGCGAGCCGGCAAGTCAGAAATCAGGGAGTGAGCATGGCTGAATCCACGATCGATTACCGGGCTGTCTTCCAGACACTTCCGGGCGTCCTGGCGCTGCTGACGCCAGACGGTGTGATCCTCGACGTGAACGAGGGCTTCCTCGAAGCGGCCGGCCGTGAGGTCGAGCAGGTGCTCGGCCGCAGCCTCTTCGACGCGTTCCCCGAGAACCCCGATGATCCAGGGGATCACGGCCCGGCCGAGCTGCGGTGCTCCTTCGAGCGGGTGGTTGCCTCGGGCGAGCCGGACATCATGCCGCCGATCAGGTACGACGTCGAGGATCCGGGTCGGCCAGGGGAGTTCGAGGAGCGTTACTGGGCCATCATCAACACGCCGATGCGGTGCGAGGACGGCCGGGTCAAGCTCATCACGCACAAGGCCGATGAGGTTACGCACATCGTCAACCAGATCAGGAACCGGCTCGCGGATCACGGGTAGCGCGATCAGGCATCCTGCTTGGTCCCCGGCTGGCGGAGGGATGCCTGCACAATGGTTCTCGGCCGCAACGAGGATCAGCACGGAGTGAGCACATGGCTACCAGCCGCGGGTCGATCGTCATCGACGCGCGGGTGAACGCGCTCCCCGGGGCACATGGCATCGCCCGGTCGGTCATGAAGCTCACCGCGCACCTGGGGCAGGCCGACGGCCTGGGCCTTCGAGTGCTCGTCAACTCCGCCCGGACCCAGCTGTTCCCGCTATCAGAGATACCGGCGCACGCCGACGTCATCGACACCGGCGTCCGGCTGGGCGCGGCGCACCGATGCGGGGAGCTTGCCCGGCTGATCCGTTCGGTCGGCGCGACCGTGCTGTACGTCCCGTACCCCACGTTCACCCCGCTCATCCGGCCGTGCCCGGTGGTGGTGACCGTCCACGACTGCACCATCGAGAGCTCGGCCGCCTTCGCAGGCGGCTGGCACCGGCAGGCCTGGCTGGCGCTCGCGTTCAGGGCCGTGCTCCGGCGCGCGGCGGCGGTCACGGCACCGACCATGGCCAGCCTGGCTGACATCCGCCGGCACTACCCGTACGCGCAGCGGCTCACTCTCGTGCCGAACGGGGTGGATGCCACCCGGTTCGGCGCCGTGACCGAGGCTGATGTCGCTGCCGCCAGGGCTCGGTACCAGCTTCCCGAGCAGTTCATCCTCACCGTCGGCGCGCACCGGCCGCACAAGAATCACCAGACGCTGGTCCGGGCGCTGGCCGCTCTGCCGGAGGCCGTGCCGCTGGTCATCGTGGGCCAGCCTGACCCGAC
Source organism: Streptosporangiaceae bacterium (assembly GCA_035532775.1). GTDB lineage: Bacteria > Actinomycetota > Actinomycetes > Streptosporangiales > Streptosporangiaceae > Chersky-822. Next base: position 39,282 of record DATKQH010000324.1, read on the forward strand.
GTTCCCTGCTCGCCTGCCCCGGCTGATCCGCGAGCTCGGGCTGGATTCCCGGGTGATCGTGGTGCCGGACGTGGCCGACAACTGGCTGCCCGCCGTGTACCGGGCCGCCTCGGTGTTCGCCTTCCCGTCGCTGGCCGAGGGATTCGGGCTGCCGGTGCTCGAAGCCATGGCCGCCGGCGTTCCCGTCGTCGCGAGCGACATACCGGCGCTGGCCGAGGTGGCGGGACCGGCGGCGCTGCCGGTGGCACCGCTCGACGTCGAGGGCTGGACGTCAGCCCTGGCGAAAGTCCTCGGTGATCAGGGAACGTCGCAAGCCCTCGCGCAGGCCGGTGCTGATGTCGCCGCAGGAGCCACTTGGGAGCGCGGGGCAGGCGTGCTCCTGGACGTGCTGTCCGCGGTGGCCAGGCAGAGCCTGCCCGCGTCACCCCGTGACCCGTGCTGACCCGGCGTACGCCAGGGCGGGCGGCTCAGCCCGCGCCAGGGCCGGTGGCTCAGCGCGCTCCAGCCGCGGTCGCGTCCGCCGGGGCCAGGACCGACCGGCCGGCCGTCACCGGGCTCATCGTCCTTGCGACTTCGCTCAGCTTCATCGCGCTCCGGCTCTGGGTGGCGGCTGGCGGCAACATCACCGAGTTCGTCCGGGCCGCCCGGCCGTACTCGCACCGCGCTCACCTGCCGCCAGGCCTGTTCGTCTTCACGACAGACGGCTACGACGGTCAGTTCTACTACCGGCTCGCCCTCGATCCGGCCGACCTGCGTCACACGGCGTTCGGGATCACGATGGATGCCCCTTTCCGCCTGCAGCGGATCGGATATCCCGCGCTGACCTGGCTGGTCGCGCTCGGCCACCACTCCTGGGTGCCGGTCGCCCTCGTCGTCGTCAACGTCGCGGCGCTGACCGCCATCGGCGTGCTCGGCGGGATGCTGGCCCGCGAATCGGGCCGCCACGCGCTCTGGGGCCTGCTGCTGGCCGGCTACTTCGGCTTCTTCATCAGCCTGGGCTGCGACCTCACCGAGCCTGTTGCGGCCGCCTGCCTGCTCGGCGGAGTCCTGGCCTATCGCTGCGGCAGCCCGGCAGCCGCCGGGCTGCTGCTGGCCTACGGGGCGCTGACCAGGGAAACCGTCCTGATCGTGCCGCTGGTGCTCGGCGTGACGCGGCTGACTGAGCTGATCCGCCGCCGCTCGAGGCCGGCTGCCGCTGATCTCGCCTGGCTGCTGCCGGTGGTCGCGTTCGGTGCCTGGCAGCTGGTGCTGAGAGCGGCCACCGGGCAGTTCATCCTGCTCGCGGGCGTGGGCAGTAACTCGGGCGCGGGGCTGCCGTTTCGCGAGTTCGCCGATGCGGTCCGGATGAATGTCAGCCTGCTGTGGCCGCCGACCGGCGCGGCCTACATCTGGTTCCTCGAAGTGGCAACGCTGGCGGCCTTCGTCGGCACCGCGCTGGTCACGCTGCGCGCCAGCGTGGTGCCCGCCTACGAGCGCGCTGCCTTCGTGGTGTTCATCATCGGGCTGGGCTTTCTCTCGGCCGACATCTGGACTGGCCACGCCGATCTGCGGTCCATCGACGAGTGCTACCTGTTCGCCGTGCTGGTCCTGCTCAGGTCGAGCCGCCGCCTAGCGGTGCTCGCCGTCTGCGCCGGCCTGGCATCCGCGGTCGCGGCCACGCATCAGGTGATCCACCTTTAGGCGCACCGAATGGCGCAGCGGCGGTGGCGTTCCACCTTTTCGCCGTTCTCCGGACGTTCAGGTAATTCCGCCCGATACTACGGATCGCTTCGCCAGAAGCAGCACCGATGGAATCCGTCCTTTTATTCCTCAAAATGGCCTGGCGTTGAGAAGTGACCCCCCAAAGCTGTCCTTCCGGCGTACGGTACATACGTCAGAAGTGTCCAGGAAGGGGTGACAGATGCGGCACACGGGTTCATCCGGCTTAGGCATCGGTCATCGGATAACACGCGGCCGGTGGAAGAAGGGCCGCATCGCCGCGGCTAGTGCAATGGTCCTCGCCGTACTGGCTGGCACCTCGGCAGCTGGCGTTCCGGCGGCATCGGCAAGCCAGAGCGAGACGGTCATCGTCACCTCAACCGGGCTTCTAAGTCCCGTCCTGGCGGTACTGAATGCGGGCGGCACCATTCTGACGCAGTACCACCTCATTGACGCGGTGGACGCATTGATCCCCACGGCTGCGGAGCCGCTGCTAGCCGCGCTACCGGGTATCACCGTGACAGCTGATATCTCGGTGAGCGTGCAGTCCACGACGGAGTCGACAGGACCCCACACGCCCTCTGACGCGTTCTTGCAGGAGACCGGCGCTACGCGGCTGGCATCAGCTGGCGATGTCGGCCAGGGAGTCACCGTGGCCGTGCTGGACACGGGCATCGACAACCTGCGCGACTTCTCGGGACGGCTGATCGGCGGGGTGGACTTCACGAACGAGGACAACCCGTTTCAGGACAGCTACGGGCATGGCACCTTCGTGGCAGGTCTGATCGCCGGGAACGGGGCCTCGTCGAACGGACAGTACTCAGGCGAGGCGCCTGGCGCCAAGCTGGTGTCGATCAAGGTGGCCGGGGCAGACGGCACGACTCATCTGGGGACCCTGATCTCGGGCCTGCAGTGGGCGGTCGATCACCAGACCAGGTACGGCATCAAGATCCTCAACATCTCCCTGGGGTTCAAGCCCAGCCAGTCCACGGTTATCAATCCCCTGGACAGGGCGGTGGAGGCGGTCTGGAACTCAGGCATCGCGGTGGTGGCCTCGGCGGGCAACGCCGGGCCGTTCAACGGCACGGTCCTGTCACCCGGCGACGACCCGCTGGTGATCACGGCGGGAGCCCTGGACGATATGGCCACGGCGTCGACTACCGACGACGAGATGACCGACTTCAGCAGCGTCGGGCCCACGTCGCCGGACGGCTGGGTCAAGCCTGACCTGGCAACCTCAGGCCGGTCGGTGGTGAGCCTGGCCGCTCCGGGCTCGACGATCTACAACAGCAATCCCTCTGCCGTGGTCGGCACGGCGAACTTCGTCGGCTCCGGCACATCGTTCAGCGCGGCAATCACCAGCGGGGCGGCAGCGCTGGTCCTGGCCGACAACCCGGGTCTGACCCCCAACCAGATCAAGGCCCGCCTGCTCGGCACCACCGACCCTGGTCCGGTCGGCAACCCCTTCGCCGACGGCCACGGGGCCCTTGACGCTTACGCCGCCGCCACCGCTGGCCCGATGAACTTCAGGCAGTCGGCCACCTGGCTGTTCCCGACCTGGCCAGGCTCCACGGTCTCGCTGGTGCCCACCCGCCCGGTCGACACCTGGAACGCGAGCCTGTGGTCAGGGACCTCCTGGAGTCAGGCGCCAGCCACCGGCTGGGCGTGGAACGGCATCGAGTGGAACGGCGGCGACTGGAACGGCCGGGCCTGGAACAACGGAGCGTGGAACAGCGCTGCGTGGAAGGGCGCGGCCTGGAACGGCGCAGACTGGAGCGGCTGGGCCTGGAACGACTCAGCCTGGAGCGGGTCCGCCTGGAACGGCTCCGCCTGGAACGGCTGGGCCTGGAACGGCTGGGCCTGGAACAGCTCAGCGTGGAACTGACATGGCCCGATCCGGCAGTCGGGTCATGAAGGTGCCGCGCGCGACCAGAGCCGTCATCGCCGCGTCGGTCGTCGGCGGTGTGCTGACGATGTTCGTCGCCAGCTGGAAGCAACCGGCCCCCTGGCACATCGATGAGAGCCAGTGGGTCGTTGCAGCCGCGGTGGCCGCCCTCTTCCTGGGCAGCTGGGTGTGGCCCGTCGTGGTGTACCGGGGAGGCGAATCCGCAGCCTTCAATATGGACGAGGGTTTCTTCGTGATCCTCGCCCTCCTGGTGCCGCCGCTGGTCACGCTGGGGACTTTTGCCCTGGCGACGGTCCTGGCTCAGGTCGTCCGCCGGCGCCCGCTGCTCAAATCGGCCTTCAACGTCGGGCAGGTTCTGATCGCCGCCGGCCTGGGGCTGGCCGTGAGCCGCGGCATAGCTGCTCCCTCGAACTCCCTCAGCGCTGGTCAGATCGCGGCCGTCATGCTCGGCGCCGGAGTCTACTTCGTCGTTAACACCTCGCTCGTGGCCGGCGTCATGGTCTCGATGGGCACGAGCTGGCGAGAGCTCACCGGAGATCTTGCGATCCAGGTGACTCATACCGGCGCGGGAGCACTCGTCGGCGTGTTCTTAGCCCTGGCGATACAGGCTCACCCGTGGGCGGTCGCGCTGGCCATCCCGGGACTGGTCGTGGAGCGACAGCTCATCAGCGCCCGGTTCGCGGCGCAGTATGACCGTGCCAGGATGCAGGGGCTGTACGAGGTCGCGCTGGAGGCCAACCGGGGGCTGCGGCAGCAGGCGGTGCTCGAGACGATCCTGGCCTCGGTACGGCGGCTGCTTCGAAGCCCGGAGGCGGCCCTGACAGCTGGCGATCCGGGCCATGGTCAGCTGGCGGCGCCGGTGACCATTGCCGATCAGCAGCAGTGGCTGGTGGCGTCGGGGAGGCGACGGGATGAGCCCTTCGACGAAGCCGACCGGGCTCTGCTGAGAGCCCTGGCCGCCGTGGGCAGCGGGGCGCTGAGCAACGCCGAGCTTTACCAGCAGGTCCGCCTCGAGCGCGAGAGGCTCTCCTCGATCACCCTGAATATCGGCGAGGGCGTCTGCGCCGTTGACGCAGAAGGGAAGCTGACCTTCGTCAACCGGGCCGCGGCCGAGATGATCGAGCTGCCGTCGCTCGGCATCACTATCGACGACCCGGTGAGCGACGGTGCTCGCACCGCGCCCGACTTCCTGCTCGTGCCGGCCCGCGAAGCCATGCGCACCGGCCGCACGATCCGGGAGGACGACGCCCGGTTCCGCGGCAAGAACGACGGCACCATCCCGGTTGCGTATACGGCCTCAGCGGTCATCAGCGACGGCACGCCGTCAGGCGCCGTGATCGCCTTTCGCGACATCACCGAGCGCAAAGCCTTCGAAGACGAACTCCACCGGCACGCCTTCTACGACAGCCTCACCGGCCTGGCGAACCGCCGGCTGCTCGTGGAGCGCCTCGAGCACGCGCTCCAGCGATCAGCCCTGGACCGCAAGACCCACGCGCTGATCTTTGTCGATGTGGACCGCTTCAAGGGCATCAACGACAGCCTTGGTCACGTGACGGGCGACAAGTTCCTGGAGGCGATCGGGGCCCGCATGATGGCGGTGGTGCGCAGTGACGACCTGCTTGCCCGGTTCGGCGGCGACGAGTTCGTGGTGCTCCTGGAAGACGTAGCCGGAGTGGAGGTGGCGGTCACCGCGGCCAGGCGCATCTGCGCCGCGGTCGAGCAGCCCATGGTGCTGCCCGACGGGTACGAGCTGGTGGCCAGCGTATCGGTCGGCATCGCCCTGACAGAGCCAGGCGTGACAGCCGACGACGTGCTGCGCAACGCCGACGTCGCCATGTACGACGCCAAGGCCAAGGGGCGGGGCGGCATCTACCGGGTGTTCGACCAGGCTTCCATGGGAACCCGCTCCTCCGAGCGGCTCCAAAGCGAGGCCGATCTGCGCAAAGGGCTCGAGCGAGATGAGCTCGAGGTGCATTACCAGCCGTTCTACTCGCTGGACGAGCAGCGCATCGTGGGTGCAGAAGCGCTGGTGCGGTGGCGCCACCCCACGAGCGGGCTGATCAGCCCCATGAGGTTCATCCCGATGGCGGAAGAGACGGGGCTGATACTGCCGCTGGGCCGTTACGTTCTGGACAGGGCATGCCAGCAGGTGCGCTCGATCCGGGACCGGCTGGACCTGGACCTGCCTATCAGCGTCAACCTGTCCCCGCGCCAGTTCCAGGAGAGCGCGCTCTTGTCACAGGTGGCGGCGGCCCTCGATGCGAGCGGCCTGCCCTCGGAGCTGCTCATGTTCGAGATCACCGAGAGCATGGTCATGGAAGATCTTTCCGGCGCTCGCGAGGTCATGAAGAAGCTGAACCGCCTCGGCGTGCGCCTGGCCATCGACGATTTCGGTACCGGCCACTCGTCACTTGCCTACCTCAAGCAGTTCCCGGTGCACGAAGTGAAGGTGGACCGCGCGTTCGTGCAGGGAGTCGCGGAGAACCGGGTGGACTCGGCGATCGTCCGGGCCGTCATCGACCTGGCTAACGCCATGGGCATCTCGGCGCTCGCCGAGGGCGTGGAGACCAAGGAGCAGGTCGCCGGGCTCAAGATGCTGGGCTGCCAGGTGGCGCAGGGGTACTACTTCTCGCAGCCGCTTCGCGCCGCCGAGTTCGACGACCTGCTCACCCGCCACTTCGCCCCGGCCGCGGAGGCGGCCGGGGCGTTGCCGCCGGCCTACCCGGCTGAGGGACGTGAACTCGGATCCCTGGCTGCCGGGTCAGGTTGACGGCTACTTCGTGGTGCGGGGGCGGTTCATACCACCGGCCCGGCGTCCGCCGGGCAGCTTCCTCGACAACGGCCGGTCTTTCCGTATCACGCTGACTGGGGGCAATGTTGTCGTCGCAGGACCTGCACGGGAGGCTTTGATGAGGTTCACGCTCAACGCGGAGCATTTTGAACTGACGGCTGACGGCGCGCAACGCCGGTTGCGCGATCTGAGTCCGGAGCCTGTCCGGCAGTACGGGGTTAGGCTCGGCGGTTGCGGGCCACCTGCAGGTGACAGCCATTGAGCCACCGGAGGGCACTGTGCGCAGCGGGCGGCGGGTGCCAGTCGTAACTGGAACATCTGCGGACAACGGCGACCGGGGGCTGGATGAGTTCGGCGAACCTGCTGGTTTCGCTGAGACCATCGCCGAGGTCGCGGAGTCCAGCTGCATTGCCGCCCGGAGCGTCCAGCCTAGTTAGGAGTACAGTTCTAAGGAACGTAGTCCTAATGATTGGCAGAGCATGACTGGACCGCAACCGAGGGCTGCGAAGCCGGTGCATGTCTTCGACAGGAACGTCGAGTGGGAGCGGCTGGCCTCGTTCTCGGCCAGCCCCGCTCCGCGCGCGATGCTAGGCGTCGTCAGTGGCAGACGGCGCATGGGCAAGACATTTCTCCTGCGCGCGCTAGTCGAGCAGCAGGGTGGCTTCTATTTCGGGGCAACGGCAGCAACGGAAGGCGAGTCGCTCCGCCAGTTCGGCGCCGCACTGGCCAGGCACGCCGGCTCACCGGTGTCGTTCTCGTTCGCTAGCTGGGACGACGCGATCACATACCTGTTCGACCTCGCCGTTCCTGGTCGAGTGACCCAGCCGTTCCTGGTGGTGATTGACGAGTTCCCGTATCTGGCGAAGGCCGTGCCGGAACTTCCCTCGATCATTCAGCGAGAGATCGACCGTTTCCAGGTAACCGAGAGCCGCATGCGGCTACTGCTCTGCGGGTCAGCGATGTCCGTCATGGGCAGGTTGCTCGCCAGCGCGGCGCCGCTACGAGGGCGTGCGCAGCTGGAGTTGATCGTCCGTCCGTTCGACTACCGCTCGGCGGCCATCTTCTGGGGTGCTGCCGACCAGCCTGCGCTGGCGGTCAGGCTGCATGCCGTGCTCGGGGGCACGCCTGCATACCGGCGCCAGTTCCTCGCTGAGGACGTGCCCGTCGGCCTGGACGACTTCGGGGACTGGCTCTGCCGGACGGTGCTGTCGCCGCTGAGCCCGCTCTTCCGTGAGGCGCGCTATCTCCTTGCCGAGGAAGCTGATATCCGGGACACCGCGCTTTACCACTCAGTCCTCGCCGCTGTAGCCGAGGGCAACGCCACCCGAGGAGGGATAGCGAGCTACATCGGGCGGAAGTCGGTGGATATCTCCCACCCCCTCAATGTCCTTGAGGACAGTCACCTGCTCGTGCGGGAACCGGACATGTTCCGGGCCGGGAAGTCGCACTATCGGATCGCCGAGCCGCTGATCAATTTCTACGAGGCGGTGATGCGCCCGTCATGGGCACGGTTGGAGAGCGGTCAGGCGCGAGACGTGTGGGCCCAGGCGGAGCCACGCTTCGCCGCGCAGGTCGCGGGTCCGCATTTCGAGGCGATATGCCGGGAGTTCATGCGCGGACCCGGCCGTTCGCTCGTCGGAGGTCATCCGGGGCGGGTGGGATCCGGGGTCGTCGCCGACCATGCGGGTCGACAGCAGATCGAGATTGACATCGCCGTGGCCGAGGACGGATCGGGCGGCAGCAAGGCCTCCGTAGCGATGCTCGGCGAAGCGAAGTGGGGCACAGCGATGGGCCTGCCGCACCTGGAGCGACTGCTCAGGGCGCGTGGTCTCCTCGCCGACCGGGGCACGGATGTCAGCCAGTGCGTGCTTGCCTGCTTCAGCACCGCCGGCTTCAGCGAAGCCCTGCGAGCCGAAGCCGATCGGGGAGGAGTTCTCCTCCTGGGCCTCGCCTATCTGTACCAAGGATCTCAGCCTCTCGCGCACTGAGCTCTCGTGACTCCTAGTCAGGCTGGGCGCAGCCCTCGGAGGCTGGCTGGCGTGGGTGAATATCCCTGGGGTCCGCCAGTGGCCGTGCTGCTGATCGGCGAGTCGCCGGTCAGCGCCCCCGGACATGGGTCAGGCCGGTGGTCGGGGGTCTCGGCCCTGGGCCGCGGAGCGGCCAGGAACGCCGGGCTGGTGTCGGCGTCGCTGGCGATGGACGACCTGATCGCGAACGGCCGCGCTGCCAGCCGGTACGCCCGGTGTGGGTACGGTCGAGCCATGGCAGCGGGCCGGCGGGTGAGCCGTGGCGGCTCTGCCCATCAGGTAGCGACCATGCCCGCCGTCAGCTGGCTTTGAGACCGCCCGTCAGCTGATCGCGGAGATCGGCGAGCCAGGAGGTTGACTGGGCTACGGCCACCTGGATCGTGACGTGACGCCGGTCGATGATGCGGAATCGACCGGGATGGTCGGCGGCGAGCAGCGCGAACATCCCGACGGCCCTGTCATGGATGCCCTGTTGGTCGGCGGTGAATTGTCGACCGTCGCGCGTCTCAGCACGGCCCGCCGCAGTGGCGACATCGTCGAGGATGAGGATCGTCAGGTCGGCCAACGGCCGCCAGGTGTTGCTGTAGCGTCTCGTCTGAGGCATTGGACTGCGGGTCCGTGTCGCCACGCGCGGAGGCGACTCTGGTGGAGCCCGTCCGAGGATTGATCGTTGGCCGCGAAGCGGAACTTGCGGCCGTGCAATGCTTCGTGGGCGATCATGCCGATGGTCCGGCGTCGCTGACCCTCACGGGAGAGGCCGGCATAGGCAAAACCGCGATCTGGGCGCAGGCTCTGCTGGATGCTGAGGCCGCCGGTGTCGCGGTGCGCGCCTGCCGGTGCAGTCAGTCCGATGCCCCCTTGTCCTTCGCGGGTCTTGGTGACCTCCTCGATGGGCTGGACCCGTCGGAGCTGACCGCTCTGCCCGCCGTCCAGCAAGAAGCGCTGTCTGCTGCTCTGCTTGTCTCCGATGACGGCGGCCGTGAGCCAGGCAGCAGGGTCGTGGGGGTCGCGCTGCTTGGCGTGCTTCGCGCTCTCGCACGGTCTGGGCCGGTGCTGCTCGCCGTCGACGACGTGCAGTGGCTGGATGCCAGTTCCAGCGGCGTTCTCTCCTTCGCGCTCAGACGGCTGGACCGCGAGCCGGTGCGGCTCATCACGTCTTTCCGCACAGGCACTGTCGGCAATGTCGCATCGGACCTGGGTGTACCGGGCGAGCGGCTCGTGGTGGGTCCGGTGAGCGTCGGAATCATGCAGCGGATCGTCCAGACCCGGCTCAGCCAGACGCTCGCCCGCCCCACGCTCACCAGGCTGCACCGCGCCACTGGCGGGAACCCGATGATGTGCCTGGAGATGGCCCGGGCGCTGCAGCGCCGGGGAACCGTCCTCTCGGCTTCCGATCCCCTGCCGGTCCCGGCCGACCTCAGAGTCCTCGTCACCGAGCGGCTCCGCGGGCTTGCACCGCAGACACTCGAGGCGTTGCTGATGACGGCCGCGCTCGCGCAACCCACGGTGACTGCCGTGGCCGCCGCGGTCGGGGATGCCGTCGAGGCCGAGCGATTCCTGGAGGAAGCCGTCACAGCGGGCGTCCTGGAGGTCGACGGCGAGCGGGTCCGCTTCACGCATCCGCTGATCGCGTCGATCCCGTACGCGGACCTGAGCCCGGCGGCGCGCCGGGCGCTGCACGAGCGGCTGGCGACGACGGTTACCGATCCGGAGGAGCATGCTCGGCATGCCGCGCTGGGCTCGGACGAGCCGTCGTCCGTGGTCGCGGCCGCTCTTGACTCCGCAGCCCGGCACGCCCGCCGGCGTGGCAGCATCGACGCTGCCGCCGAGCTCGCTCAGCTGGCGCTCAGCCGTACGCCGGCCAGCGACCCAGCCGGGCAGCTACGCCGGACTGTTGACACGGCACGGTACCTTTTCCTTCTTGGTGACCCGGCGCGAGCGCGAGCGCTGCTGGCAGCCGGGCTCGATGCGGCGCCGCCGGGGCCCGCGCGGGTGGACGGTCTGCTGCTGGGCGCATCGATCGCGTCCTGGGAGAGCGGAGACGCGACCGTCGCGCACTGGTGCGAGCAGGCCCTTGGCGAGGCGGGCCAGGATGCGCTGCTGCTGGCCCGCAGTCATGCCACGTTCGCCGAGACAAGCCCGTCCGGGGCCGCTGTCGACCTGTTCCACGCGGAAGCGGCGGTGGAACTGCTCGAGACCATGATCGCCCCGCCCGGCGGCCTGATGGCGAACGCGCTGACAAACGTAGCCATGCACCGACTCCGGCTGGGGCGCGGACTCGCCGTCTCGACCCTGGAGCGCGCCGTGGCCCTGCAGGCGCAGGCGGAGCCTGTCCCGGTCAGCGACCGAGCCGGCCTCGGCCTTGGCATGTACCTCAAGGTCGTTGACCGCTTCGAGGAATCACGCGCCTGGCTGGAAGTCATGCGAACCTGCGCCGTCGACGAGGGGGACGACAGCGCGCTGCCCATCACCCTGGGGCACCTCGCCGCCCTCGAGTGCTGGGCAGGTGAGTACGACCTGGCCATCGCGCTGGCCAGGGAGGGACGAGAGCACGCCGAGCGGATGGGGATCCGCGCCCCCATGCCGGCCTCCGTGCACGTGCTGGCCCTCGCCCATCAAGGGCACGTCGGGAAGGCACGGGCGCTGGGCGAGCGAGACCTCGCCGCGGACCAGTCCGCCGGCTTCCTGTCTGCTGTGGCGCTGGACCTGCGAAGCCTGGGCACCGCGGAGCTGATGGCCGGCGACGTTGCAGCGGCCGCCGATCACTTGCTCCGCGCCTTGTCCATCTCATCCGAGGAGATCGGCATCAACGAGCCGGCCCTGCTGCGGGTGCACCCGGACGCGGTCGAGGCCCTGGTCGCGCTGGCACGCTTTGAGGAAGCGGAGAAGCTGACCGGGCAACTCGACGCCGCCACCGGGGCCAACCACCACCCGTGGTCAACGGTGATGGCCGCGCGCTGCCACGGCCTGCTGAAGGCCGCCGACGGCGACCGAGCCGCAGCTATCGAGCTACTCGAACGCGCTCTCGCCGACCATCAGCGGCTGCCCATGCCTTTCGAGGAGGCCCGGACGCGCCTGCTGCTTGGCAGCGTGCTCCGGCGGGCCGGCCGCCGAGCTGACGCCCGCCGCGAGCTGGAGACCGCCCGCGCCATGTTCCTCAGGCTCAGGACACCGATCCAGGAGCGACAGGCGAGCACGGAGCTGGACAGCATCGGCGGCCGGCGGCGGCTGGAGAACGAGCTCACCTCCGTTGAACAGCGGATCGCCGACCTGGTTGCGGCCGGCCAGACCAACCGAGAGGTCGCCGCCGCGATGTTCACGAGCGTCCGGACCGTTGAGAGCCATCTCGGCCGGATCTACCGCAAGCTCGGGATCCGATCGCGCACCGAACTCGCTGCGCGGTCATCCAGCCGGACCAAAGTTACGTAGTAACCCCGATGCCGCGCCTCGCCCTACGCCCGTAGCGTCCCAGCATGACCACACCGCGCCTCCGCGACCCGGACGGCCCGAGCTCGGTGTTCCTCGTGGAGCGGTACTTGCCGCCTGCGGCAGCCGAGAATCTCGCGGGTTCGGTCTCCCGCGCGGCCCAGCTCTGCACGCTCTCCGCCGAGTCCGCCGCCGCCTCCACGGTGCAGTACCTGCACTCCGCGTACCTGCCCACCGAGGACACCTGCTTCTGCCTGTTCCGGGCCGCGACGGCTGACGCCGTCCGTGCGCTGAACGATGAGGCCGACTTCGCGCTCGACCGAATCACGGCCGCAGTCCTGCTCTACCCGACTAGCCCAGCACCCGGCGAGCCGCGCAGCGGCCAGACCGACATGACGGCATCCGCGGCAGATCAGTTCCCTATCAGGCCCGAATGAACGCCCGCCACACGCATGCCGCAGCCCCGCACCCGCAGGGCTGAAGGAAAGAGGAGACCCCCATGCCGCACGTCCCGCATCTACTCGCCGGCTGGCCCGCCAGCCCTCCCGGCAAGAGACCCGCTCGCCGGATCGCGTCGCTCCTGCTGGCCGCCGGGCTGGCCGCCGGCGCCCCGACCGCCTTCGCCGTGGCACCGGCAAGCGCCGCCAGCATCTGCGACCCCGGCACCGACTACTGCGTCGTCTCGGACACGGTGCAGACCCCACTCGGCCCGGCGACAGTCACAGTCAGCGCTGGGAACGTCGTTACCGTGCAGCTCACCCCGACCTCCCCGGGCTCCCTGGTCTACGGGATGCCGTTCGCCATCCCGCCCGGTCCGCCGGCGCTGCCCGGGTACACGCGCACGAGCATCACAACCATCGGCGGAGTGGTAGACATCGACACGTTCCAGACGCTGCCGGGCTCGCCGAACCGGTTCGATATGTCGAGCCTGGCGATCGTCTCGATCCACCCGCCCAGCCCGTGCCGGGTCAGCACCAGCGGGACCACAGTGGTGTTCACTCCGATAATCCCACCGGGACCGCCCGGCTAACCCCGTACCTGGGCGCCGCCCGGCGGCGCCCAGGAGGAGCCTCTCGCCCGAACACAGCCACGCTTAAGCGGTGCACCCGCCCGAGGTTGTCGACCCAGGCCCGCTCCGATGACTTAACTCGGCAGCGGGATCATCCCGGCGGCGCCTGTTCCCATGTGGCGACCGACGCCGACCTCGCAACCGCCGGTCTCTCCATGATCCAGTTCGAACTCGGCCGTGTGACGGTCGATTAGACCCAGCCCGGCCACCTCAGAAAGAGAGCACATGACTATCACAGCGAAGGCTCCTCCCCGGCACGCCAGATCCGGCCTGCCTGCCGCGCTGCTCGCTGGGCTGGCCCTGTCCTTGACAGGTTGCGCGGATGCCGGGGCGGGTGGTGCCAGCCCGTCCGCCCCGTCGGCGGGAACGGTGACATCTGCAGGGAGAACCGGCAGCGCGCCTGGCGCGCCCGCAGCAGCCATCAAGGGCATGTCCGCATGCACGCTGGTGACGGAGCAGGATGCCAGTACCGCGCTCGGCACTGCCGCTGGCCCTGGGAAGTCCGCCGTGGCGTCAGGTGGATCGCGGTGCATCTACGGCAGCGGCGCTCTTATCATATCCACCGATGCTCAGGGCAAGACGGCGTACGACAAGGGCCGGGCCGCGATCAAGAGCGCGCCGGCGGGGACCTGGGCGCAGGTAAGCGGTCTGGGTGACGGGGCCTTCGTCACGCACGGCGGGCTCACGGCATCGGTCGAGTTCTACAAAGGCGCCACGATGGTCTCGATCATCCTGAGCGGGTCGGCGCCACCGCCACCGACCGCCGCGGCTCTTACCATCGCCAGGGCCGCTGCCGCGCGCATGTGACATCTGCCATCCGCCCCGCAACTACCGGGGTGGTTCCTCCTCGTGCTCGGGCCAGGCGCACTCGGCCCGAGTCGCCGTTGGTGACGACGAAATTCGCGTGGTGGACCAGGGCGTCGAGGAGGCTCACGACGGGGTGCTCGGGCAGGAACCAGCGACACTGGTCAAAGGGCCGGTGGCTGGCCACGCCGAGCGCCCGCCGTTCATAGGTGCTTCGCCCTTTTCGCGCGATTTCCATTGGCGCGCTCGTCGGCAGCGCTCCCACCGATCTCTAGGAGAGATAATGACCGTCATGCCGCCGATCCAAGGATCGAACCTGCCGGCCAGCCCCGGGCCGCTGGACCCCGGCGGGAAGCCTGCCGTGCCGGTGAAAAGCCAGGAAGACACCGACGTCGGCTGGGGCGGGCAGCTCGAACCGGACGACGACGAGAGCCTCCTTCGCGAGCGCCCACCCCACTGGGACTCCGCGTAGCCCACATCGTTGCCGCGGCAAGATCGAGAGCGCTCATCGCTTTCGTCTAGTTGGGGTGAGGGTGCGATTCCAGAACTTCCATGCCAGCCGCCAATGCCCGGCTTCCTGAGCCAGGCCTGGCGGCGGAACGGCAAGCACCGGGCACCGGGCACGGGCCAGGCAGTAGCGGCTCACCTTCCCGGAGCGGGCCATCCGGACCAGCGCGCCACGGCGGCCAGCACCCACGACCAGCAGGTCTTCTGGGCGGGATGCTATCTGCAGCAGGACCCGGCCAGCCTCGCCGCGCTGCACGACAGGCTGCACGACAGGCTGGACCGACAGGTCGTCAGGGACTTGTCCCAGACCGCGATCAGAGCGTCCCGCCAAGCCTGTGAGCTGAAACTGCATTCTGGGCACTCATCGCGCCTCCTGGTGGACGAATCCGACAGTCACGAACATGGAAGGAAAGGAAATCGCTGGTATCCGGGTGGCCGGTCAGGCAGCTCTGGTTCCTCGGCCTGGCGATATCGGTCGTCATCGCGATCATCGATGCCGTGCTTGCCACCGCGTCATACTGATCGGGCTGCTGATTGCCGGGCCTTGCTGCGTGCTTCTGACCGGCCGATGGATCCCGGCCGGGCTCACCGGTTTGTGGGTGATCGGCCTGGCCGTGGTCCTTGGCCTACCAGACAGCATCGGGGGCACCAGCACCCACCTGGCGTTCCTGGCCACGGTAATCGCGGTGGCAATGGTCAGCACACTCGCCGCAGCCCTGATCGAGATCCGCGCCCCTCCCCATCCGCCCGCATTGAATCACCCGGAAACCGGCGCCTCGCGTCAGCTACGGGCTTAACGGAGAACGCGGTGCCTTACGGAAAACGAGGTGCCTGACGAGCTGACCCCTGATGCGCAGGCTGTCGCGGGGCGGACGGCATCGGCGCGGAATTTGCGCCGCCGCTGCGCACATTCCGGCAGATCGCGAGAAGCGTTCGCGACCTACGGTCAGCCCGGTGCCGGACTACCGCGCCCGGCTGCTGTGGACGCTGCGCTCGTGCCGGTGCTGAACCTCAAGGGAGCTGGCCGTCGCGGCATCCTCGCCCGGATACTCTTCTGCAGGCTGAGCCGTTGCTATTCTGCCTGTGCCCGATGTCCGGCGATCCTCGTCCCGCCGCCCGCGCTTGCTCGCGAATCGGGAATGGCCCGCTCGCATGGGCGTTCTGGCATCGGACGGTAACCCCCGCGCATCTCCTTCGTGGCCAAGGCTGGCCAGCCGCCCACGGCGCGGTGGATGCCTGCGATGTTCATTTGGCGTTACGCCGGACCCCGGTGGTACATGCCTCGCGCGCAGTCCGTGGTCCGCGCGGCGTCAGTGCTGGTCGTCAGTGAGCCGGGTGGCCTCCAGGTCGAGGTTGTGCTGCAGCAGCTGCCGGGTGCCGTCGCTGATGGTGCCGCTGTCGAAGAGGCGGGCGAGTTCGGTGTTCTCGGCGGCGATGAGGTCGCGGCGTAGTTGCCGTTCGGTCATGCCGTCCGGCTCCTGTTCCTGGGTGCCGTCCATGCGGGCGCGGGTGTTCCCGATGCGGGTCTGCAGGCTGGCGCGGACGCGGTCGATGACGGCATCCGGCGCGGCGCCGGTTTCGGCGATTTCGTCGAGCCTGGCAAGACCTGCCTCGGCCAGGCGGAGCCGGGCAACTGTTTCCTGGTGGCGGGCGGCAGCCGGCCGGGCAATTCCGGCGAACCGGACGAGCGGCTCAAGGGTGAGGCCTTGCAGGACGAGCGAGATCACGATGACGGCTGTGGCGAGGACCAGGATGAGGTCGCGCCGCGGCAGCGGGGCGCCGCTTGCGGCGGTGAGCGGGATGGACAGCGCCGCGGCGAGCGGTACGACGCCGCGGGTGCCGGCCCAGGAGACGACGGCTGGCGCCGACCACGAAGGCCGCCGGGCGCCGCTGCGCCACTGGAGGATCGCCGACAGCGGGAAGACCCACAAGATCCGCGTCGCGATCAGCGTGCCGGCTACCGCGAGCGCTTGCACCGGCCACGCCTCGTTATGCGACAGGGAACGGATCAGGGCCGGAAGCTGCAGTCCGATGAGGCTGAAGACCACGCTTTCGAGCAGGAAGATGACGGTCTGGTAGACCGAGTGCACCTGTAGCCTGCTCTGAGCGGTGGTGATCCGCGTCCGCTGGATGCCGATTGCCAGCCCAGCCACGATCACCGCCATAACCGGCGAGACGTGCAGAGTCGCGCCGAGCACGTACGCCGCGTACGGGGTGATGAGTGCCAGCACCGTCTCCAGCACCGGATCCGTGACACGCCGCCGCACGGCAATGACCCCGGCCGCGATCAAGCCCCCGGCTGCCGCGCCGCCAGCCGCCAGGAGCAC
Organism: Streptosporangiaceae bacterium; assembly: GCA_035532775.1. Lineage (GTDB taxonomy): Bacteria > Actinomycetota > Actinomycetes > Streptosporangiales > Streptosporangiaceae > Chersky-822. The sequence continues at coordinate 55,837 of DATKQH010000324.1, forward strand.
GAACTGCCCTGCGCCGTGCAGCAGGGTGTCGGCCGGCGTGGTCCTGGAGGCTGCTCCTGCTACCGCGAGCGAGACGGCGATCTGGAACAGCACCAGGCTGGTCGCGTCGTTGAACAGGCTCTCCGCCTGCACGAGCGCCTGGATCCTGGGCGGCAGCGAGAGCCGCCGGCCCAGCGCGCTGACTGCTACCGGGTCCGTGCTGGCCAGCACCGCCCCGAGCACGAACGCCATGCTTGCCGGAATCGCGGCCGCCGCCCCGGCCACAGCGGCGACCGCAGCGGCTGACGCCAGCACCAGGCCCACCGCGAGCACGGCCACCGGCCGCCATACTGTCCGCAGGTCCCGCCAGGACAGTTCCTCGCTCGCCGCATACAGCAGCGGCGGCAGCACGACCAGGCTGACTACGTCAGGTGACACCCGCACCGCGGGCGCTCCCGGCACCAGGCCGACCAGCACGCCCGCGAGCACCAGCAGGGAAGGAGCCGGGACACGCAGCCGGCTCGCGAAGACCGCGACTACCGTGCCCAGCACCACAAGGAACAAGACGGTCTCTACACCGCGCACGCCACTGACCTCACCAGCTCGTTGGACTGGGATGCCGACCAGACTTCCCGGCGCGCCACCACCAGCCTACCCAGGGCATCAGAGCGGGCCAGAGCCGGATGCTCAGGCGAGCCAGTCGCCCTCGCGCATCAGTGTGCGGCCAGGCAGTTCGTTGACCTCACGCCAGGCCTGCACGTGGTCGGGGACGATGCGGAAATACGCGTAGTCACCCGCCTCTTTGCGCGGGTCCCAGCCATGCTTGGCGGCAAACGCATCCTTCGTCCGCTCGTCCTGCACGGGCTCCGCGGTCCCGTCGATCATGGTGACGTCCCGCAATTCCCCGACGCCGACCCGCACCCGCCCACTCCGGCTCAGATTGCGTCCGGTCACGCTGGAACGCGGCGTAGAGACGATCACACCCGCGCCGTCCCAGAGGAACGAAAGCGGCAGCAGGTAGCCGCTACCATCGCCGTCGGCAGTGGCGATCCAGGCGTCCACCTCCGAGGCGAGCCGGGTCAGCGTGTCGCTCTTGCGCTGTTCGGCACTGCGTGGTGCTTCCATCCCGTGTTCCTCCTCCTGCCTGGTCACGATCCATTCATCATTGGCCTTCAAGCGCAGTTGAGGTCAAGGAACCAGTGCCGAGCGCTCCTCGCTCGTGATCCCGACATGGATGTCCGCACGCCGATCCGTTGCAAGGCGTCGACATAGGTGCCGTCGTCGAGGTGGATGAGGCCGACCTCGATCAGGCCCGGATGAGCCGCCCGGATGGCGGAGATCACCGCGGCCCGTCAGGCTAGCCACTCCTCGGTGCCGGCCGGGTCAACGGTGCACTGGTAGATCCGAGAACTGCTAGTGGATTCCTAGCTGGCGACCACTCGTCGGTACGGCACAGGGCGCGATGGCTCGCTTGTTAGAGTATTCCCTCTAGGACTAGCGAGTTGTCGCTCGAGGGCGTTGAATGCTTCGATCACCCCGACGGCTTCGAATGCCCGGTTTCGGCGGCCCACTCTGATCGCCTGCAGTATCCCTGCATCCACGAGCCGCTTAATCGCTTCGTTGGCGGGCTGGAACGTCCGCCCGATAAGAGC
>DATKQH010000325.1:0-3733 GCA_035532775.1 Streptosporangiaceae bacterium
CCATTGAGGCGACCGGCGAGGAGCGGTTCGTCGGCGTGCCGGAGCAAGGAGGGCGTGACCTTATCTCGCTCGATCCTTTGGCGCCAGGCTCAGCGTACGCGGCCGGGGTCGACGCCGACGGGACGGTCGGGATGTTTCGAATCGAGGTGTCGATCGCGGGTGGAACAGGGAAGCTGAAGGCGGCCGGCGGGGTCCATGGTGCGATACGAGAATCGGTGCAGCGGGCTTTTGGCTACATGCAGTCGAAGAAAGCCGACCTCGGGATCGGCCGCGACCTCGACATTTCCGACCTTCACGTAGAAGTCATTGACTTGCTCGCGAACCGGGTGGAGGCAGACATCGGAGTCGGGTTCTTCGTCGCGGCGTTTTCCGCGCTGCGTTCGGCCCCACTCGCCCCTGCGTTGCTAGTTCTCGGAGACATGAGCATCCAGGGAAACCTAAAGCCAACTCGGTCGCTCGTCGAGCCTCTTCAGGTGGGGATGGACAATGGTGCTAAGCGCGCGCTCATCCCAATCGAGAACCGACGCAACTTCCTCGAGGTTGCCTCAGACATCATCGAGCACGTTGATCCGATCTTCTACGGCGATCCCAAAATGGCCGCCTTCAAGGCGCTTGGTGCGGTGTGAGATTAACGATGTCCGGCATCCCGGCTACGCATGTCGTGAAACCCGCGGCCTGCACTATTTACACAACTGTCAAGTCGCCTCGTGTCGGCCGACCTCTTCCTGCCGAACGGATAGGGCAGCGCGGGACCGCGAGCATCATTACTGATCGCTAAAGATCTTCAATTGCGGGGGTTACTGACCTGGTGACGGCTGGCCTGCTCTGCGGTATGCCGGATGCATGAGGTACCCGGATGGTGGCGGGCTGGATGCGGCTGAGCGGGCCCGCCGGGAGCAGGTGCGGCTGGCGGCCGCGGAGTTAATCGAGGCGGGGGCCAGTGACCGGGAGGTGGCCCGGCATTTCCGCGTGTCGCGGATGTCGGTGAACCGGTGGCGGCGGGCGCTGGCCGCCGGGGGCCGGGCGGCGCTCGCATCGAAGGGCGCGGGCGGGGCGAAGTGCAAGCTCACCCCGGCCCAGCTGCGCGAACTGGCCATGCTGCTGGACGCCGGGCCCGCTGTGCAGGGCTGGGATGAGGATCAGTGCTGGACGCTGGCCCGGATCACCGAGGTCGCCTGGCGCCGGTTCGGGGTGGAGTACACGCTGGCGGGGATGGATCTGCTGCTGCACCGGATCGGGTGGAGCGTCCAGGTCCCCGCCCGGCGGGCCGCCGAGCGTGACGAGGCGGCGATCGCCGCCTGGCGGGAGGAGACCTGGCCAGTGGTAAAGGACGGCGGCGGACCTGGGCGCCTGGATCGTCTTCGAAGACGAGTCTGGCCAGGGCTTGAGGCCGCCCAAGGGCCGCACGTGGGGACGGCGCGGTACCCACCCCGGTGGTAACGGTGACCGGCGGCAGCAACAAGCGGGTGTCACTGGCCGCGCTCATCGCCATCAAGCCAGGGCAACGGCCCCGGCTGATCTACCGCGTGCACAAGAGCCGCCGGCGCGGCAAGGACCAGCGCAAAGGTTTCACCGAGGCAGACTACGCCCGGCTCCTGGACGCCGCGCACCAGCAACTCGCCGGCCCCCTGGTTGCCGTGTGGGACAACTTGAACTCCCACGTCAGCGCCGCGATGACTGAGCTGGCCGCGGCCCGGGACTAGCTGACCATCTACCGGCTCCCGCCGTATGCGCACGAGCTCAACCCGGCCGGGCTGGCCTGGTCGCACTTGAAAAGGTCCCTGGCCAACCTGGCCAAGCGCAACCTCGCCCAGCTGACCGCCCTGGTGAAGACCCGGCTCAGGCGGATGCAGTACCGGCCCGGCCTCCTCGAAGGCTTCCTCGCCAGCACCGGCCTGGACCTCACACCCTTCTGTAACCCCCACCATTAGAGATCTACCGGCGTCCCCGCGCGGGAGACACGCCGGAGCGCGCGTTTCTGGTAAACAGGCCCACACCGCTCGTGACGCGCTCCGCAGCCGTTCGAGCGGGGCGGCCACGCCGTCTGGCGTCGCAGGCCGGATTACGGGTCGCAGCCCTGCACGACGAATCTGGGTGGGAAGTTCCTGCCGCGTCGGCATAACGGGCTAGGCAAGAACGGGCAGCCCGCCGGGCTCGACATCCTGGAACGCGCCGTTACCACCACCGCCTCCCGGCCCCGGGCGCGGCGCAGCCGTGGCCCTGCTCGCCGGTGCAGCCGCCAGCGCCGATGACCGCTCGCACCGCTAGCCCGTGACATCGCCCGTTCCCTGGTCGAGGCCGGGCTCACCCTGCACCACGGCGCCCCCTGGCACCCATCGCGCCGGCTCGGCGGAGTATGCCTGCTTCCGGTCGCCCGCACCTGCGATCTCGGCGGCCACAGAGGGATCGTGGTGTCCTCGACGGCCCATGACCTGCCGTGCCTGGACTGAGGACCGCCAGGGGGAGTATCACGGTGCAATGAAGTCATGAACGGCACCCGGCCGCCAGCCCGCCGCACTGCGAGCAGTCGCCTCCCGCTGCGGGGCCGCAAGATAGCTCCCGTGATCAGGCCAACCTGCAAATCAGCTCAGTCGCAGTCGAACCGGGAAACCGGGAGCCAGCGGTTCGGCCGAACCGCTGGCTCTGGTCGGCACCCCCGCGCGCACGGACGCATGACGGACGGGAACGGTCGCAGGAATGACCAAAACAGAGTCCGCGCATTTCGTGGGCATATGAGCGGATAGGGCCCAGCGGTTCGGTGAACCGCTGGCTCAGGCCGGATTCCGTCCGCCATATGTCCGTAACCACTGTTATACAGGGGCTCACAGCGGCACATCATGACACACAGCGGGACAGCACCAAGAAAGCCCGCAAGGCCGGGAACACCCAGCTCACGGGCCGTTTTCGCAGGTGGTGGCAGGTGTTGGGTTCGAACCAACGTAGGCTAAGCCGACGGTTTACAGGTAGCACCCGGGCGCAACCACCGACAAGCATTGACCTGCGAAAGCATGGTCCTGCAGCCGGGCGGGCCACGGGCTCAACCACTCCTCAACCGAATCACGGTCAGGCAGTCCGGCTATGTCCGGGTGGCACTGGCCGACCTGTGTCCGCAGTGCCCCGAATCGATCGGCAGGCGCTACAACGCCAGGCCAGGGTCCAGCATGACGAATACGTGCCGACCTTGGCAAACTGCCACGCAACGATGCGGGTCAGGGCCGTTCGGCTGTCTGCGTGCGGGACGGCTGCTCTCCCAACTGAGCTACACTGGCGGGAGACTCGGTGCATGGTAGCCACCTCAGGAATGACGTACGCATCCCCGCTCTGACCTACGCATCTGCCGATGGCGTCGGGGCCGCGCTGCCAACGGCCGTGGAACCAGCGTGTCCGGATGGCAGCGGTTGAGACTGGCTTACAGCGGCCCTCCTGCCACCACCATCGACACGTTCCGCGCCCCATACGCCGGGAGTCCCTCACGGCTGCGCTTCCAGGCTCTACATCGCTTCCATGGCCTTCACCCTGATTTCGGGGGCTCGGCACTCCCTGTCCCCGCCCTTGCGGGCGGGACCTCAAAAGACGCCGCAGGCTTCGCGTCATGCTAAGAATCTCCCAGTTGACACTCGTCACCCTGGTATGACAATGCCCCCAGGCGTGCCTGGGCCTGCCAGGTGCTTCCGGTCAGGTTCGTGTGTCTTTCGCGACAACGCCATCTTTGACCACGAGGACGACACGGTCG
>DATKQH010000326.1:0-45225 GCA_035532775.1 Streptosporangiaceae bacterium
GGTCGCGCAGTTCTTCGCCACCGGCTGGCTGGCGAACTACTGGCGGATCGACCCGATGACCGACAAGGACTTCGAGTGGTTCGAGTACAAGTACCCGGGCTGGTACGACAAGTACGGCAAGTGGTGGGAGAACTACAACCGGCTCTCGATGCCGAACGGGCATCACCCGATCGTGGCCGAGGACGTCGACTACGCGTACCCGCACCGCTGCTGGACCTGCATGGTGCCGTGCCTCGTCCGTGAGGACATGGTCATGGACGAGGTCGAGGGCCAGGTACGGACCTACTGCCACGAGGTCTGCCGGTGGACCGACACGACCGCCTTCCGGCCTACCTACCAGGGCCGGGCAACCCCGAACATGGGCCAGCTGATCGGCAAGCGGGAGTGGGAGACCCTCTACCACGGCTGGAACTGGGCCGACGTGGTGTCGGACATGGGTTACGTGCGTGACGACGGCAAGACGCTGGTCGCCCAGCCGCATCTGAACCTCGACCCGAAGAAGATGTGGACGCTGGACCACCTGCGCCGGATGGGCCCGCTGCAGAGCCCGAACGTACTGCTCAACGAGATGACACCGGAGGAGCGGGCGGCGTTCCACGCGAACTACATCCGCGGCGGCCCGGCCGGCCGTCCGGCGCCCGCCGACGCCTGACCGGTAGCCGGGTAACCGGGCACGGAGGAGGCCGGCGGCCAGGTGCCGCGCTCCAGGCCTTCCTCCGCTGCCCGGCCCGGTCCGCATCCCCGCAGCACGAGCCCGGAGGGAGCCATGGCTGACAAGCACGTCGTGCGCTTCGAGCCGGTCGGCATCGAGATCGAGGTCGGCGAGGATCAGACGATCCTGCGCGCCGCCGCCGAGCAGGGGATCATGCTCATGCACGGCTGCAAGGAAGGGCAGTGCTCTTCATGCAAGTCCTTCGTGCTCGACGGCGAGGATATCGAGCTCGACCGCTATTCCACATTCGCGCTGCCCGACTACGAGAAGGAGGAAGGCTACACGCTACTGTGCCGGGCTCACCCGTACGAGGACCTGACGATCGAGCTGCTCAACTTCGACGAGGACATGATCCGGTCGGGGCTGCCTATCCAGGAAGCGGTGGCCGACATCGTCTCCAACGATCCAGTCACGCACGACATGCGGCACCTCGTCTTGCGCCTGGTCGAGCCGCAGGAGATCAAGTTCTTCCCCGGCCAGTACGTCGACATCACCGTCCCAGGCACCGACGAGACGCGCTCGTTCTCGATGGCGAACACCTCCAGCCGGGACGGCGGCCTGCTCGAGTTCGTCATCAAGGTCTATCCGGACGGCCTGTTCTCGCATTTCCTTGCCACCCGAGTCGCGGTCGGCGACCGGCTTGAGCTGACGGGGCCGTTCGGGGTGTTCACGCTGCGCGAGGGCGAGGATACGGAGCTGATCTTCGTCGGCGGCGGTGCGGGTATGGCGCCGATACTCTCGCTCCTTCGCTCGATGGCTGAGCGGCGAATCCAGCGTAAAGCCACATACTTCTATGGGGCTCGCGGGCGCCGGGATCTTTGTTTCGAGAAGGAACTGCGCGGGCTCGAGGAAATACTCCCCGGATTCAGATACGTGCCCGCCTTGTCCGAGCCAGCGGATGGCGACGGCTGGGACGGCGAGACCGGGCTCATCACCGACGTGGTTAAGCGGCTGGCAGGCGGGCTCAAGGGTGCTCATGCCTACGTCTGCGGGCCGCCGCCGATGGTGGAGGCCGCGATGCCGTTGCTGGCCACATTGGGCGTCGAGGACAAGCGCATCTACTACGACAAGTTCACCACGACCGCTGACCCGCAGGAATGAGGAGGCAGATCTCATGACAGCCGCTGAGGAACGCAGCTTGCCCAAGCCGATTTTCACCGATGCGGAGGCCGGGGCCAAGGTATTCCCTGACTCGGACGCACGCAGGTTCAACTACTTCACGCCGAAGAAGCGCAAGCAGAGCCACTACGAGGACGTCACCGTCGAGGTTCAGCCTGACCCCAGGCACTACCTCGCTCAGGGCTGGCTGTACGGGTTCTCCGACGGCCGCGGCGGCTACCCGCTGGATTGGACCGCGCTCAAGGCATGGGGATCCGACCGGCCCGAGCCCGAGCGGTACCCCGGCTCCGGCGGCAAGGGGTACGACTGGCCCGCGCTCGGCTGGCACGAGTTCAGGGACCCGAACGAGGAGTGGGAACTCACGCTCTACCGCTACAACTCCAACGTCGTGCGGCAGCTCAACCAGAACATCGAGGCCGCCAAGCAGGCAAAGGCGTTCGAGCAGTGGAACCCGAACTGGGTGCATTTCGTGGAACGCAACATCGGCGCGTGGATGCACGTCGACCATGGCCTCGGGCTGTACCTTTTCGCGAACGCCAACCGCCGGGCGCCGACGAATATGCACAACAATGCGATCTCGGTGAACAGCATGCACCGGATCCGGGCGGCGCAGGACCTGGCGCTGTACAACCTGACCTTGAGCGAGGAGATCAACGGCTTCGACGGCGCCGCGCACATCGAGACGTGGAACAGCGACCCTGCCTGGCAGAGCGTCCGCGAGACGGCGGAGCGACTAACCGCCATCGACGACTGGTGCGAGGCGATCTTCGCGGCCAACGTTATCTTCGAGCCGCTGGTCGGCGAGCTGTTCCGCAGTCACCTGGTGCAGCACGCCGCGCCGCGCAACGGTGACTTCGTGACGCCGACGGTAGTCGGTGCCGAGGAATATGACTTCGCCGAGCGGGACCTGCGATACACCATCGCGATGTTCGAGCTGCTGACCAGCGACCGCGAGTTCGCTGACCACAACAAGGCATTGCTGCAGCAGTGGCTGTCCGCCTGGGTGCCGCGCGCCATCGCGGCGTCGCGGACGCTGCAGCCGCTGTGGTCGCAGCCTGACGCCAAGCCGCCTCGTTTCGAGGACGGCCTGGACGCGGCCAAGCACCGGTTCAGGGGCATCCTTGCCGATCTGGGTCTACAAGCACCGAAGGAGCTGGCGCAGTGACTACTTTCACCACGGCGGAATCGCCGTTCAAGTCCGACAACACGGCATCCAACATGTGCGGGTTCACCCTGATGAACAATCAGGTCGGCGCGGTTGTGGCCCAGGTCATGAGCACTGAATCCAATGTCAAGGTGACGCCCCTGCCGTCAATGATCCGGGTCGACGCGGTCCGGCGGATGGACGTCGTCTACGACGAGATCTCCGAGGCGCTCGGCGAGGAGCCCGGCTTCTTCGACGCCGCGGAGTTCGAAGAGAACATGTCGACGCACTACGGCCGGATGATCCACGAGGATGACCGGACGATCATGTTCGCTAACCCTGAGGATGCAGCCGAGTACATCGATTTCGATCTGACCGCCAGCTAGACGTTGCGGCAGCCCGGCCCGGTGGGTTCTGCTGGAACCAGCGGTTCAGCTGGCACCAGCGGTCCCGCTGGGCTGGCCGCGGTTACCGCGCCATTGACAATCCCTGATCGGATCCGGCTTACGAGGAGGCATCTGTGTACGAAAAGGATGGCGAGAAGTATTTCGTTGTCGACAGTCATATGCACTACTGGAACGCGGCGCCGGACAACTGGGTGCCGGGGGCGGAGCAGTACGCCAAAGGCTGGATCGAGTGCTTCCACGCTTATCAGGGACTCGGCCCGCCGCAGACGCACTGGTCGATCGAGCACTTCCAGAAGTACTCAGAGGACGACCTGATGACGGACGTTTTCGAGAACGGGTACGTGGACGTCGCGGTCTTCCAGCCGACCTACCTGAAGGAGTGGTACAAGGAGGGCTTCAATACCACCGAGCGCAACGCGCTGATGGGCGAACGGCACCCGGGCATGTTCCGCTACAACACCCGGTGGGATCCCAGGGACGGTGACGAGGGCCTGCGGGTGCTGAAGGAGAACGTCGAGCGGTTCGGGTCCAGGGGCTGCAAGCTCTACACCGCCGAGTGGAACAACGGCTCGCGCGGCTGGAAGCTGACCGACCCCGGGGCGTACCGGTACCTGGAAGCCTGCCAGGGCCTGGGGATCAAGAACATCCACGTGCACAAGGGCCCGACGATCTGGCCGCTGGACAAGGACGCCTTCGACGTGTCAGACGTCGACCACGCCGCGACGGACTTCCCCGAGCTGAACTTCATCGTCGAGCATGTCGGGCTGCCCAGGATCGAGGACTTCTGCTTCATGGCGACGCAGGAGCCCAACGTCTACGCCGGCCTCTCGGTGGTCATCGGCGGGCTCATGTACGCCAGGCCGAGGTTCTTCGCCAAGGTCATGGGCGAGCTGCTGTTCTGGGTCGGCGAGGACAAGATGACCTTCGGCAGCGACTACGCGATCTGGGAGCCCCGGTGGCAGATCGAGGGCTTCGTCGACTGGAACTATCCCGAGTCGGAGGAGTTCGCCGACTACCCGGGGGTGAGCACCGCGACGAAGAAGAAGATACTCGGCCTGAACGCGGCCAGGCTGTACGAAATCGACGTGCCGGCCGAGTGCCAGCTCGACGCCGGCCAGGGCACTCCCGCTGCCCAGGACGACGCCCAGCTGGTCTCGGGAGCATGACCAATCCCGTCACTGCCCCGTCACGGCTGCTCGCCGCGCTGGAGGCGGTGCGCGACCCGGAGCTTGACGAGCCGATCACCTCGCTCGGCTTCGTGGCCTCGTGCACCATCTCCGCGGACGGTGACGCGCAGGTCAGGCTGCGGCTGCCGACGTATTTCTGCGCGCCCAACTTCGCGTTCCTGATGGTGGCCGACGCCTACGACGCGGTGTCGGCCACGCCGGGCGTGCGCAGCACCGAGGTGGTGCTCGAGGACCATTTCGCCTCGGACGCGATCAACGGCGGCGTGGCGGCGAGGGCCGGGTTCGCCCGGTCCTTCGACGGCGAGGCGGTCGGCGAGCTGCATGAGCTGCGCGCCGACTTCCTGCGCAAGGCGGTGCTGGCCGGCACCGACCAGGTCTGCCGCCCGCTCGTCGCCGCGGGGACCGACCCGTCGGCGCTGGCCGGGCTCACCCTGGGCCAGGCGCCGCCCTCGGCTGCGCTGACGCGGCTCCGGCAGCGCCGGGCGGAGCTAGGGCTGCCGGCCGGCGACGACGCCCCGCTGCTGATCGATCAGGAAACGGGCGCGCCGCTCCCTGGCGAGTCGGTACCGATGCACCTGCGGCGCGCGCACACCACCAGGATCAGCATCGAGGCGAACACCGGCATCTGCCGTGGCATGCTGCGGCACAGGTACGGAACGTCAGGACTAGGCGAGGAGGACACGTGAAGGCCGTCCGCTTGCATGCTTTTCACACCCAGCCAGTGATCGACGAGGTCCCCGAGCCTGCCATCACCGGCCCGCTCGATGTCATCGTGAAGACCGGCGGCGCCGGGGTGTGCCGCACCGACCTGCACATCATCGAGGGCCAGTGGGACGCGGCGATGGGCACACCGCTGCCCTACATCCTCGGCCACGAGAACGCCGGCTGGGTGCACGAGGTTGGCTCCGCGGTCACCAACGTCGCCGTCGGCGACACGGTGATCCTGCATCCGACCCCGACCTGCGGCCTGTGCCGTGCCTGCCGGGCCGGCGACGACATGCACTGCGTTGCCAGCGTGTTCCCCGGCCTGTCCCGCGACGGCGGCATGGCCGAGTACCTGCTCACCTCGGCCAGGGCCTGCGTGAAGCTGGACCCGTCGACCAGGCCAGCCGACGTCGCCGCGCTCGCCGATGCCGGGATCACCGCCTACCACGCCGTCCGCAAGGCCATCCCGCTGCTCTACCCGGGCACGACCTGCGTCGTGATCGGGGCCGGCGGTCTCGGCCACATCGGGATCCAGTGCCTGGCCGCGCTGACCGCCGCCACGATCATCGTGGTCGACCGCAACCCCGATGCGCTCAAGCTCGCCGAGCAGCTCGGCGCGCATCAGACGGTCGTGGCCGACGGCGGGCAGGTGGCCGCCGTGGCCGAGCTGACCGGCGGGGCAGGCGCGCAGGTCGTGCTCGACTTCGTCGCCGAGCAGGGCGCCGAGCACGACGGGTTCGCGATGACCGGCCGGGCCGGATCGTACTTCGTGATCGGCTACGGCGGCACCATCACCATCCCGACGCTCGACATCATCACCACCGAGCGCAACATCGTCGGCAACATCGTCGGGACCTACAACGACCTGGCTGAGCTGATGGTCCTGGCCCAGGCGGGCCGGGTGACGCTGCACACCAGGACCTACCCGCTCGACGCTGCGCCTGACGCGTTCGCCGACCTGGATGCCGGCCGGGTGCGCGGGCGAGCCATCCTCGTCCCCTAGCCATCCGGCGCGCCACTTCAGAGTCCGTTATTTTCCGTACGTCACAGGAGGGCCGATGGCCAAGGAACTGCGTTTCGGCGACGAAGCCCGCGACCTGCTGATGGCTGGTGTCGACCAGCTGGCCGAGGCCGTGAAGTCCACGCTCGGGCCGAAGGGGCGCAACGTCATCCTGGAGAAGATCACCGGCTCGCCGGTGGTCACCAACGACGGCGTGACCATCGCCAGGGAGATCCACCTGAAGAACCAGTTCGAGAACATGGGCGCTCAGCTGGTCAAGGAAGCGGCGATCAAGACCAACGACATCGTCGGCGACGGCACCACGACCGCGACGGTGATCGCCCAGGCGGTCGTCAGGGAGGGCAACAAGGCGATCGGTGGCGGAGCCAACCCGGTGCTGGTCAAGCGGGGCATCGACCTGGCGGTCGGCCGGCTGGTGGCCCGGCTCCAGGAGGTCGCCTACCCGGTGGTGACCGAGAACGACTACGGCCGGGTGGCCGCCATCTCGGCCAACGACGACGACATGGTCGGCGCGGTGATCGCGAAGGCGCTGCACACCGTCGGCGACGGCGGCATCGTCACCGTGGAGGAGTCCGCGGCGCACGGCATGAGCGTCGAGTTCATCGAGGGCTTCGAGTTCGACAACGGCTACCTGTCGCCGTACATGGTTACCAGCCCGGCCAGCCTCGAGGCGATCGTCGCCGACCCCTACATTCTGCTGTGCAGCGAGAAGATCACCAGGGTGCAGCAGCTCATGCCGCTGCTCGACAAGATCATGCGGGAACCCCGCCCGCTGGTCATCATCGCCGAGGCGGTCGAGGGCACCGCGCTGAGCATGCTGGTGCACAACCACGTCAACGGGATCTTCCAGTGCGTCGCCGTGCGAGCTCCCGGGTTCGGTGACCGCCGTTTGCACAAGCTGGAGGACATCGCCGCGATCACCGGCGGCGCTGTCCTGTCCAAGCACTCCGGATTTACGCTCGAGACCATGACGGTCAGCCAGCTTGGCCGGGCCGCGCAGGTCATGGTCGCCGCGGACCGGACCGCGATCGTCGGCGGCGGCGGTTCGGTGGCCGATGTCGAGTTCCGGGTCGCCCAGTTGCGCGCGGAGCTCGACCGGGCCACCTTCGGCGTCGACGAGGACGTGCTCACCGAGCGGATCGGGGCGCTCACCGGCAAGGTCGCCATCATCCGGGTCGGCGCGCCCACCAACGCCGAGCTGAAGGAACTCCAGCACCGGGTCGAGGACGCGCTGTCGGCCACCAGGGCCGCGATGGCCGAGGGAATCGTGGCCGGCGGCGGGGCCGCGCTGCTGCACGCCGAGCCGGCGCTCGATGACCTGGACGTCACTGGCGACTACGCCACGGGTGTCGAGATCGTGCGGCGGGTACTGGCCGAGCCCGCCTACCTCATCGCCACCAACGCCGGCTACTCCGGGCAGGAGGTAGTGGCCAGGATGGCGGAGCTTGGCCGCGACGATGGGTTCGACGCGCTGGCCGGCCGTTTCGGGAACATGATCGAGATGGGGATCATCGACCCGCTGAGGGTCGCCCGCTCGGCGCTCCAGAACGGTGCCTCCGTCGCCGGCCTGCTGCTCACGACGAGCACGCTGATCGCGGAGGAGCAGACGCCGTGGGGCGGGAGCCCGGCGCTGATGACCGAGTACGGCCCGCTGGACGAGGGCCTGAACCAGCCGTCGCCGGACGCGAGTACCCCGCAGTCGCTCGGCCTCGGCCCGTCGGTCGGCTGAGGTCTCGTCGATGGCCGCGGATTCGGTCACCCAGCCGAATCTCGCGGTGCCCGCCGCGCTGGCCGGGACTGCGGGCGCCGACCTGAGCTCGCCCCCCGGTCTGAGTTCGCCCGCCGGTCTGAGCTCGTCCCCAGACCTGGGCTCATCCGCCGATCTGAGCTCACCGAGCGCGCTGCGGGTGCTGCGCGCACGCGGGCGGGTCCGCGGCGGTGCGGCGCTGCTCGGCCCGGCGTTCGTCGCCGCGGTCGCCTACATCGATCCGGGCAACTTCGCGACCAATTTCTCGGCCGGCGCGGTCTCGGGGTACGCGCTCGCCTGGGCGATCGTGGTAGCGAACCTGATGGCGATGCTCGTGCAGTACCTGTCGGCGAAGGTCGGCGTCGCCACCGGGCGCGATCTGCCCGAGCTGTGCCGCGATCACCTGCCGCGCGCCGTCTCCCGCGGCCTGTGGCTCCAGGCCGAGCTGATCGCCATGGCCACCGACCTGGCGGAGTTCGTCGGCGCCGCGATCGGGCTCAACCTGCTGTTCGGCGTCCCGCTGCTGCCGGCCGGGCTGATCACGGCCGTCGTCGCGTTCGCGATCCTGGCGCTCGAGCAGCGCGGCTACCGCCGGTTCGAGATCGCCATCGCGGCCCTGCTCGGGATCGTCTGCCTCGGCTTCGGCTATGACCTGGCGGTCGTGGGGGTCTCGCCAGCCGGAATCGGGGCGGGGCTCGCGCCCAGCCTCGCCGGGCCGGACAGCCTGCTGCTCGTGACGGGAATCGTCGGCGCCACCGTCATGCCGCACGCCGTCTACCTGCACTCGGCCCTGACGAAGTCGCGGGTGTCCTGCCGCGACGACGCCGAGCGCCGCGAGCTGCTCGGCTTCCAGCGGCTCGACGTGGTGGTCGCACTCGGCGCGGCCGGAGTGATCAATCTCGCCATGCTCTTCATCGCTGCCGCGCTGTTCCACGGCGCGGGACCGGCCGGCCCGGACGCGATCGCCGCGGCGCACGCCGGACTCGGCCGGGTGGTGGGCGGCGGTGCGGCGCTGGCCTTCGCTGTCGCCCTGCTCGCGTCCGGGATCTCGGCGTCCAGCGTGGGCACCTACGCCGGCCAGGTGGTGATGCAGGGATTCGTCGGCCGCCGCATCCCGCTCCTGGTCCGGCGCACGCTGACCATGCTGCCCGCGCTCGCGGTACTCGGCGCCGGGCTCCCGGCGACGCAGAGCCTGGTCATCTCGCAGGTCGTGCTGTCCTTCGGGATCCCGTTCGCGCTGGTGCCGCTGGCGCTGCTGACCCGCCGCCCCGACATCATGGGATCGCTGGTGAACCGCGGCGTGACCACCGCCGCGACCGCCTGCATCGCCGGGCTGATCATCGGGCTGAACGGATACCTGCTCTACGCCGCGCTCGGCGGCTGAGCCTGGCTGGCCGGCCGGCCCCTCAGCCGGATCCGGCTGGCGTGCGGGTGACCCCGCAGCCGCGCCGGCGGGCGAGCCCGGCGAACGCCGCCGAGTCCGCGATGGCCGCGCCGAACTGGTCGTTGTTGAAGTAGACGTAGACGGGTTCCGCGGCCGTCCAGCACCCCGTCATCCGGTCCAGCCAGGAGCGCAGGGCGCGGGTACCGTAGCGTGGCCAGGGCTGCGCCGCGCCCTCGTGGAACCTGAGGTATCCCCAGTCCGCCGTCCGCCAGAGCGGCGTCAGCGGTCGGCCGAGCCGGTCCGCCCAGCACAGCGCGGCGCCGTGCGCGGCGAGCACCTGCCGGGTCTCCTCGGTCCACCAGGACGGATGCCGCGGCTCGACCGCGACGCGGACCGGCCGGCCAGCCGCGGACGCCCCGAACTCCGCCAGGCAGGCATCGAGCCTGGCTGGGTCGGCTGTCAGGTTCGGCGGAAGCTGGAGCAGCACGGGACCGAGCCGGTCACCGAGACCAGCGGCCGCCTGCATCAGCCGCTGCACCGGCTCGGCCGGGTCGCGCAGCCGCCTGACGTGAGTCAGGAACCGGCTGGCCTTGACCGCCATGACGAAGTCGCCAGGCGTCCTGGCCCGCCAGTCAGCGAAGGTCTCGCGGGCGGGCAGCCGGTAGAACGTGCCGTCGTTCTCCACCGTCGCGTACAGCCCGGCGTAGTGCTCCAGCCAGCGCTTCTGTGGTACGTCAGGCGGGTAGAACACGCCGCGCCAGTGGCGGTACTGCCAGCCAGAGGTTCCGATCAGGATGGGCACGCAAGTGTATGTGCCCGGCCGGAGCCGCCGTACTCGGTCGCCGCCGGCCGCACGAAGCCCTACCGGACGGCTGGACTGGCATGGCGTGACCTCGCGATCGCTGGACGAGGCTAGGGCATCTGCTGAGCGGAGCGCGACCGTGCCGCGACCGGACGAGGTTCGGGCCGGACCTGCGCTAACGGGCGCAGCGCCGCGGGCAGCAGGCTGGCGTGCGCCTCGATCAGCTCGTCGCAGAGCGCGACGATCTGGTCCGTGGTCAGCGTCGCTGCCGCGTTGGGGTCGAGCAGGGCCGCCTGGTAGACGTGGTCGCGGCGGCCAGTAAGCGCCGCCTGGACGGTGAGCTCGACCACGTTCAGGAACGTCCGGTTCAGCGCCGCCAGCTGCGCGGGCAGCGCGCCGACCGGCTTGGGCCTCGGGCCGCGGGGGCCGAGCTCGCACGGCACCTCGACGCAGGCCTGGGCAGGCAGGTTCTCGATCAGGCCGCCGTTGCGGACGTTGACGTAGATCTCCTGTTCCGCGCCGGTCTCGGCGGAGTAGATGAACTGCGACGCCAGCTCGTGGGTCGGCTCGAGGTCAAGGGTCTCGCCGGCCTCCAGCTGCCTGCTCAGCTCGTCGAGCTCGCGCAGGTTCTCCTCCGAGCGGGCCAGGTAGTCGCCGACGAAGATCCGGAAGCGCTCCAGCTGCGAGTCGTGCCGCATGAACCAGGGCACGTACTCGGCCGAGTGCTCGCTCGACTCGGTCGGGAAGTAGCCGAACCGGCGGAAGATCTCGACCCTGACCCTGCGCTGCAGCTGCGGGTCGGCGTCGATCACCTCGGCCAGCTTCGGGTAGAGCGAGCGCCCGCCGTGCTCGAAGCGCAGCACGAACGCCTGATGATTGAATCCGGCGGTCAGGAAGCTGACCTCGGCCGGGTCGACGCCGACGAGGCCGGCCAGGAACGCGTGCGTGTCCCTGACCGAGTGGCACAGCCCGAAGACCCGCTGGAAGCCGGTCCCTTCGTAGACCGCCCACGGCAGCATCGCCATGGGGTTGGTGTAGTTCAGCAGGTACGCGTCCGGGCAGGTGCGCAGCATGTCCTCGGCGAGGGCGACCGCGACCGGGATGGTCCGCAGCCCGCGGAAGATCCCGCCGATGCCGAGGGTGTCGGCGATCGTCTGCCGCAGCCCGTACCGGGCCGGGATATCGAAGTCCAGCCTGGTCGCGGCGTAGCCGCCCACCTGGATCTCGTTGATCACGTAGGTAGCGCCGGCCAGCGTTTCGGTGCGGCTGGCCGAGGCAGTGACGGTCGCGGCGGAACCGGTCTGCGCGATGATCTGCGTGACCAGCCGCTCGGCGAAGGCCAGCCGCTCCGGGCTGATGTCGTGCAGCGCGAGCTGCAGGGAGCCGCCCAGCTCGGCGAAGCCGCACAGGTCGGTCACGACGTTGCGGGTGAACTCGATGCTGCCGGCGCCGATGAACGCAACCTTGGTCACAGTTCGAAAGTGTTCCATTGTGACCAGATTCGTGCAAGAGCACGCAGCAATGAAGCAGACGCGCGCTCGTGACCTGGGACGAATCTGCGCAGCTCTGCTCGCGATCTGGTTGACACCGTGCGCGGCCGGCGCCCAAGATTGGCTCAAACACCGCTTGTCAGCTCAACCTGGCTTGTTCCCCGCTACAGCGTGAACGAAGGACACCGATGGGATCTAATCGCCTGCGGACGCTGCGCGCCCTGGTCGCCTGCGCGCTGATTGTGCTCGGACTTGGCGCCTGCGGTACGGGCAGCGGCGGGTCAGGTTCCGGTAAGTCCATCTCGATCTGGGAGGGCTACACCGGCGCCGAGCAGAAGGAGTTCACGCACCTGGTCGCCGCGTACGAGAAGGCGAACCCGGGCGTCAAGGTCTCTGCCCTGTACGTCAACAACGACAACACGCTGCAGAAGGTGCTGACTGCTGTGCGCGGCGGAACGCAGCCTGACATCGCCTACCTGTATGGCTCCTGGGCGCCGAACGTGGCCAAGATCCCGCAGGTCGTCAATCTGACGAAGGTGGTTGCCAAACCGTCGGTGAACTGGAACGACTTCTGGGTCGGCGAGCGTGATGTGGCGACGGTGAACGGCAGGGTGATCGGCATTCCCGCCCTGGTCGACAACCTCGCCGTCGTCTACAACAAGACGCTGTTCGCCCAGGCTGGCCTCAAGCCGCCGGCCGCCAGCTGGACCTGGGCGCAGTTCCAGGCCGACGCCAAGGCGCTGACCAAGCCCGCGATCAAGCAGTTCGGAACCGCCTACGTGACGCCGGGCTCGGAGGACACGGTCTGGCACTGGGAGGCGCTGCTCTGGGAGGCTGGCGGCCAGATCCTGAACTCCTCGAACACCAAGGCCGCGTTCGACTCGCCGGCCGGCCTGACCTCGCTGAATACGCTGCGCACGATGGCGGTCACCGACCACTCGATGTACCTGGACCCGGCTGACTCCGCGTACGCCAACCTGTTCAACTCGGGCAAGATCGGGATGCTGGTCACCGGGCCGTGGGACCTGTCCGCCTTCCCGAACGTGCACGACGGCGTGCAGGTGATGCCGCAGTACCCCGGCACCGGCGCCGGGCACCAGACCATCTCGGGCCCGGACAACTGGGTGATCTTCAACAATGGCGCGGCGCAGGTCAGCGCCGCGGAGAAGTTCCTGCTCTGGCTGACTGCCCCGGCCCAGGCGAAGGCCTTCTCGCTGGCCACCGGTGACCTGCCCACCCGCCAGTCGGTTGCCAGCGCTGCGGGTTTCACCGCGGCGATGAACGCGGCGCTGCCGGGCGTCGACACCTTCATCACCAACCTGGGCAACGTCAAGCAGGCCAGGCCGCAGATCGCGAGCTACCCGCAGATCTCGCAGGTGCTCGGGACGATGATCGTGTCGGTGCTGCTCGGCAAGTCCGCGCCGAAGGCCGCACTCGACCAGGCCGCGGCCAAGGTCAACTCGATCCTGGCCGGCTCGGGCAGCTGAGGGTGACGCCGGCACCGATGGCCCCCCGCCGATGACGGCGGCGGGCTGAGATGGCGACGAGCACGGCGGCGGGCAGCCGACGGCGGTCCGGCGGCGCGCCCGGAGGGGCGCGCAACCGGGCGCTGGCGCGCTCGGAGTCACTGGCTGGCTGGGCTTTCGTCACGCCGGCGTCGGTGATCATCCTGCTGTTCGGTGCCGTGCCGATCGTCTGGTCGCTGGTGATGTCGTTCCAGCAGAACAACCTGCTCTCGCCGAAGACGCCCTTCGTCGGCCTGCAGAACTACCGGCAGCTGATCCACGACCCGGCCGTGCTGTCGGCCACCGAGCACACCATCGTGTACACCGTGCTGTTCGTGCCAGGGACGATGATCGTCGGCCTCTTCCTCGCCGTCGCGATGAACAGGCAGATTCGGTTCATCTGGTTCTACCGCACAGCCGCGTACGCGACGATGGCCATCTCCACGATCAGCGAGGCGCTGGTCTTCATCTGGCTGTTCGACCCGTCGTACGGGATCGTGAACTACGCGCTCAGCCTGCTGGGCCTGCCGCAGCAGCAGTTCCTGAACGACCCGTCGCAGGCCCTCGGCGTCGTCGTGGTGATGACGATCTGGGGCTGGTCCGGCTTCGCGGTGGTGATCTACCTGGCTGCGCTGCAGGGCGTGCCCAAGGAACTGACCGAGGCCGCGGCGATCGACGGGGCGGGCCGGTGGGCGACGTTCCGCCGGATCACGCTGCCGCTGCTCAGCCCCGCGTCGCTGTTCCTGGCTGTCTGGCTGACGATCAACGCGCTCCAGCTGTTCGACGAGGTGTTCCTGTCCACCCAGGGCGGCCCGCTCGGCGCCACCACCGTGGTCGTCTACTACCTGTACGTCCAGGCGTTCCAGAACTTCAGCTTCGGCTACGCATCGGCGATCGCCTACCTGCTGTTCATCGTGATCCTGGTGGCGACGGCGATCCAGTTCCGGGTCGGCCGCCGGTTCACCTACTACCGGTCATGAGCGCGGACCGCGCGCCAGTGAGCACCGCGCCGGAGGCGCGCAGATGAGCACCGCGCCGGAGGCGCGCAGATGAGCACCGTCGACCTGGCCAAGGCCGCACCGGTCCCCGCTTCGATGCGCGGCGTCGCCGGACGGCGGCCGCGGCGCTGGAGGCTGCCGTTCAGCCCCTGGCACCTGGTGCTCGTGCCGGCCACGATCATCTTGATCTTCCCGTTCTTCTGGATGATCGTGACCTCGATAGAGACCTCGTCCGAGGCGCTGCGGTTCCCGCCCGACCTGACGCCGCACGTGCTGCGGTTCACCAACTACGGTGACGCGCTGAAAGCCGCGCCGTTCGGCCGGTTCTTCTGGAACAGCGCCGTGGTGGCGATCACCACGGTGATCAGCAACCTGGTGTTCTGCGCGGCCGCGGGATACGCGTTCGCCCGGTTCAGGTTCCGCGGCCGGGGCGTGCTGTTCGTTCTGATCATGATCACGCTGATGGTGCCGTTCCAGGTGACGATGATCCCGCAGTTCCTGATCACCAAGTGGATCGGCGTCAACCTGCTGGCCGGAGCCGGGATCGGTCACATCGGATCGCTGATCGTGCCGAACGCCGCGACGGCGTTCGGGGTCTTCTTCCTGCGCCAGTTCTTCCGGACGCTGCCGATCGAGTACGAGGAGGCAGCCAGGGTCGACGGCGCGACGAGGCTGACCGTGCTGCTGCGGATCGTGCTGCCGCTCTCGGCGCCGGCCCTGGCGACACTGGCCGCCCTCACCTTCCTCGACTCCTGGAACTCGTTCCTGTGGCCGCTGATCGTGATCACCTCGCCGAACGAGATGACGCTGCCGCTCGGCCTGGCGACCTTCCAGGGAGCGCATTCCACGCAGTGGACGCTGCTGATGGCCGGCAACATGATGAGCCTGGCGCCGATGCTGCTCGTCTTCCTGCTGGCGCAGCGGTACTTCGTCCGGTCGGTTGCCGCGACCGGGCTGGCCGGGACGTGACGAGCTGGCGAGACGATGGGGAACCTTATGCGGACTGAGTCGGAGATCGCGTCGCAGCCGGACTGCTGGCGGCGCGCCGTCACGCTGCTGCCTGAGGTGGCTGGCCTGCTGCCCGCCGCCGGAGAGCGGGTGGCCGTGGTTGGCTGCGGTACGTCGTGGTTCATTGCCCAGTCCTACGCCGTCGCCCGCGAGGCGGCCGGCCAGGGGGAGACCGACGCGTTCGCCGCCTCGGAGATGCCGGCCGGCCGTCGCTACGACCGTGTGGTCGCGCTGACCAGGTCGGGCACGACCACGGAGATCCTGCGGCTGCTCGGGCTGATCGGCCCGGCTCAGCCGACCGTGGCGATCACCGCCGATCCCGGCACCCCGATCGCCGCCGCGGCCGACGCCCTCATCACGCTCGACTTCGCCGACGAGGAGTCGGTGGTGCAGACCAGGTTCGCGACTACCGAGCTGGCCCTCCTGCTCGCGCACCTGGGCACCGACATTGAGCCCGCTGCCCAGGCGGCGGAACGCGTGCTGGCCGAGCCGCCGCCCGCGGCGCTGACGGACGGGCGGCAGTTCACGTTCCTCGGCACCGGCTGGACCTGCGGCCTGGCCAGCGAGGCCGCGCTGAAGCTGCGCGAGTCGGCCGGGATGTGGAGCGAGGCCTACCCGGCGATGGAGTTCAGGCACGGCCCGATCGCGGTGACCGGCCCCGGCAGCGTGGTGTGGATGCTCGGGCAGGCACCAGAAGGGCTGGCGGCCCAGGTGGCCGCGGCCGGCGGCCTGATGTGGGAGTCGGGCGAGCACCCGCTGGCCGAGCTGGTCCGGGTGCACCGGGTGGCGGTCGCGATCGCCCGCGCGGCTGGCATGGATCCCGACCGGCCGCGCAACCTGACCCGGTCGGTGATCCTGGACGGGGCTGGCCCGGCCGATCCGGCCCGATGATCCTGGTCGTCGCGCTCAACCCGGCACTTGACGTCACCCACCACGTCGCCGGCGCCGACTGGGGAGGGGTCAACCGTCCGGTCGCCGTGCATGCCAGGGCCGGCGGCAAAGGGCTGAACGTGGCGCGGACCCTGCGCGCTCTCGGCCAGGCCGTGACCCTGACCGGGCTGGCCGGCGGACCCACCGGCGAGGCACTCGTCGAGGACCTGGCCGGGACCGGGATCGCGACGGAGCTGACGCCGATCGCGGGAGAGACGAGAAGAACCTTCGTCGTCGCGGACAGCGTGACCGGGCAGACGGCGTTGTTCAACGAGCCGGGACCGGCCGTCTCCGCGGCCGAGTACGAGCGGTTTTTCGTTACGTATGAGAAGGCACTGGCGTCGAGCGCAGCGGTCGTGCTGTCCGGCAGCCTGCCGCCCGGGGTGCCTGCCGACGCCTACGCCGGGCTGATCGCCGCGTCCGCCAGAGCCGGGGTGCCGGCGGTCCTGGACGCCAGCGGTGCGGCCCTCGCGCATGGTGCGGCCGCCGGCCCGGCGGTGGTGAAGCCCAACCTGGCCGAGCTCGAGGCGGCGACCGGGCACGCGCTGCGCACGGCCGGTGGTCCTGACCTGCCCGCCGTAGAGCAGGCGGCGCGCGCGCTGGCCGCACCCGGGACGAGCGTCGTGGTCTCGCTCGGACTGGACGGGCTGCTCGCTGTCGGGCCGGACGGCACCTGGCACGCGCGGCCGCCGGAGCGCGTTCCGGGGAACCCGACCGGCGCTGGCGACGCGGTCGTGGCCGGGCTCGCCGACTCCCTGGTCCGCGGCCAGGACTGGCCAGCGACGCTGCGGCACGCCGCCGCGCTCGGAACCGCGGCGGCGGCCGCGCCCGTCGCCGGAGCGTTCGGCTGGGCCGACTACGAGCGTCTCGTGACGACGGTTCAGGTCATCGGGGCAGGACAGGAGCGTGGGTAGGTCATGCCAGCGGCGGGAACTGCGGAGATCATCGCGGCGGCGCTGGCCGAGGGCCAGGGCGTCGGCGCATTCAACCTGATCGGGATCGAGCACGCCGAGGCGATCGTCTCGGGTGCCGAGGCGGCCGGGCTGCCGGTGGTGCTGCAGATCAGCGAGAACTGCGTCCTTTACCACGGGGCGCTCGAGCCGATCGCGCTCGCCGCGCTCGCCATCGCCAGGTCGGCGGCGGTGCCGGTCGCCGTCCACCTGGATCACGCGACCGGTGCCGATCTGGTCCGCGCGGCGGCTGGGCTCGGGATCGGATCGGTGATGTTCGACGCCTCGGCCCTGGACTACGCGGCCAACCTGGCCGCCACGGCCGAGCTCGCCGCGTGGTGCCATGAGCGCGAGATCTGGGTCGAGGCCGAGCTCGGCGAGATCGGCGGCAAGGACGGCGTGCATGCCCCTGGCGCTCGGACCAGGCCGGACGACGCGGCGGACTACGTGGCGGCGACCGGGGTGGACGCGCTGGCGGTGGCCGTCGGCAGCTCGCACGCCATGCTGACCAGGGATGCCGTACTCGACTTCGACCTGATCGGGCAGATCAGGGCACGCGTGCCGGTCACGGTGCCGCTGGTGCTGCACGGATCGTCCGGCGTTCCTGACGTCTCGCTGGGCAAGGCCATCATGGCCGGGATGACGAAGATCAACATCGCGACGCAGCTGAACAAGGCCTTCACCGCGGCCGTCCGGGAGCGGCTGGCCGCCGACGAGCGGCTGGTCGATCCGAGGAAGTACGAGGCGGCCGGCCGGGATGCGGTCGCGGCTGAGGTGACGCGGCTGCTCGGCGTGCTCCAGGTGGCGGGCTGACCGGCATGGCCTCGCTGATGTCGTCCGTGGCCGGTGCCGGCCTGCCGCCGCGAGTTCAGGCATGAGCCGGTACCGGCGGCTGAACGACCTGCTCGAGCTGCTCGCTGCGGACGGCCAGGTCAGCGTGGAGCGGGCAGCCGGCGTGCTCGGCGTCTCCGCGGCGACCGTGCGGCGTGACTTCGACGATCTGGCCGCGCAGCAGATGCTGACCAGGATCCGCGGCGGAGCGGTCGCCCGCGGCGTGACCTACGACCTGCCGCTGCGGTACAAGACCGAGCGGCACCCCACCGAGAAGCACCGGATCGCCGCCGTGGCCGCCGACATGGTCCGGCCCGGTCAGGTCGCCGGCCTCAACGGCGGCACCACCACGACCGAGGTCGCCAGGGCGCTGGCGGTCCGTGCCGACCTGCAGACCGGCGGTCCGCTCGCCCCGTCGGTGACCGTTCTGACCAACGCGCTCAACATCGCCGCCGAGCTGGCCGTCCGGCAGAACATCAAGATCGTGGTGACCGGGGGAGTTGCGCGGCCGCAGTCGTACGAGCTAACCGGGCCGCTGGCGACCGGCGTGCTCGAGCAGGTCGTGCTCGACGTGGTGATCCTCGGCGTGGACGGGATCGACGCCGAGGCCGGGGCGACGGCCCACCATGAGGGCGAGGCGAGCATCAACCGGCTGATGACGCAGCGGGCCGCCCGGGTCGTGGTCGCGGCCGACTCGTCCAAGGCGGGGCGGCGCGCGTTCGCCAGGATCTGCTCGGCCGGCGAGGTAGACGTGCTGGTGACCGACGCCGGGATCGACGCCGATCAGGCGGCCAAGCTAGCCGACGCCGGCGTCCGCGTCGTGATCGCCTGACCGCCCGCCGACCGGACCGCCCGCCGACCGGACCGCCCGCCGAGCCGCCGACCGACCGAAAATCAGAGGCTTGGCTCGTGGGGGCCGTGGGACCATGCGAACCGTGGACAAATCGTCTATCACGTCGGCGCTGGTGTCGCGGCTGGTCGCGGCGCAGTTTCCGCAGTGGGCTGGCCTTCCGGTCAGGCCCGTCGCGGTCGACGGCTGGGACAACACCACCTTCCGCCTGGGCGAGGACCTGTCTGTCCGGCTGCCGACCGGCGAGCAGTATGTCCAGCAGGTCGACAAGGAGCACCGGTGGCTGCCGGTACTCGCCGGCAGCCTGCCGCTGCCCATTCCTGAGCCGATGGCGAAAGGCGTTCCTGGCTGCGGGTTCGGCCGGCCGTGGTCGGTCTACCGCTGGCTGGACGGCGACATCGCGACCACCGGGCGGGTGCCCGACCTCGTCACGTTCGCAGCCGACCTGGCTGATTTCCTGGCGGCGCTGTGCCGGATCGACGCCGCCGGCGGACCGCCGCCCGGAGACCACAACTTCTTCCGAGGCGGGTCGCTGGCCGTCTACGACGGGCAGACCAGGGCGGCGATCGCGGCCCTCGGCGGCGAGATCGACGCCGACCGTGCGACCGAAGTCTGGGCGGCGGCACTGCGCGCGCCGTGGCGGACGGCTCCCACCTGGGTCCACGGCGACGTCGCGACGGGGAACTTGCTCGTGCGCGACGGCCGCTTGTGCGCCGTCATCGACTTCGGCTGCTGCGCAGTGGGCGATCCTGCCTGCGACACCGTGATCGCGTGGACGTTCCTGTCCGGGGAAGGCCGGCGGGTGTTCAGGTCCAGCCTGCCCGTGGACGAGGGCACCTGGGTACGTGGCCGCGGCTGGGCGCTGTGGAAGGCACTGATCACGCTCGTCGGAGCGCTGCGGGACGATCCGGACGATGCGAGGGAGACGAAACGCATCATCGGCGAGGTCCTCGCCGATCACGGGGCCGCACGAACGGGCTAGGTGAGCAGCTTGGCCGGTGTGATCGGCAGATCGCGGACGCGGCGGCTACGCGTCACTCTTGCCGGGTGCTGTCGTGCTGTCGTGCTGTCTGCCGGAAGCCGGGCGCTGGTTGGCCGGCACCGGGCGCTGGTTGGCCGGCACCGGGCACGCCTAGATGACCGATAGCTGGTCGCCGACCGAGATCTGGCCATCGGTCAGGATGTCCGCGTTGAGGCCGCCGCGGTGAATCAGGTCCTTGACGATGCCGGGCCGCGTTAGCTGCTGCAGATGCAGGCACGGCTCGCAGAGCTTGACGCCGAGGCACTCGACGTCCCCGACCATGAAGCGCTTGCCGACCAGGTCGTTGAGCCGGACGCCGCGGACCACCACCTGACGGCGGGACTGGGCGCCGGTGAGGCCGACATCCTCGAGAGCTTCTGCTTCGATCAGGGTTAGGGCGTCGCCGGCTTCCGCGCCGTGCTCGAAGAACTGGCGGTCGCCCTTCAGCCCCTTGCCGGCGATCGCGGCGACCGAGGCGAGCGCGTCGCTGGGGCCGATATTGATCTGTTCGACTTTCATGATCCCATCATCGCCTCGCTCGACAGGCTGGGCCAACCCGATATCGGGCGAACTGTCCGTGCCGCCGGCCAGGACGGCCCGGCGAGTCGAGCACGGGGCGGCCACAGCACGGATGGATGGCACTTTGATCCGCCGAAACAAGGATGGATGTGCCATCCATCCGGCGAGATCCGCGCGTGAACGACACCAGGAAAGTCGCATAGAAGACAAAACGGCAAGCTCGTCGTTAGAAACGGGTCTCGATGTCAAGCGGTCGGGGCAGCGAAGTGGTCGCGGAGGGCTTAGGCGGGGGCGGCGTAGGCGAAGTGGTCGCAGAGGGCTCCGCCGGGGGTGGCGTAGCCGAGGTGGTCGCGGAGGGCTCCGCCGGGGGTGGCCTAGGCAAGGTCACGTCCGCGCCGCAGGTCGGGCACCCTGGTGTGATGACCACTTCTTCCGCGCGTCGCCAGCCGCGGCTTGGCATCGACATCGGGCGGGTGATCATCGATGGCCCGGCCCATCGCGCGGGCGGCGACACGGCGTTCTTCGAAGGCGACGAGGCCGCCATGCTGGCCACGCCGGAGATGGCAGGCTCGGTGGCGGCGATCGAGCGACTGGTCGACCTGTTCGCCGTCCGGGTCTGGCTCGTCTCCAAGTGCGGCCCCCGGGTTCAGGCCAGGACGCTGCGCTGGCTCGCGGGTCATGACTTCTACCGGCGGACCGGCCTGCCGGCCGCGAATGTCAGGTTCTGCCTGACCCGCCCGGACAAGCGCATCCACTGCGAGCAGCTAGATCTGACCCACTTCGTCGATGATCATCCTGAGGTCCACACCGCCATCCGCGGATGGGTTGACCATCAGTACTTCTTCGGCCCGCAGCGCTGGCCGGTGCCCGGCTACGGAACCCACGCGCGGAACTGGCCCGAGACGGAGGCCCTGATCAGGGCATCGCTCGGCGCCGGGCCAATCAGCGGGGAGGAAGGCTCGCCAGGCCAGGCCACGCGTGCATGACCGAGCGGACGGCCTGGTAGCGCGGGCCGAGCACTGGCGGCGCAGCTGCCGGCGTCTCCGCAGCGGCGGCCCGCTTCTCGGCGGCGACGGCCAGCGGCGTGGCCAGCCGGCGCAGTGCCTCGCGGGCGAGCATGGCCGGCCAGAGCGCCGCCTCGAGGTCGGTCCACGGCCGCTGGCTAGCAGCGGCGGCGAGGCTGGCACGAACGGCATCGTGGTCGAGCGGGTCGTGCCCGTAGACGTGGTACCAGTACACCGCCGTGGCCAGAGCGAACAGGAACGGTTGGTGGTGCGGAGTGAAATCGATGATCGCCTGCACTTCGGCACCGACTCCGGCCTGCCGAGGCCGAACTCGGCGGCGACAAGCTCAGCGTCTCGCACGCCGACGGAGGATACGCGAGGCTACGACCTTGCCTGCGAACGGGCTGGTCCGACGGGGCAGGCGGATCCGGATCAGAAGGCGCAGTACATGATGTGCAGGCCGACCCGGCCGAGAACCCGGTGCTCATAGGCGCCAGGAACAGTTCCGATCATCGCGAAGCCGAGCCGCTCGTACAACTCGACGGCCGAGCAATTCGACTCGACGACCGCGTTGAACTGCATTCCCGCGTATCGGTGTTCCTTCGCCCAGTCCATCGCGCACCGGCACAGCGCCCCGCCCACGCCCTTGCCCCTGGCATCGGCGGCGACCATGAAGCTCGCGGTCGATATGTGCGCTCCCGGCCCTGGCTTGTTCGGTCCCATCTTCGCGGTGCCGAGCACCCGGCCGTCCTCAGCCGCCACGACGGTCAGCCCCGGTGGAGCCTCGATCCAGGTCTCGCGGGCCTGATCCTCGGTCATCGCCGGATCGTAGGGAAATGTCTCCTGCGCCCGGACGACGTCGCGCACGATCGGCCAGACCTGCGGCCAGTCAGCCTCGGCGAATTCTCGTATCTCCACCGGACGAAACGTAGCGGCTCAGGCCAGCCTGGCCAAGTGGGTTAACGGCGTGGTCAGCGTGGTGCCAGCCGGGTGGCCGCGGCGCGGCCCGTCGGCGAGCGTCCAGACCTGCTGCCGGCCGTGTACCTCCCAGGTCTGCCCGGCTCCGGTCAGGTCGACCAGCGCCGTGTCCTCGTCGATCCCGAGCACCGTGGTGCCTGCTGGCGGGTGCATCAGCGCCCGGGTCAGCAGGTCAGGTACCCAGCCCAGCATCTTGTCGAAGTGCGGCAGCACGCGCAGGCTCGGCAGCAGGCCGAGCCCGGGGTCGGGCTCGCGGTGCACGGCGCGCATCGAAGGGACCCAGCCGGTCAGCGCGATGGCGCCCGCCGAGCAGCCGGCCAGCGCCGACCCCGACTGCCAGGCGGCGAGTATCGCCTCCCACACCGCGGTTTCGCGCAGCGTCTGCGCCAGGTACATGGGGCTGCCGCCGGACAGGTAGATCAGCCCCGCGCCGTCGATCAGTGCGGCCAGGTCGGCCGAGTCCGCGTCGGCACGGTCCCGCACGACGACGGGAACCTGCTCGACGCCGAGCCGGTCGGCCTGCGCCGCGCCGAGGCCGAGCCAACGCCGCAGGCTCTGCTCTCCCTCAGGGGCCGCCGCCGTCGGCAACTGCACGTACCTGGACGGCCGGCCGCGCAGGAGCAGGCCCTCGACGTCGGTCATCACGGGCAGGTACTCGCCGCTGCCCACCAGGGCCAGCGGCCCGGGACTCAGGCTGTGCTCCCGCGGCGGCGTGCCCCGGCAGCCGGGCGGCGAGGACTTCCGGGCGTGGACAGCACGAGGCAATCATGGCCCGCGATGCCGCGGGCACGCCAGCGCACCGCCGCATGCGACCCAAGCTGGCCTAAAGTATTGCCCCGTGACCCACTACAGCCGGCTTGCCAAGATCGTCATTGACGTGCCCGAGGACGTCCACCAGCCCGAACTCGAGTTCTGGCAGGGAGTGATGGGCCTCGAGCTCACCCAGTTCGGCCGGTTTCCCGAGTACCACGGGGCCGACCTGCACGGCCACAATCTCGGCATGCTTGTCCAGCGGATCGGCGGCGGCCTGCCTCGTATGCATGTCGACATCCACACCGACGATCTGGCGGCCGAGGTCGCCAGGCTCGAAGCACTCGGCGCTAAGCGGCAGTTCAAGGCGCACTCCTGGTGGGTGATGAGCGACCCGGCCGGGCTGCTGTTCTGCGTCGTACCCGACGAGCCTGGCTCGCTCAACGACGGAAAGGCGCAGCGCTGGGACTAGCGGTCGCCGGCGAGGCGGCAGGAATCGCGGCGGGATGCCGGGGCGCGGGGCCGCGGCGCGCTCCGCGGCTAGGGATGGCCGTGCGAGGCCCAGGCCGACCAGCCGTTGCTCGCGGCCGTCTGCCACTTGTGCCAGAGCGCTCCGTCTCGTCCCACCACGAACAGCTCGAGCCGGTAGTCTCCGCTCCGCCCCGCCCCGCTCCGCCCCGCTCCGCTCCGCCCCAGCCCTGGCGCGGCGTCGGTGAAGCCGCCTCCGGCGGACCCCTCCGAGGTTCACGGGGACCAGCCATTGCTCGCCATACGGATTCGGGCGGCTCTTCCGCGCGATGCTGCGGCTTCTGCGGCACTACCGCCGGATCGGGCGGACGATGCCGCTGATCGACGCGTACCCCGCGGCGTTCGGCCACCGGGTCGGCTTCTTCGAGCAGTGGCTGACCCACCCAGACCGGGCGGACCCATACTGGGACGGCCTGGCAGCCGCGCTCGGCAAGGAGCCGGTCCCGGTCAGCCTGGTCAGCGGCTGGGATGACATCTGCCTGGACCAGACCCTGGTGCAGTACGGCCGGCTCCGCGAGGCGGGCCGTCAGGTGTCGCTGCTCGTCGGGCCGTGGTCGCACACGTCCTCCTTCGGCAAGGGCTGGCCCGTCGTCTTCGCCGACGCGCTCCGCTGGCTGCGGGCGCACCTGGCCGAGGAGCCCGGCAGCGATCCTGACCACGCCGTCCGGGTACACGTCGGCGGCTGCGACGAATGGCGCGACCTGCCCGACTGGCCACCGCCGGCCGGCCCAGCCCAGCCCTGGCACCTCGGCGCGGACGGGATGCTGAGCGCCGGTGTGCCTGGTCAGCGGTCGGAGTCGTCCTTCCGGTATGACCCGGCGGATCCCACTCCGTCGGTCGGCGGGCCGGTGCTCAACGCGCGCAACGCGGGCATGAGGCGCAACAACGCGCTGGAGGCCCGTGTTGACGTGCTGGTCTTCACCGGTTCGCCGCTCGCCGAAGACCTCGAGGTGATCGGCCCCGTCAGCGTGACGCTCCGGGTCCGCGGCAGCAGCCCGCACTTCGACATCTTCGCGCGGCTGTGCGACGTCGACCCGCGCGGCAACTCACGGAACATCTGCGACGGGCTGGTCCGGCACGAGGTCGGCGCGGCCGCGGGCTCGGCGGCCGCACCTGCGGACTGGTCCGCCATCACGGTGCCGATGAGCGCGCCCGCCTGGCGTTTCGCCGCGGGTCACCGGCTGCGGGTCCAGCTATCGGGCGGCGCTCACCCGCGCTTCCTCCGCAACACCGGCACCGGGGAACCCGCGGCGACGGCGACAGGTCTCGTCCCGGTCGAGATCAGGATCCTGCACGGGGCGGATCAGGAATGCGCACTCCTGCTGCCCGTCGCTGCCGCCGCCGAGCCGGCCGGCCGCGAGCAGCCAGCGATCGCGAGCATCTAGCCTGCCGTCCCGTCGCGCGCAGCGGCGGGACACCCGCCTGCTGGTGCCGGCGGGGCAACGCTGCGAGAATGCCCGCATGCCCTCTGACGACGGCTCAGCCCGCTCGCCGGCCGCCTCGGACTCGATCCTGAGCATCGGGTCCAGCGGCTCGATCCTGTCGATCGGGTCGAGCGGGTCGATCCTGTCGATCGGGTCGAGTGGCTCGATCCTGTCGATCGGCTCGGCCGGCTCGTTCGCCTCGGTCTTTTCCGTCGGCTCCGCGATGAGCGTCGCCTCGATCCTGTCCGGGATGTCGCGCTGGTCGCTGCTGTCCTGGCGGTCCGCGGGCGCGATCCGGTCGGCCGGGGGATCGCGGCCGACCAGGCGGCTGCCGTCGGCGGGCCGCAGGCGCCGCCCGCTCAAAGGATCCCGGTGACGGAGCCGCTGCGGGTGGCGGACTCTACCGGACTCGAGGTCGCGCGCCGCGTGATCGACGACGGCTACGTTGTCGTGGACGGCATGATGTCCGACGGGGACGTCCAGGCCGCGCGGGCAGATCTCGGCCGGGTGCTCGAGGCGACCAGGACGGGCCGCAACGCGTTCGAGGGATTCTCGACCCAGCGGATCTACGCGCTGTTCGCCAAGACCAGGACGTTCGATCAGGCCGCTACCCACCCGCTGCTGATCGAGGTCCTCGACCAGGTACTGGGGCACTATCAGCTCAGCGCCCCGGTCGGCATCAGGATCGGGCCGGGCGAGAAAGCGCAGATACTGCACACCGATGACATGATCTACCCGATCCCGCAGCCCCATCCGCCCGTCGTGGTCAACACCATGTGGCCGCTGGACGAGTTCACCGAGGAGAACGGTGCCACCAGGTTCATCGCGGGCAGCCACCAGTGGGAACCAGGCCGGCAGCCGGCCGGCGGGGACCCGGTCAGCGTCGCCACCATGTCGCCTGGCTCGGCGATGTTCTACCTGGGCAGCCTCTGGCACGGCGGCGGCGCGAACCGCACCAGCCGGCCGCGGCTCGGGGTGATCCTGGAGTACGCCGCGGCGTGGCTGCGGCCGCAGGAGAACCACTGCCTGGCGGTGCCCCGCAGCACAGTCCGGCGGCTCGAGCCCCGGCTCCAGGAACTGCTCGGCTACAACATCTACCCGCCGTTCGTCGGCTACGTCGACGGCAGTCATCCGCGCAAGGCGCTGGCTGCTCAGGAATGACGCGCCCGCTCCGCTCGTGCGCAGGTGCCCGGGGGCGGGTGCCCGGTGCCTGACGGCGCTGCGCTGATCGGGCGGGCCAGCCCCGATGACCTGATGCTGCTGGCCAGCGATGTCGGTCCGGCGCCGATGCAGGCGGGCGCGGTCCTGGTGCTGGACGCAGGCCCGGACTTCGACCTGGCGGCCGCCAAGGCCACTATGGCGGCGCGGATAACGGCGGTGCCACGGCTCAGGCAGCGGCTCGTCCGGGCACCGCTCGGCTGCGGGCGCCCGATCTGGATTGACGACCAGGCTTTCGACATCGGGGCACACGTGCGGTCGGTGGCGTGCCAGCCGCCCGGTGACGACGCTGCCCTGCTCGAGACGGTGGCCGCGACCGCGACGCAGCCGCTGCCGTGGTCACGACCGCTGTGGTCCGCGACCTTCGTGACCGGGCTGACCAGCGGGCGGATAGCGATCATCGTGGTCTTCCACCACGTGCTCGCCGACGGAATCGGCGGCCTCGCGGTGCTGGCGAGCCTGGTCGACGGCGCTCCCAGCCCGGCGCCCGCGCCGTTCCCCCGGCCCGCGCCGTCCCGCCGCGACCTCGCCGTCGACGCGCTCGGCTCCCGGCTGAGGGCGCTGGCGCATCCGGCTGCCGTGCTCGGCAGAGTGCGTCCGGCCCTAGCCGAGCTCAACCCGGCGGATCTGATCCGGCCAGCCAGGACGATGCTGAACGCTGCTACCGGGCCGGCCAGGCGCATCCTCGTCACGCGGACCGAGCTCGGCGGGATCGTGGCGTGCGCGCACGCGCACGGGGCGACGGTCAATGACGTCGTGCTGGCGGCGGTGGCTCGCGTGCTGCGGTCCCTTCTCGCCAGCAGGGGGGAGAGGATGGAGGATCTCGTCGCGTCGGTGATGGTGACCGGCAGGCCCGCGACCACCGCGACTCAGCTTGGCAACCAGATCGGGGTCATGCCGGTGCGGCTGCCCGCGCACGGCGACCGGAGCGAGCAGATCGAGCAGATCGCGGCGACCACCAGGGCACGCAAGACGGCGAGCCGGGCCGCGTCCGCTGGCCTGCTCCGGCCGGCGTTCCGCACGCTCGCGGCCCTTGGCCTGCTGCGCTGGCTGATCAACCGGCAGCGTCTCGTCAACGTCTTCGTTACCAACCTGCGAGGGCCCGCCGATCAGTTCAGGTTCGCCGGCGCGGTGATCGCCGATGTCATCCCGGTCACCGACATCGCGGGAAACGTCACGCTCAGCTTCGGGGTGATGTCCTATGCCGGCACCCTCGTGGTGGTCGTGGTGGCTGACCCCGACCGCCACCCGGACCTGGACACGCTCGCCGGGCTGCTGCAGTCCGAACTCGACGACCTTGCCGTCGCCTCGTCAGCGGGGTGAGAACGAAAGGGGATGCGAGAACGAAAAGATCAGTAGACGCCGATCAGGTAGACCAAGGTTCGGGCGTACCCCCGTATCACCCGAACGCTGCCCGCTAGCGATCCATCGACGTGCAGGCTCGCACGCGGCGCTTCCTGGCCCACCTGACCGGCTGTTCCCCCGGCTCACCGGGAACTTTCGGGTCCCCCTACCCGATGTCCCGCACGGCTCGCGAGGAAACGCCGTGTGCGAGTCTTCGTCGCACACATCATCTAAGCTATGACCGTCCAGCGCTGGCCGCGACCCTCAGATGGTCCGATCGCACCCCCCATATGGTGGGAGGCCAGCAGGTCAGCGGGCATTAGTGTGCGGACGCCGAACCATCGTGCGGCAGGAGGCCCGACCTGGTCGCTACGACGACGGCCTCGAGCTGACTGTGCGCGCCGAGCTTCGTCATGACGCTCTTGACGTGGCCGCGCGCCGTGTGGAGGCTCACGACGAGCCGTTCCGCGATGGCCCTGGGGTCGAGTCCCTCGCCCATCAGGGCAAGAACCTCCTGCTCCCTGGCGGTCAGCCGGGCCCAGTCTTGCTCGGGTCCGGCCTGCGCGGGCACTGCCGCAGGTCCGCCGGGCCCGGGTTCGGCGTCCCGCAGCTCGTCGATCAGCGCCCGGAGCGTCGTGCCTTCGATCACCATCTTTCCGCCCACGGGGTTCCTGATCGCATCGAGGATGTCGGCGAACGAGCTGCCCTTGGTGAAAAAGCCGGTGGCGCCGGCGGCCGCTGCCGCCGCGAGCTTGCTCGCGGTGGCTTCCGCCGTCAGGATGAGAACGCTGACTTCAGGATGGGACGCCTTGATCTGCCTGGTGCACTCGATGCCGTTGCCGCCTGGCAGCTGAAGGTCCATCAGCACGACATCGGGGATATGACGGGCTATCTGCTCGAGCGCGTCGTCGACTGTCCCCGCCGAGCCCAGGCATTCCAGGTCAGGCTGGGCTGCGATCGCGACCTCGAGCGCGGACGCGAGTGCCTGCTGATCCTCCACTACCAGGACTGCCGTCATCTGCTGCCCCTTACTTCCCCGGTCCCACCGCGACATATACCCAGCTGAGGGGGCGGGCTGTGCAAGCGACCGGCTAATGCCGCCGAGCAGCCGGAGCCCGGGCGAGCGGCAGGTCGAGGCAGAAGGCCGAGCCTTCGCCGTCGCCCGGCTCGTACCATGCGGCGCCGCCGTTCGCGTGGGCAAAGGTGCGGACGATCCACAGGCCGAGTCCGGTTCCCTCCGCTCTCTGCCCGGTCGCCGGAGCGCGGGTGAATCGCTCGAACAGATCAGGGGCGAAGGATGGCGGCACCCCTGGCCCGTGGTCGGTTACCCGGATCTCCGCCCGGCCGTGACGTGCGGCGGCTCGCACCTCGATCGGCGGGCTGGCGTAGGCAAGGGCGTTGTCCAGGTAGTTGGCCAGCATGATCGAGAGCTCAGACCGGTCGGCGAGCGCGATCAGGCCGGGCTTGCAGGAGACATGGACGTCTTCGGGCTTCGGCTCGATGTGCGCGAGCTGCTCCATGATCACTTCGAGCACAGGGACGCGTTCAGGGGCGGAACGGATGCCGCCCGCCGCGTCGATCCGTGCCGCCGTCAGGAGCCGGTCGACGAGCAGCTGGAGGCGGCTGGTCAGGCCGATGATCCGGTCGATAATCTGGGCGACTTGCGCTGGGTGCATCGTGGCCTGCGAGGCTTGCTGGTCAGCGAGCACGTGCGCGAGGACACCGATCGCCGCGAGCGGGCTGTGCAGCTCGTGGGCGGCGACGGCCAGTACGGCGTTCCGCTGCTCCAGAGCCGTCTCAAGGTCGTGTTCGGCCTGCTTGCGGAGGGTCACGTCGCGCAGGGCCACGATCTGCAGATGCTCGCCGTCCAGCTTCGTGCTGGTGGTCCGCATCTCGACCACCCGCTCGCCTCCGCCGGGCAGCCTGAGCTCCACCTCCGCCGACCGGCCAGCGACGACAGGGAACCCGAACTGGCTGCCGATCAGGTCTTTCGCCGGCCGGGCGAGCAGTCTCTGCGCGGCCCGGTTGCACAGCCTGATGGTTCCGTGGTCGTCTACTACGACGATTCCGTCTGCCGAGGCGGCGACGATCAGCCTGCTGAGGTCATCAGGGAGCGCTGAGCTGGGGCGGCCCGTGGCGCCCTGCCTTCCGCCTCCCTGTCCGGCAGCGCGGTCAGCCATCGGGCTGCGGACCCCGCGATCCTGGGGAGTCGGCTGACCGATAGGGGAATGTCAGAGCGGCGGCGCCAGGCAGGACGCTGGTGATGCCGGGGATCGGCTCCCGGATATGCATTCCGTCGCCATCGATGGTCGCCCGGCGGACGCGGGGGTCGTGCGCGGAGCCGCGCGTCTGGATGATGGCGATCGCGCGCTGGATCTCGCCGGCCAGCTCGTAATAGGAGAGCGTTATCGCCACGTCCGTCAGGCCGGCGAGCTCGCCCGCGATCAGCGGCCTGATCTCCGGAGTGAGCGGCGCGGCGGGCATAGACGTCAGCAAGGCCGTGATCCCGTGCTGACGGGCAACCGCAACCACGGCGATCACGAAATCGAGCAGCGCGCGCGGCGAGGCGATGCGCTCCAGCGCGGACAGGGTGTCGATGACGAGCCTGCCGGGGGCAAGGTCCTCGATAGCGCGCCTGATCCGCAGGAAGTGGTCCTCGACTGAGGCCACCTCCGGGTAGTCGCACTCGACGCGGAGCAACCCCGACTCCTCGGCGCCGCGCAGGTCGATTCCCCAGCCGTTGGCGCTTCGCCGCAGCTGCTCCCTGCCCTCGTCGAAGGCGAACGAGAGGCAGGGCTCGCCGGCCGCCAGGCCGGCCACGATGAACTTGAGGGCGGTCAGCGTTTTTCCCGCGCCGCTTGGCCCGGCTAGCAGGACGATCGCGTCTTTGTAGAGTCCGCCGCCGCACATCTGGTCCAGGTCGGTAATGCCCGAGCTCACCCGGACCTGTGACGCAGGTACGGACGGGTAGTTGAGGAACGCGAGCGGGATGATGACGAGCCCGTCGCGCGGGTCGATGGTGAAGAGCCATACGAGCGCTGTCAGGGCCTTGTCAATCCGGTGCATCTCGTGCCGGACGAGGCCGCCGTCGGCGAACCGGGTGAAGACCGCGCTGAGCGAGTTGACCGACACGCGATGGGCGCCGGCTTCTTCCCACTGGGCGATCGGGAAGCCGAGCGAGGCGTAATTGTGGCGGATGTCCTGGGCGGTCTCTTCGAAGGTGATAAAGACCCCTGGTTCGCCGAACAGGAGTATCCCCCTGGCGAGGAACTCGACGGCGAACAGGGTCTTGCCGCTGCCCGTCGTGCCGCCGATGAACGTCGACCGGCCCGCGGGCAGTCCGCCCAGCGCGACCTGGTCGAAACCGCCGACCCCGGTGCGGAGCCGTTCGATCGGACCCACGTCAGCCATGTCGGCCTCCGGGCGGTATGCCGTCGACCCGATCGGACTCCGTCGGCAGGCCGAGGGCGCGCGCCGCGCGCCGGTGGTCGGTCAGGTCGCCGATCACCCGCCGCTCGGGAGACGGGGCGAGCCGCAGGACGGTCGGGGTGGCCAGGATCCGCTGCTCCTCGGCCACACCCGGTTGCTCGACGGCGTCGATCACCTCCAGCTCGTATCCGCCGGGCAGGAAAGACTCGCAGAGCATCCGCAGGTTCGCCTCGGCCGCCAGGGAGCGCTCGGTCTGCCCGGCGACATACAGCCGGAAGGCGAACCTGGTCATGCTGCGGCGCAGGGGCGCGCGCCAGCGACGCAGAACCCGCCCTGATGTCGTGCGCCAGCACGATCGGTCACGTCCAGCACGTGCCTCCCCGTCACTGCCCCGCGCAAGTAGAACATACTCGCCAAGCAGACGATTACCTAGCGTAATCGCCGTGGTTATGCGGCCCGGCTATGTCCGTGCCAGTTCCTGCCGTACCTGGCCGGTGCCGGCGACCAGTGCCCTGAGCTTGGCCCGCGCCACCTCCGCTGTCAGGTGCCGCAGCCCGCAGTCCGGGTTGATCGTCAGCTGCTCAGCGGGTACGTACTCCAGCGCGCGGCGGATCCGCGAGGCGACGAGGTCAGCGGACTCCACGTCGGAGCTCTTCACGTCAATGACGCCGAGGCCGACGCCGCGGTTCCACGGGTACTGCCGGAACAGGCGCAGGTCGTCCGGGCCCTTGCGGGCGAACTCGAGCACCAGCTGGTCGACACGGGCGGACAAGACGGCAGGGAAGAGGAAGTCGTAGTGCCCCTCCCACAGCGGCCTGGAGTAGCGGTTTCCGTAACACACATGCAGAGCCCACGTCGCCATGACTCCTGCGGTGACGGTGTTCACGGCCTCCACCGCCAGCTCGGCGGCCTCCGGGTAACCAGCCAGGAAGGGCTCGTCGATCTGGAGCAGCTCGGCCCCGGCGTCGGCGAGCTCGGCCGCCTGGCCGTTCAGCCACCTGGCGAGGGCACGCACGAGGTCGGCGGGATCGGCGTACGCCAGGTCTCGAATCCGGCGCGACAGCGAGAACGGGCCGGTGAACGAGAACTTGATCGGCTGGGTGGTGTGCGCCCTGGTGAAGGCGAAGTCGGCGGCGAGACCGGGCGCGATCGTCCCTGGCTCAGGCAGCGGCCTGGTCACCTGCGCCTCGTAGTAGTCGTAGTAGTCGGTCTTGGCCCGGTGCGGGATGTCCACGCCGGGGATGCGGGCCAGCAGGTAGTCGATGTCGTTGTCGCGCCTCAGCTCGCCGTCGGAGACGATGTCCAGGCCGGCCAGCTCCTGGTCCTTCAGCGCTGCCTTGATCGCGACGTCATGGATCTCCCGCAGGTGCTGGGCGCTGATCCGCCGCTGGTAGAAGTCTGTCTTCAGCCGCTCCAGCCACTCGGGTACCGAGTACGAGCCGACGACCGTCGTGGGCAGCAGCATGCGCTCAGTCCCGCACCTGGGCGACGAGGGTCCTGACGTTCGCTTCGGGGCGCCCGCTGAAGGGCATGATCTGGACGTCGAAGCCGCGCCTGTTGCCGGCGAGCTGGAGCAGCGGGCCGTTTACCCAGTTGACGACCGAGCCGTCGTACTTGCCGGGACCGTAGAACCCGGCGTGGTAGGCGGCGGGATGCGTCAGGAAGAGGTCGTGACAGGCAAGCCGGCCGAAGGGATGCAGCAGCGGCAGTGTCTGGGTAAAGCTCGCGAGCGCACCGTTGCTGACGTGCATCCTGATCTCCCCGGCGCCCTCCAGCAGGGGGCGCAGTACCTCGCCGGTCACCGAGGGTGCCACCTGATACGTGTCCAGGCCGTCCAGCGGGGCGTAGCGCTCCTGCAGGTACAGGACGGCCCAGACGTCGCGCCACAGCGACACCGCGCGCTCGACATCGGGGAACTGATCGGGGGCCGTCTCAGCCAGCAGGTCGGGACCAAGCCTGAGCAGGCGGTCGATCATGGTGCTCAGCTTCGCCTTCGGGATCCGCAGCCGGCGCGCGATCCGCGTCGCATCGTCGTCGCGCAGGTAGGCGCGGACCTCGACCAGGTACGGCCGGCCTGCGATGCTGGCCAGCTCGTCGGTCGGCAGGTTGTCATAGACGTTGGAGATGTAGACGCAGAACGCCTTTCCGCGCAGGAATCCGAGCGTGCGCTGCGGGCGGCTGGCGTCGAGCACCAGGGCGCTGACGTGGTCGCCGTGGTGCGCGACCTGCTGCCAGGCCCGGTCGAGCACGTGCGCCGAGTAGTCGCCCATGAGGTAGTGCAGCCGGCGGTAGTAGTCACGGCCGTGCCGGCGGTCGAGCTCGGCGAAGGTGTCCAGCCAGGTGCGCGCCTGCCCGCCGTTCCCGACGCCGAGCTCGACGACGTAGAGCTGGTCGGGCAGTGCATGCCTGGCGTCGAGTGAGTCCCACACCGCCAGCAGCTCCCCGATCAGATCCCGGGCGGCCTCGGCGTTGCGCGCGTCGCTCTGACCGCCGGGGAGCGCCTGCTCGTACTCCCGGCCTGTCGCCTGCTCCCAGCTGGCCAGCGCCTGCCAGTACAGCGCGTTGAACCGCCAGATGCAGCTTCTGCTCGCTGGCGTCCATGGCTCGACGAACGTGCGCCCGGGGGCGCCGAGATAGCCGAGATCGCTGTGCTCGGCCAGTGCCTGCTTGGCGGCGGTGGCGAGATCGAGCTGGCCGCAGCGACGCAGGTCGATGGCGAGCTCCAGGCCGCTCACCGGAGCCGGGATCCGCGGGCCAGGGGCCGCGCCGGGATCACCGGACGGCTGGCTCTGGCTGTCGCCGGCCGTTCGGTCGGCGAGCACCGGCCTGCACCGGACCGGCTCGGCGAAGCTGCCGCGGTACTGGATCCAGTCGCAGACGACCTTGAGCCTGGTCAGGTCCACGGCCGTGGTACTGAGCGCCTCGAAAACCGGTCCGAGCGCGGCCGTAAGGTCCAGCGGGCTCGGACCGCGCAGCCGGGCTACCGGTCGGATGTCAATCTGCACGGCGGCTCCCGGCCCTGGCTGGCCAGTTCGCTGACGCGGCCTGCGTCATCAGTCAGAGCGTACGTCTTTCACGCCGATCCGTGCCCGGTACCCATCAGGGCGTGCACCTCGGTCAGGGTGCCCGACGCGATCGCGGCCGTCCTGGCATTTCCCTCCCGCAGCACGCTGCGCAGGTAGCCGCTGTCGGCCGCGAGCTCCGCCCGGCGCTGCCTGATCGGGCGCAGGAACTCGTTGACCGACTCGGATCTGGCACCGGGAAGAACGCAGAGCCCCGGCGTACCGTTCGTTGAACCGCCGGGCGATCGTCCGGGCGATCTGAAGATGCGGCAGCTGGTCCTTGCCGACCGGTACCAGGTTGGATTTGCAGAACAGGATGTCGGCCGCCTGGTGCACCGGATAGGTGAACCTCAGGCCGCTGACCGCCTGCTGCCTGGACAGCGCGATCTCCTCCTTCACCGTCGGGTTTCTGCGGAGCTCGGTCACCGATACCAGCGAGAGGAACGGCAGCATGAGCTGGTTGAGCGCGGGAACCGCGCTGTGCGCGAAGATCGTCGCCGTGGCCGGGTCGATTCCCGCTGCCAGGTAGTCGGCCACGAGCCCGTCGGCCCGCTCGGTGAGCCGCCCGGCAATGTCGCGGTCGGTGAGCACCTGTCGGCGACCAGCACGAACAGCTGCACGCCGGCCCGCTGCAGCCTGACCCGGCCGGCCAGCGTGCCGAAGTAGTGGCCGAGATGGAGCGGGCCGGTCGGCCGGTCGCCGGTCAGGATCCGAAATCGCGCCGGGTCAGCGGCGATGAGTGCTTCGAGTTCGGCGCTCCTGCGTCGCGCGGCACGCAGCGAGGCGGATCCGGCTGGATCCGCATGCCCGGCGGCGGGGATAGTCGCGGTACGGGTCTGGTTCACCGGGTAGAAGACCGCGACCGACGTGGTTATCGCGACGGTTCGGCCATCGGCAGCTGGCTGGCGTCGACACCCGCCTGCTCGGCTGTCCAGTCCCAGAGCCGCTGCCCCGCGTCCAGCGGTGCAGGCCTGGCTCCGGGGATCCGGTAAACCGGCCGGAGCCGCCTGTCGTGCCAGAACCGCCCGGTAGTGAGCCGGCCCGGGTCGGCCGATGCGAGCCAGACGATCGTGTCGGCTCCCTGGTCGGGTGTCCGCAGCAGCGGGCCGGCCAGCCGTGAGAACGTCGGCAGCGACTGCGCGATCCCCGGGGTGCGCACCCAGCCAGGGTGCATGGCATGGAAGGCGACGCCGGTGCCCGCGGCCCGCTTGGCCCACTGCGCGCTGAGTGCTACCTGGGCTCGCTTGGCTCGCGCGTAGGCGGTGACGCCGTTGTAGTCCGCCGCGGTCATCTGCAGGCTGGACCGGTCGAGTCCCTGGGTGTACATGCCGCCGGACGAGACGGTGATCACCCGGGACGGAGCAGCCTGCCGCAGCAGCCCGAACAGCTGGTGCGTCAGCAGGAACGGGGCAACCACCTGGCCGGCCGCCGTCAGCTCGAGGCCGGCGTCGTTGCGCTGGTAGCCGGGATGAATCGCGCCCGCGTTGTGGATCAGGACGTCGAGCCGGTCATGCCCGGCGGCGAACGCCGACGCGAAGTCCCTGACCGACGCAAGGTTGTCCAGGTCGGCGATCCCGTAGCTGACGCGGTCGGGGTCATAGCCGGCCCGGCCTGCGACGACGGCTATCTGCCGCCGGGTGCGCTCGGCCCGTTGCTTGCTGCGGGCCAGGAAGTGCACACGGGCGCCGTGACTGGCCAGCCTGATTGCCGCCGAGAGCCCGATCCCGGAGGTTGCGCCGGTGATGAGCACGGTCCGGCCGGCTAGCGGCGGCTCCGGTACCCGGGTGAATTCCGGCAGCAGCCTGGACCTGACCTCGTATCCGAGCCGGGAGAAGCTCCCGGCGACGCTGACCTCGAGGGCGCGGTCCACCGCGTCGGCCAGGGCCGAGCGAACTGCGTCGTACCCGGTCATGGCTTCTTAGCGGCCGTGCTCGAGCCCCCCGGGCCTCCCGGTGCCGATTCCCTGGACGCCAGCGCGCTGGTGAGGCCTGCTGCCGCACGGTCGCCGACGGCGCGGAGGCCGCGGCTCAGCACGGGGTCGAGCAGGCGCAGCGGTCCGGCCAGCGTGACCTCGGCCTGGTAGCTGACCGCCGCACCCGCGCGAGCCGAGGCCGGCCGGACGGCGATGCGGTCGCGGGCCCGCATGAACCTGCTGGCCGCGTCGAGCACGACGTGCCGGTCGCCGGCTGAGAATTCCGTCACCCGGTAAACCAGCTCGAGCGTGCGCCCGAGGAACGGTACGACGAGCCGGAACCTGCTGCCGACCCGGACCGGACCGGGATCAAGCTGCTCGCCCTCGAGCACGCCTGGGTCCCATTGCTCGGCGTTGCTGAAGACCGCCAGGTAGCCGAACGTGTCGTCGGCGGTCCAATCCGAAGGGATGGTGGCCTCGAACACTGCCATGAGGGTGCTCCCGTTCTGCGGTACGGAATCCGGCCCGGATTTCGCCGGTTGCCTGCCCGGCCGGCTGGCTCTCTCGCTAATCTTAGTATAATTTAGTTTTGATTTCTACTTAGCGGCAACGAGGGGGGACAACGACGATGCATGCTGCAACCGGTTCGCGGCAGCGCGCGGGCGGCCTGACCGATCGCCCCCGTGCGGCAGTAGTAGGAGCCGGAGTCTCCGGGCTGACGGCGGCGTACCTGCTGCAGCGCCGTTATGACGTCACGCTTTACGAGGCCGACGGCCGGCTGGGAGGCCATGCGGATACCCGCGAGGTCCCCACGCCGGACGGCAGGCTGCTTCCTCTCGACACCGGTTTCCTGGTCCACAACACGAGGACCTACCCCACTTTGACCAGGCTGTTCAGGGAACTCGGCGTACAATCACGGGAGACGGAGATGAGCTTGTCGGTCCGCTGTCAGGGCTGCGGACTTGAGTACGCCGGATCCAGGGGGATGCGGGGCCTGATTCCCGGGCCAG
This sequence comes from Streptosporangiaceae bacterium, assembly GCA_035532775.1. Taxonomy (GTDB): domain Bacteria; phylum Actinomycetota; class Actinomycetes; order Streptosporangiales; family Streptosporangiaceae; genus Chersky-822. Next base: position 36,990 of record DATKQH010000326.1, read on the forward strand.
GCCAGCTCGTCAGGCCCGGGTATCTGAGAATGCTGGCCACCGTCCCTGGCTTCTACCGCGCGGCCAGGCGGCTGCTCCAGGCCGGATCAGGGTCGCCGGACCTGGACACCCTGACGCTGGGCGACTTCCTGACCGCCGGAGGCTACGACCGCTACTTCACCGGGCACTTCGTGGCGCCGCTCGTCGCGGCCGTCTGGTCATGCTCGCCTGGTGACGCCCGGGCCTACCCGGCCCGGTACCTGTTCGAGTTCCTGGACAACCACGGCATGCTGACCCTGGGCCGGGTGCCGTCGTGGCGCACCGTCGTGGGCGGTTCGAAGACCTACGTCGAGCAGATCGCCAAGCAGATCACTTCGGTCCGCAGTGGCGTTCCCGTACGCGCGGTGCGGCGCGCCGGCGGCGGCGTCGAGGTGACGGATGCGAACGGCGAAGCCGGCTGGTTCGACGCGGCCGTCGTGGCCACCCATCCCGATCAGGCGCTCGCGGTGCTGGCCGCGCCGGCCCTGGCCGAGCGCGAGGTGCTCGGAGCCTTCAGCTACTCCACGAGCGAGGTTGCGCTGCACACCGACGAGTCACTGCTGCCGCGCAGCCCGGCCGTCCGCTCGTCCTGGAACTACCTGCTCTCGGACTGCGCAGGGTCGGCAGACGAGGTGCACGTCAGCTACTACCTCAACCGGCTTCAGCGGCTGAGCGAGCCGACCGGCTACGTCGTCACGCTGAACACGCTGGACCAGGTCAGGCCCGAACTCGTGGTCGACAGGATGCGCTACGAGCACCCGCTCTACACGCGGCGGTCGGTAGCCGCGCAGCGGCGGCTGGGCGAGCTCAACTCTGGGGTGCTCGCCTATGCGGGCGCCTACCAGGGCTGGGGCTTCCACGAGGACGGGTGCCGCTCGGCGGTGACAGCGGCCGGGTCACTGGGAGTTACCTGGTGAGCGGCCTCAGTCCCGCGCTCTACCCGTGTGCGATCACCCATGTCAGGACCACGCCGGTGCAGCGGGCGTTCACCTACCGCAGCTATCTGTGGCTGATCGACCTCGATCACCTGCCGCACCTGCCGCTGGCGCTGAGCCCGCTCGCGGCCTTCCGGGTGGAAGATCACCTCGGCGATCGGGCCGCGCCGTCGATCAGGTCGAACGTCGACGCGTACCTCAGCCGACATGACATCGACCTGGACGGCGGCCGGGTGCTCATGCTCGCGAGCGCCCGGGTGCTCGGCCACGTCTTCAATCCGATCAGCGTCTTCTGGTGCTACGGAGCCGACGGCGCGCTGGCGGCCGTGCTCGCTGAGGTGCACAACACGTACTCCCAGCGGCACGTCTACCTGCTGCGCCCGGACCCGCGCGGCCGGTCAGAAGCCGCCAAGGAGTTCTACGTCTCGCCGTTCCTGCCGGTCTCCGGCCGCTACCGGCTGCGCCTGCCGGCGCCGGGGGAGCGGCTGAGGCTCGCGGTCACGCTCGACCTCGACGGCGAGCCTGCCCTGGTCGCCGGCGTCCGCGGCACGAGGCGGCCCTTCGCGCTTTGGCGGCTGCTCGGCTACTCGCTCCGGTTTCCGTGGGCGTCGTTGCGGGTAACAGCGCTCATTCGCTGGCAGGCGATTCAGCTGCTGGCTCGCCGGCTGCCCGTGCTGCCACGGCCAGCTCACCTGCCTCAGGAGGGAGTGCAGTGACTACGGTAACCACGTCTTCCCGGCCGTCGCTCGCGGCCAACGGGGCATGGCCGACGATCCCGGCCGTCCGGCCGGGCGGGGCCCGGTCCTGGATCGCGCGGACGCTGATAGCCAGGATGGGCGCCAGGCTGCCGATCAGGATCGAGATGCCCGGCGGCACCGCGACCGGAGCGGGAGGTCCCGGCGCGCCGGTGCTGCGGCTGCGCAACCCGGACGCTTTCTTCGCCAGGGTCGGCGGCGAGACAGCTGGTTTCGCCGAGAGTTACATGGCGGGCGACTGGGACAGCGACGACCTGCCCGGCCTGTTCGGCGTGCTGGCGACGCACTTGCCCGACCTCGTCCCCGCGCCGCTGCAGGCCTTCAGGCGCTGGTACATCCCGCGCCGTCCGCCGGCCGAGCACGCGACCGTCGACGGGGCGCGGCGCAACATCGAGCGCCATTATGACTTGTCCAATGACTTCTTCGAGCTATTCCTGGATCCGACCCTCACGTATTCCAGCGCGCTATTCGGTACCGGAGAGACGCTCGAGCAGGCTCAGCAACGCAAAATTGACCGGCTGCTCGACATCACCGGCACCGGCGCAGGCACCCGGCTGCTGGAAATCGGCACCGGGTGGGGCGAGCTTGCGCTGAGTGCCGCCCGGCGAGGAGCGCAAGTTACCTCGCTGACCATCTCCCTGGCCCAGTGGGAGACGGCGTCCAGGCGGGCGGCCGCCGCTGGCCTCGCCGACCGGATCGACCTGCAGCTGCGCGACTATCGTGCGGCGGAAGGCAGTTACGACGCCGTCGTCAGCGTGGAGATGATCGAGGCGGTGGGCGCCAGTTACTGGCCTGAGTACTTCCGCACGGTCGACCGGCTGCTGGCCAGTGGCGGCAGGGCGGGTATCCAGGCGATCACCATGCCGCACGACCGGATGATCGAGTCCATGAATGGTCAGACCTGGATTCATCAGTACATCTTTCCTGGCGGTCAGATCCCGTCTATGCAAGCGATTGCCGATGCACTAGCGGCACACACGAATCTGCGGGTAACGTCGGATCTGGCGATGGGGCAGCATTACGCCCGAACGTTGTCGCAGTGGCGGACCCAGTTTGCCGCCGCGGAAGACGAGGTCGAAATACTCGGGTTCAGCCGGCCATTCCGGCGCATGTGGGACCTGTACCTCGCCTATTCGCAGGCGGGATTCCTGTCCGGCTATCTCGACGTTCATCAGCTTCTACTCGAGCGCCCGGCTGACCGCAGGACCTGGTTGACCGCGGGGCCTGGCTGACCGCAGGGCCCGGTCCGGCGGCGCGGGGCGCGGACCGAGCTTGGCAGGCGGAGGCGATCAGGAGATGGCGTTACACGATGGGATCGGCAGCGATCAGGCAGCGACCGCGGGCGACATGAGCGCCTGGGATGCGATCAGATCCCGGCGCAACGTGCGGCAGTATGCCCGCACGCCGGTCTCCGCGACGGATCTCGACCAGATACTCGAGGCCGCCCGCCGGTCCCCGTCGTCGCAGAACAGCCAGCCCTGGGACTTCATCGTCGTGACCGGCGGCGATGAGCTCCGGCGGCTCGCCGATGTCTGGTTCGGCGGCAAGCACATCGCCGGTTCCGCCGCGACCATTGCGCTGATCACCGCAGCGGACGACGCCGCGCGGGGCCGGGTTCAGTTCGACCTCGGCCAGGCCGCGATGTCGATCATGCTGGCCGCGGCCGGCCTCGGCATCGGAAGCTGCCACTCGGCCGTCGGTGATCAGGACCTTGCTCGCCAGTTGCTCGGGTACCCGGCTGACAGGACATGCGACCTGCTGATCTCGCTCGGCTACCCGGCCGGCCGGCCGCTGACGCCGATCAGCGTGCCCGATCGCCGCCCGTTCGACGAGGTCGTCCACCGCTCCCGCTGGTAGCGGCTGGCGGGCTGGTAGCGGCCGGGGGCTGGTCCGGCTGGCGGGCTGGTAACGGCCGGTCGGCTGGTCCCGCCGCCCGTCCAGGCGACCCGGCAGCCGCATGATCGTGGACGTTAGCCAGAACGTGGACGATTCTCAGCGGTAGGCGCTGACAATCGACCACGCTCTGAGAATCGTCCACGATCATGAGCGACGTGCCTGGACCAATGATCATGACGGATTGACCTGGCAGCTGGGTCGGCAGCTGAGAAGCACGCCTGTCCAGCCACGGCTCCGTAAGATCAACGCGATTTCGGACGCTACCTGGCAAGGTCGCTGGGTGACGTCGGCCCAGTTGTAGCGCAGCGTGATGATTCCGGTACTGGCGAAGTGGTTGTCCCGGTGAATGTCCTGCCAGCGGGTCTCGGCCAGATGCGAGGCAAGCCCATCGAGTTCGACGGCGAGCCCGAACTCCTCGTACAAGTTATCCAGGTACGCTGACCCGGCTTCTCGCCACCTATGAGCCTGGCACCGCGGCCTTGGTAGCCCGTGCGGGCGCGCGACATTCCGCAGGTACTGGCGTTCCAGGTTCGACAGGACGCCGTCAGAGATTTCGTCCAGCGCCTCAAGCACGTCGGCTCGCCAGCGCAGCCTGGCACGGCAGCCGGCCGCCTCGCGGATCTGTTCCGGCGTGATCAGGCGGCGGCCGCACGCTGCGCTCAGCCAGGCGAAGGCGGTATCGAAGTTCCGAGCCACGTCGGTCAGGTCGAGAACAGTCTCCTCGACCCGCGTTCTCGGCGGAGTCCGAGCCGGGTGACGTGCCGAGTTAATCCTCGGTGATCGGTGCAGGACGATTCCGGGCAGCCCATAGCTGACCTCGCTCCGGGAGAACCTGATCCGCGCCGTCGCAGGGATCGTCACGTGAATGGCGTCGCTCGGCCGGTCGGCTATCCGGTCGAGCTCGGCGGCGGTGAAATGGCTCAGCGCCGCCTCGGGCCCGCAGCGGCGGACGCCTGCCCACAGCGTGCTTGGCCGCGACGGCGTACCCGTGTAGGTGGCGTAGACCCCGCGGTACAAGGTCTGCCACCGGCCCTGGCGCAGGAGTCCGTCCGCTGCGGAAAGGTCAGGTGCGCAGACCGAGATCTGCCAGCGCGCGACGATGCCGTGCTGCTGTTCGATCAGCTCGCGGCATTGCCTGGATAGGCGGGTAGCCATACCTTCAGCCTGCCTGGCTCCCGGTGGATCGCCGCCGCCGGTTGATCAGCTTGTGGACGACGGATGCCGGTGTCATCGCCGGTGTGGATAGGCGACTGGGCCAGTCAGAGCTGGGAACTACGATCGCCGGTCACCACGATCGTGGACGTTAGTCAGAGCGCGGACGATTCTCAGTGAAATTCGCCGAAAGGCGACCACGTTCTGAGAATAGTCCACGATCACGGAACGACGGAGCTGGCGATTTGCCGGTTAATGGGTATAGTGAGTGGTTTGGTGCCAGTTGGCCGACCGGGGAGTCCCGGCGTGCAGGTGCGGGCGAAGGCGGCTAGCGCCGCGGGCTGCGGCAGCGCAAACCGCGGTCGCCCGACCGGGGTTGCCGAGACGGCGCCGCCAGGCCTGGCGGCGTCCAAGCGCCGGGCCGCCCGGCCGCTAGGCGGCGAGGGCCTGGGGGTGACCGATGGACAGGCCGGAGTCGGAGTCGAAGAACTGCAGGTTCGACGTGTCCACGGCTAGCTCGATTGGATGACCGGACGCGATCCTGCTGCGAGCGGCGACCCTGGCGGTCCACAGGGCCTTGCCCGCCGTGAGCGGCAGCGCCCCCTCCTCGCCCTCGACCGCTACGGCGTCGCCGAGCGCCGCATGCTGGACGGGCGGGGCGTCGACCCTGAACAGGACGTGCAGCTCGCTGCCGAGAGCCTCGGTCACATCCGCGGCGGCCTGCATCCGCGGCCACGACGCATCGGCGAGGTCGCCATCCTCGAAGTCCGACGGCCTGATGCCCAGGATGAGCTCGCGGTCGAAGTAATCTGCCAGGCCGGGCCGGGCCGCCAGCAGCGTGCCGGGCACCGGCAGCCGGTAGCCGGCGAACACCACCGCCGCACCGTCGTCGCGGACGAGTCGCGCGCTGGCGAAGTTCATCGCCGGCGACCCCATGAACCCGGCGACGAAGAGATTGACCGGCGCGTTGAACAGTGCCTGCGGGCTGTCGGCCTGCTGGAGCTTGCCGTCGCGCATGACGCAGACCCGCTGGCCGAGCGTCATCGCTTCGACCTGGTCGTGCGTTACGTAGACGGTGGTGACGCCGAGTCGCTCGTGCAGCTGGGAGAGCGAGGCCCGCATCGACACCCGGAGCTTGGCGTCCAGGTTCGACAGCGGCTCGTCCATCAGGAACGCCTTGGGCTCGCGGACGATCGCCCGGCCCATCGCGACCCGCTGGCGCTGACCGCCGGACAAGGCGGCCGGCTTGCGCTTGAGGTACTCGCCCAGGCCGAGCAGCCCCGCCACCTCGGTGACGCGACGCCGGATCTCGTCCTTCGGCGTCTTGCGCTGCTGCAACCCGAACGCCAGGTTCTGCTCCACCGTCATGTGCGGGTACAGCGCGTAGTTCTGGAAGACCATCGCGATGTCGCGGTCCTTGGGCGGCAGGTCGTTCACGACGTTGGCACCGATCGAGATCGTTCCCGAGGTGATCTCCTCGAGCCCGGCGATCGAGCGCAGCGCGGTCGACTTGCCGCAGCCGGACGGCCCGACCAGGACCATGAACTCGCCGTCGGCGATATCCAGGCTCAGGTCATCGATCCCCTTCACGTTGCCCGGATAGACCTTGGTGACGTGGTCAAGGACGATCTGGCCCATGGGCGCTCACCTCTTGTGTCAGGTCCGAAGTCAGGCCAAGTATCTCCGCGGCGGCCCGGCTGCTCGCACGTGCTGCACCAAATGTAGCGAGATACGCCTGTGCAGGGGGACGCCAGACCGGCAGACCCATCTCGACCACCGCCGCGTCGGGCCGGGCCGCGAGCAAGGCACGGGTGACGGACTCGGCGGCTGGGTACCAATGCGCGTCGCGGACCACGATCAGCAGCGGGCCGCCTGGACGCCGAGGCGCTCGGCGGGCTTGGCGACGAGGAGATCATCGCCAGGCTCACCGAGATCCCGGGGATCGGGCCGTGGACGGCACAGGGCGTGCTGATCATCGCGCTCGATTGCGAGGACGTCGTCCTGCCCGGCGATCTCGCCCTCCGCACGGCCGTCCGCACCGCGTACGACCTTGACCACCTGCCGTCCCAGGACGAGGTGCTGGCCATCGCGGAGCGCTGGCGGCCGTACCGGAACCTGGCGACCAGCTACCTGGTCACTGGCGCTTTCGATGGGATGCGCGACGACCGGCCCGGCGATGGCAGGCTTGGAGCATGACGGTGACCGCTCGCGTGGAACACGTAGGAAGCCTGCTGCGCCCGGCGTACCTGCTCGACGCCCGGGCCTCGCATGCCAGCGGAGAGATCGCGCCCGCCGAGTTCAAGGCGGCGGAGGACCGCGCGGTGCGCGAGATCGTCGCCCTCCAGGATGAGCTTGACCTGCCGGTCGTAGGTGACGGGGAGATGCGGCGCGAATCCTTCCAGGCCGAACTCACCGCCGCCTGCGACGGCTTCACCGGCGTCAGCCTCGATGCCTGGCTCTGGGGCCAATGGCATTCCAGCCAGGTGGGTGACGCCACCATCGAACGGCCGCCTGAGCTGGCCGTGACCGCACCGCTGCGCAAGCGGCGCAGCCTCGCGGCCGAGGAGTTCACGTTCCTGCGAGGCTGCACCGACCGCCAGATCAAGATCACGCTGCCCAGCCCGACGCTGTTCGCCAACCTCTGGTCGCCGGAACGGTCCACCGGCGCTTATCCGACCCTGGACGCCTTCATGACCGACGTGGTCGAGGTGATGCGTGACGAGGTCGCCGAGCTCGTCCGGCTCGGATGCAGCTACATCCAGCTGGACGCCCCGCATTATCCGCTGCTCATCGACCCGGCCTGGCGGGCGTTCTACGAGACGCGCGGCTGGCCGGTGCAGCGCTGGCTCTCCTACGGGATCGAGCTGGACAACGCCGTGATCGACGCGGGCCGTCCCGCGACCTTCGGCTTCCATCTATGCCGGGGCAACCAGCTCAGCCGCTGGCTGGTGGCCGGCGGGTACGAGCCCATCGCCGGTCCGGTCTTCGGCGGGGTGCACGCGGACCGGCTGCTGCTCGAGTACGACGACGAGCGGTCCGGCAGCTTCGACGCGCTCGGGCTGGTCCCGGACGGCAAGACCGTCGTCCTCGGTCTCGTGACGACGAAGACGTCCCGGGTCGAGCCGGATGCCGAGATCGCGGCCCGGGTCAGGCAGGCAGCCACGAGGATCGGATCCGCCCGGCTGGCGGTCAGCCCGCAGTGCGGGTTCGCGACCTCCTCCGCGGGCAACGCGATCACTGCCGAGGCGCAGCGCGCCAAGCTCGCGCTGCTCGTCCGGATCGCGCGGGACCTCCTTGACGGCTGACCCCGATGACCTCGAGCTGATCAGGCGCGGACACCGCCGAGTTCGAGCGGCTGGTGGCTGTGCACGATGCACGCCGGAATCTCAGAGGAGGAACTCCAGGTCTGGTCACCCGGTCGGCACGCGCGAGGAATGGCGGGCGGCCCGGCTCGACCTGCTCAAGGCCGAGAAGGAGCTG
>DATKQH010000327.1:0-37908 GCA_035532775.1 Streptosporangiaceae bacterium
AGGTCAGGTCGGCGACAGAATTACTCATTAAGAGAAAAATAGGCTGAGATGTTCATCTGGTCAACGGCATCATCGCCCGCCGGCTGGTCACCGGCCGAGATACGCGCGCCTCAGGTCCTCGCTGCGCAGTAGCTCGGCCGCCGGGCCCTCCAGCACGATCTCCCCGGTCGACAGAACGTAACCGCGATCGGCGATGGTCAGCGCCATCGTCGCGTTCTGCTCGACCATCAGCACCGCGACGCCCGACTCGTGCACTTCCTTGATGATCTGGAAGTTCTGCTGCACGAGGGCGGGCGACAAGCCCATGGACGGCTCGTCCATCAGCAGCAGGCGCGGCCGCGACATCAGCGCCCTGCTCATCGCGACCATCTGCTGCTCGCCGCCGGACAGCGTGCCGGCCAGCTGGCGGCGCCGCTCGAACAGGCGCGGAAAGAGCGCGTGGACCCGGTCGAAATCCTCATCGAGCTTGTCGCCGCCGCGCAGCACCGCGCCAAGCTCGAGATTCTCCTGTACGGTCATCTCCCCGAACAGCCGCCGGTTCTCCGGCACGATCGCGATCCCCTTGGCGATCCGCTGCGGCACTTGCCAGCTCGTGACGTCCTCGCCGTCGAGCAGCACCCGGCCGGAGCGGGGCCGCACGATGCCCAGGATCGTCTTCAGCGTCGTCGACTTTCCTGACGCGTTACCCCCGAGCAGGCAGACCAGCTCACCCTCACCGACCTGCAGGCTGATTCCCTCGAGTATCCGCATCTGCCCGTAGTACGTCGTGACGTTGTCCAGGCTCAGCAGCGTCGTCATGCGCGCCTCCGGCACGGTGTGATCACCCGGACCCCGCGAGCGCGTCGGGATCGCGGCCCAGATAGGCCTCGATCACGGCCGGGTGGCTGGCGACCTCGTCGAACCCGCCTTCGGCAATCTTGACTCCGTGGTCGAGCGCGACGACTCGGTCCGAGCAGCCGGCGACGACGTGCATGTCGTGCTCGATCACGCAGATCGCGACGCCGCGCTCATCGCGCAGGCGGCCGATCAGCTCGGTGACCTCGTGGGTCTCGGTAGGATTCATGCCCGCGGCCGGCTCGTCCAGCAGCAGCAGCCGGGGGCCGGTGGCCAGCGCCCTGGCGATCTCCAGCCGCCTGCGGTTGGCGTACGACAGCGAGTACGCGGGCTGATCCCAGCGGTACCCGGCCAGCCGCTGGCCGAAGAAGGACAGCACGTCCTCGGCCAGTGCCCTGGCTTCGCGCTCCTCGCGCCTGGCCCTGGGCAGGCGCAGAATCGACTCCGGCGGCGTTGCCCTGGTGTGGCCGTACGTCGCCGCCATCACGTTCTCGATCACCGACATGTTCAGGAACAGCCGCAGGCTCTGAAAAGTGCGGGCGATCCCCCGCTGGGCGATGCGATGCGGCGACTGGCCCGCGATCGACTGGCCGGCGAACCGTACGTCGCCGGAACTCGGCTGGTACACGCCGGTGATGACATTGAAGACCGACGTCTTGCCAGCTCCGTTGGGACCGATCACGCTGACGACTTCCCCGTCACCGACCTGCAGGTCAAGGTCGGTGATCGCGCTGAGGCCGCCAAAGGACAGCGACAGGTGATCAAGGCTGAGAACGGCCGGCCGCGCGGGCTCGCCGGCCTTGCCGGGCGAGACGGGCTCAGGACTCATGGCGGGACCTCGACGCGACGCTTCCCGAGCAGGCCCTGCGGCCTGGCGTTCATCATCACGATCAGGATCGCTCCGATCATGAGCTGGCGGGTGACGGATGGCTGGGCGACCAGAATCGTTTCCCATACGAAGGACGCCAGGTAGATAGCCGGCACCAGCAGGATCGTTCGCCAGCGGCCCTGGATCTGCACCAGGCCGATCAGCAGGCACACCAGCAGCACGAAGCCGAATTTCCCCGGAGTCTGCGGATTGGCCGGGACGATCACCCAGTCGCGCAGTGCGGTAGCGATCATGCCGGTCGACTGCGGGCCGCCGGCGACGGCGGTCGCCGAGATCGCCCCCGCGATGGCATGCGCGGCGAAGCCGAGCGCGATGGTCGCCGCCAGGACCATGCCGAGCCTGCGCCACGGGCGCAGCTTGGCCACCAGGGTCAGCAGGATCACGCCGTAGAAGATGTAGCCGGAGTAGGTCGGGCTGCGCAGCACGCCGTCCAGGATGACCATGACCACCAGGGCGCCGGTGGCGGCTCCGGCGATGCTTCCGGCGCCGCCGAGGATCAGCCCGGCGTAGACCACGATCAGGAACGGCGTGTCGAAGTCGCCAGGGAAGACACTGATCTGCTGCGCCGCGTAGATCGCGCCTGCCAGGGCCGCGACCATCGCGCCGAACGCGAAGGCCATCAGCTTCACCCGGTTAACGGGGATCGTCATGGACGCGGCCGCGAGCGGGTCCTCGCGCACGGCCTGCCAGGCCCGGCCGGTACGCGAGGTCTCCAGCAGCCGCAGTACGGCCATCGTGACCACCAGCACGATCACGAGCAGGTAGTAATAGCTCTCGTTGCTGGTCAGCGAGATCCCGAAGGCGCGGAGCGGATCGAGCCCCGGTATCCCGTTGGGACCGCCGAACGTGCCAGGCGCCACGTTGTTGGTGAACTCGACGAACGCCTCGCCGAAGAAGAGCGTGACGATCGCCAGGTAGTCACCGAGCAGCCGCCGCGACGGCCAGCCGACGACCAGGCCCATGATCGCGGCCACGATCATCACGATCGGGATCGACACCACGGCCCAGAGGTGAATGCCGGCCGAGCCGATCTGGGCCGACGACAGCAGCGCGAATCCGTAGGCGCCGATGCCCATGAAGGCGACGTATCCGAGGTCGAGTATCCCGGCCCAGCCCACGACGATGTTGAGGCCCACCGCGAGCAGCGCGACCACGAGCGAGTCGATCCCGACCTGAAGCTGGAATCCGCCCAGGCCGATCAGCGGGAGCGCGAGCCCGGCCAGCCCGGCTAGCACGAGCTTGGGCCACCAGCCAAGCCGCTCGCCGGCCTGCTGCACCGTGCCCAGCCAGGACGGCAGGTACTCGCGGCGGTGTTCCTGCCTGGCGACCCACTCGTCGGCCCCGACCTGCGGGCCGGCGGCGGGAGGAGGCGAATCGAGGCTCACTGGCTGGTCACACCTTCTGCAGCCGGACCTGGCCGAGCAGACCGCTGGGCCGGACCAGCATGACCGCGATCAGCAGCGCGAAGACGAGCAGGTTGGTGTACGTCGAGGAGACGTAGCCGGTAATGAAGGACTCGGCGACCCCGATCAGCAGCCCGCCGAGCATCGCACCGGGAATCGATCCGATACCGCCGACGACAGCCGCGGTGAACGCCTTGAGGCCCGCCAGGAAGCCGATGGTGTTCGTCACCTGGTTGAAGAGCAGCCCGGCCATCACGCCGGCGACCCCGGCGAGCGCCGAGCCGAGGAAGAACGTCGCCGCGATCGTGAGGTTGACGTTGATCCCCAGCATCTCGGCGGCCTCCCGGTCAGCGGCCACCGCCCGCATCTGCTTGCCGAGCTTCGTCCTGACCACCAGCTGACGCAGGCCGACCATCAGGGCGATGCCCAGGACAATCACCATGATCTGGACCGAGTCGATGCTGACCGACCCGATCCGGAACCCGGAGGAGAACGAGATGAAGTCCGGGGTGTTGTAGATCCTGAACTGCCCGCCGAAGAGCAGCAGGGCGGCGTTCTCCAGGAAAAAGGAGATGCCGATCGCGGTGATCAGCGGAGCGATCCGGGGCGCGTTACGCAGCGGCCGGTAGGCGAACCGCTCGATCGCCACGCCCATACCACCGGTGAGCAGCGCCGCCGCCACGAACATGATCACCAGCAGCAGCGGAACCGGGATGCTCAGCGCCTGCGGCCCGCCGAACCACTGGATCACGAAGTAGCCTACGAACGCGCCGACCATGTACAGGTCGCCGTGGGCGAAGTTCAGCAGCTTCAGCACCCCGTAGACCATCGAGAAGCCGAGCGCCACCAGCGAATAGAGCGCCCCGACGGTGAGGCCGTTCACTAGTTCCTGGAAGAAGAAGCCCATCAGGTGCGCATTCCGCCCATCACCCAGGCCGCCCGACGGCGCGCCCGCCGGTGACCGGCGCGCCGGGGCAGCTATCGCGGTTCAGCCGATCAGCCTGGGATCAGGTTGTACTTGCCTGCTGAGTCGATCTTGAAGAGGAAGAACTTGCCGTTGACCAGGTCCCCGTTCGAGGCGAAGCTGATCGGCTGCCCGAGGATCGAGGTCGGCTCGCTCGTCTTCTTGATCGCCGCCAGCACGTTGCTCGCGCTCGGCGTCTGGCCGGACTTGCAGACGGCCGCGATGGCCTCGTCGATCACGTGCGTGGCCGCGTAGACCGGCGGCCCGAAGGTGCCGAAGGATCCGTACTTCGCCTTGGCGGCCGCGACGATCGACGCGTCGGCGGGGATGCCCGTGATGTCCGGGCCGAACGAGGAAACGTACGAGCCGGCGATCGTGAACGTGCCGGGCGAGAACAGGCCGTCCGTGCCGAAGATCACGGCCTTCTTGTGCTGCTGGGCCAGGTTGCGGCCGAACTGCTGCGCGTTGGCCGCCACCTGCCAGGGCAGGACCACGACCGACATGCTCGGCGTGACCTTGGCCACCAGCGAGGAGAAGTCCGTTACCTTCTGCGAGACCGACTCGTGATCGACCTTGACCCCCGCGGCCTTGAAGATCGGCAGCATCGCGGCGACCAGGCCGGTCGAGTAGGCCTCCTGATCATCGACGATCATCAGCGACTTTGGATGCAGGTTCTTGATGATGTAGTTCGCGTCCTGCGGTCCCTGCACGCTGTCCTTCGACACCACCCGGAAGAACGTCGGGTACTTGCCTGTCGTCAGGGCCGCGGCGGTGGCCGAACCGGAGATGAACGGGATCCCGGCCCTGGCGAAGAGCGGACCAACAGCCTCGACTTCCTGGCTGCCCGCCGGGCCCACGACCGCCACGATCTTCGAGTTCGAGGTGAACTGCTGGGTGACGGTCGTCGCCTGGGCGGGGAGCAGCTGGGTGTCGCCCTGGACGAGCGAGATCTTCGTCTTGTTCGCCGTGTTGTCCGTCGCCAGGGCGAGGTCAGCGAAGTGCAGCTGCTCCTGCCCGAGCACGGCCACGGGGCCGGTGATCGGGCCCTCGAAGCCGATCGACGCCACGCACGGCTTACTGCCGGCGCCACCAGCGTTCGTCCCGCCGCCGCCGCTGCTGCCGCAGCCGGCCACAGCGAGCGCGCCGAGTACCGACGCCGCGATAATTGTGCGTCCTTTCATGGACGTTGCCTCCACTTCCGGCACTGCTCTGATTTCTCGGGGGTTATCAATGTCAGCCGCTGACGCGGCCGGGCTCAGGGCCTGGCCTGACAGATCGGACTCGCGCGGGGTCAGCTGGCAGCAAGGTTCGCCTCAAGCGTGATCTCGGTGCCCGCCAGCGCGCGGGAGATCGTGCAGTTCTTCGCCTTTCCGGCCAGGTCAGCGAAGTGGTCCTGATCCACCCCGGGGACCTCGCCGACGGTCCTGAGCGCGATGCGGGTGATGTCGAAGCCGCCGACCGCGGACGCGAGCGTCACCTCCGCGGTCGTGTGCAGCTCGCGCGCCGGATGCCCCGCCTCGCTCAGCAGGTTCGCCAGTGACATCGTGAAGCAGCCTGCTTCGGCGGCGCCGAGCAGTTCCTCGGGGTTGGTGGCATGCCCGTCGTCCTCGACGCGCGCACGCAGCGAATAAGCACCGTCGAAGGCACCGCTGCCGAGCGATATCCGGCCACTGCCATCCGGCAGCGTTCCCTGCCAGCTCGCCTGGGCACGGCGGACGATGCGGAAATTCACATTCGCCCCTCCCCAGCGATCGAATTTGTTCCGCTGATCAAACCATCGCGCCGCACACTCGTGCAAGGGGGGCAATTTGGGATTTGGTAACAGTTGCGAGTCGGTGCCGGCGGCCGCGGCGGGCCGTCCCGAACGGCAGGACCGGACGGAAGTACCGGACCGAACGGCCGACGCCGGCACTGCCCGGCTATCCGGCGGCGCCTGGCAGGATCGGGGTTCCCCGCAGGATCTCGGCCAGCTTGCTCAGGTCGATGTTGCCGCCGGAGACCACGCAGACGATCTTCCCGCGGCCGGCCCGGCCCGACAGGGCGGCCGCGACCGCCAGGGCGCCCGCACCCTCGGCGATCACCCGGACCCGCTCGGCGAGCAGGCGGATGGCCGCGGCGACGTCGTCGATCGGGATCGCCAGGGCCCGGTCCACGAGCGGGACAACAAGCGGCCACATGGCGTCGAGCACGCGGCGGCTGCCGGCCCCGTCGACCAGCGAAGGGCTGTAGTCGACGTCGGCCGGGTGCCCGGCGTCGAGAGCGCCGGCCAGCGCGGCGCCGGTCGCGGGCTCGGCGGTGATGATCCTCGTCTCCGGCCGCACCGCCTTGATGGCGCTGGCGATCCCGACGGTGAGGCCGCCGCCGCCGTAGGGGATGATCACGGCGTCAGGATCGGGCAGGTCGGCAAGGATCTCCAGGCCTATCGTCCCGTTTCCCGCCATCACCGCCGGGTCCTGAACCGGATGCACGAACAGGCCGTCGATCCCGTCGGGGTGGCCGGTCACCAGGATATTCCACCAGTCGTCGTAGGGGAGCTTGCGCACCCGGCCGCCGAGCCGTTCGATCGCCGTGAGCTTGGCCTCGGGTGCCTGCTCCGGCACGACGATCGTTGCGGGCACGCCAAGCTCGCGTGCCACCCATGCGACGCCCTGAGCCATGTTGCCCGCGCTCGCGGTCACCAGGCCCTTCGCGCGCTCGCTCGCCGGGGCGAGCATGATCGCGCTGGCCGCGCCGCGGATCTTGAACGAGTTAACCGGCTGCAGGTTCTCCAGCTTGAGGTAGATCTCGGCCGGAGCGTCCTGGACGTGCAGGCGGACCAGCGGCGTCCGGATCGCGGCACCAGCGATCCGCTCGCGCGCCGCCTCGATCATGGCGAGCTCGATCACGTGACCACCCCTTCTATCGCGGCGCGTTCCTCTCCGGTGACGGGACGCTCGAGCGCCTCGCGGACCGGTGCCAGGTGCTCGGGACGCCCTGGGCCGATCACGACCTGGGTTACCCGCGGGTCGGCGAGCAGCCAGCCGAGCGCCAGGCCAGCCATCGAGGTGCCGCGGCCCGTGGCTATCTCGCCGAGCCGGCCAAGCATGTCAAAGGTCCGGCCGGCCAGGAACGCCAGGTACGGCCCGGGACGCTGCGTCATCCGCGACCCGGCGGGGAACGGCTCGCCGCGGCGGTACTTGCCGGTGAGCCAGCCGCCGGCCAGCGGGCTGAAAACCAGGTAAGCGATCTCGCGCCGCGCGCACAGCGGGAGTAGCTCGCCGGAGTCCCGGCGCTCGAGCAGCGAGTAGCTGTTCTGGATGGCCTGCGGCCTGCCCTCGGCGAGGGCCGCCGACAGCTGCGGCGCGTCGAAGTTGCTCACCCCGTAGGCACGGATCAGGCCGCGGCTCGCGGCCGCGTCGAAGGCGCCGAAGGACTCGCCGAGCGGCACGTCAGGGTCGAACTCATGGGCCAGGTACAAGTCGATCTCGCCGACTCCCAGCCGCTCCAGGCTGGCGTCCAGCTGCCTGGCGATCCGCTCCGGCGTCAGGCCGTGGTCAGCGCCGGCCCGCATCGGGTTGAACGTCTTGGTCGTGAGCTGCGGCCTCACGCCGCGCGATGAGATCCAGCGGCCGATCGCGCGCTCGCTGCGGCCGCCCCCGTAGGCGTCCGCGGTGTCGAAGTGGGTGATGCCGAGGTCCCAGGCCGCATCCATCAGCTCAAGCGCCTGGTCCTCGGTCAGCCCCTGACCAAAGAACTCCGGTGCCGAGCCGACCCCGCCGAAGTTGCCGCAGCCGAGCGCGACCGGCGGAATCGCCAGGCCTGAGCTGCCGGCTGGGCGCCTGGTCGCGAGCGTGATGCTCATGCGCCTGAGCAGCGAGGAGGGGGCATCTGCGAAAGTAAATCAAAACCAGCGGTACCGGGCAATAGCATGGGCGACCGCCACCCGAGAGCACCTGGAGGTACGGCATGAGCGGTATCGCATGAACGGGGCTCAGGCTCTGCTTCGCACGCTGGCCGGCTGCGGCGTGGACATGTGCTTCGCCAATCCCGGGACCTCGGAGATGCATTTCGTGGCGGCTCTGGACGCCGTCCCTGATCTGCGCGGCGTGCTCTGCCTGTTCGAGGGGGTGGCGACCGGCGCGGCCGACGGCTACGGCCGGATGACGGGCCGGCCGGCCGCCGCCTTGCTGCATCTCGGACCCGGCCTGGCGAACGGGCTGGCCAACCTGCACAACGCGCGGCGGGCGAACACCCCGCTGCTGGCCATCGTCGGCGACCACGCGAGTTACCACAAGCGCTTCGACGCGCCGCTCGAATCGGACGTCGACGCCATAGCAGGCGCCGTGTCGGCCTGGGTCAGGCGCCCGGCGCGCCCCGCCGACGTGGGCGCGGACGCGGCCGAGGCGGTTGCCGCCGCGCTGACCCCGCCGGGCCGAGTCGCCACGCTCATTCTTCCGGCCGACGTGTCCTGGACCGACGGCGCCGAGCCCGCGCCCCCAGCTTATGTCCGGCCGCCAGCGCCAGTCGCCGACGAGCTGATCGCCGCTGCCGCGACCGCCCTGCGCAGCGGCGAGCCGTGCGTCATCCTGCTCGGCGGCACGGCACTGCGGCGGCCCGGCCTGGAGGCAGCCAGCCGCCTGGGCGTGGCCGCGTCCGCGCGGCTGCTCGGCGAGACCTTCCCGGCCAGGCACGAGCGGGGCGCGGGCATGCCGCCGGTCGAGCGGCTGGCCTACCTGTCCGAGTTCGCCGCCGCCCAGCTAGCCGGGACCCGGCACCTGATCCTGGCCGGGGCGCGGGCGCCGGTGTCGTTCTTCGCCTATCCGGGCCAGCCAAGCACGCCGGTGCCGGCCGGCTGCCGGGTCATCGTGCTCGCCGAGGCTGGTGACGATGTCGCGGGAGCGCTGGCGGCGCTCGCCGGCCTGGTCGCGCCGGACGCCAGGCCCGCACCCCAGCAGCCCGAGCGCCCGGCGCTGCCGGACGGCGACCTGACCGGCCAGAGCGCGGCGGCGGTCATCGGCGCGCTGCTGCCCGAGGCAGCGATCGTGTGCGACGAGGCGAACACCTCAGGCCTGTGGCTCCCGGGAGCGACGGCCGGCGCTCCCCCGCATGACTGGCTGACGCTGACCGGCGGCGCTATCGGCCAGGGCCTCCCGCTGGCCACCGGCGCGGCGATGGCCTGCCCGGGCCGCAGCGTCCTCGCGCTGGAGGCCGACGGCAGCGCCATGTACACGATCTCGGCGCTGTGGACGCACGCCAGGGAGCAGCTGGACGTCACGACGATCATCTTCAGCAACCGCCGTTACGCGATCCTCGGCATGGAGCTCGACCGGGTCGGCGCGGTCAGTTCCGGCGAAGCTGCCCGCAGCCTCCTCGACCTGTCCAGGCCCGGCATCGACTTCACCGCCCTCGCGGCCGGAATGGGCGTGCCCGCGAGCCGCGCCACCACGGCCGCGGAACTGGCCGCGCAGCTCAGGCGCGGCCTGGCCGAACCGGGGCCGCACCTGATCGAGGCCACCGTGCCGCCGCCCTTCTGACGCACGCTAGGACCGGGCCGGTCCGGGCAGCGACAGCCGGCACACGCGCGGGACAGCTTGCCGATCACGGTGCGGGCGCGGAAGGACCATGGCGTGCGCCCGCGAACGGCACGTCGTGCTCGGCCTGCGTCACTGCCCGCGATAATGCCCGTCATGCCTGCTGGCGCCGGATCCAAGCAGGCGCCACAGCTCCTCCCAGGCCCGCATCCCCTCGCGCAGCCGTCGGATGCGCAGGTACTCGTTGGGGGCATGCAGCTTCTCGTCGGCGGTCGAGAACGAGAAGAACAGCGTCTTGGCCGCGAGCGCGCGCTCGAAGAGCACGGTGGCCGGCAGCGTGCCGGGAACGCAGGTCCGCAGTACTTCCTGGCCGGGGTAGACGGTCTCCAGCGCCGCGATGGCGGCCAGGATCGCCGGATGGTCAGCCGGGATGGTGTACGCAGGTACTCGCGCCGGATCAGGGCGGACGGTCACGCTCGCGCCCGGCGCGGGCAGCTGCCCGACATGTGCGGCGATGGCGTCGATCACCCGGTCCGGGTCCTGGCCCGGTACCAGGCGGCACGACACGTGTCCGAGCGCGATATGGGGGATCACGGTGTACTTCCCGCCGCCCTGCACGCCGTTGACCTCCAGGGTCGGCCGTTCCCACAGGCGCTCGAGCGTCGTGAAGCCCGCCTCGCCGTGCCCCTGGCCGAGCCCGAGCCCGGCGAGGTAGTCCGCTTCGTCGAAGGGTATGGCGGCGATCTCCCGCCGGCGCTCGGCGCTGAGCGGCGGAATGCCGTCGTAGAACCCGTCCACGGCGACCGTCCCGTCCGGGCGGTGCAGGCTGGCCAGGATCTCGGCCAGGACGTGCACCGGATTGGCGACCGTTCCCCCGTACCGACCCGAGTGCAGGTCGCTGGTGGCGCCCTCGACGACGATGTCCAGCGTGACCAGGCCCTTGGACGCGAGCGCGACCGACGGCTCGCCCGGCCGCCACATGGCCCCGTCCGCGGACACGACGAGATCGGCACTCAGCTCGCTGGCCCTCGCGCGGACGTAGCCGGGAAGGTGCGGGCTGCCGATCTCCTCCTCGCCCTCAAACAGGAACTTCACGTTCAGCGGAAGGCAGCCCTCCTGCGCCAGGAACGCCTCGGCGGTCTTCACGACGAGGTAGACCGGACCCTTGTCATCGGTGCTGCCCCGCCCCCGCACCACATCGCCCGCCACCGTCAGCTCGAACGGAGGGGTCTCCCATTCGGCCAGGTCACCGGTCGGCTGCACGTCGTAGTGCCCGTACACGAGAATGGTGGGTGCTCCGGCTGCGCCGAGCCACTCACCCCGGACGACCGGGTGGCCGTCCGTCGCTTCCACCCGGCCGCTGGCGAAGCCCAGCTGGCCGGCCAGCCAGCTCGCGGCGGCGTGCATCGTCTCCGCCGGCGCGTCCCGGCTGACGCTCGGCACAGCGACCAACTCGGCTAGCTCGGCCAGGTAGCGAGCATCATCGGGGTCAAAGGAAAGCATCGCCACCATCAATCGCGATCGTCTGGCCGGTCACCCAGGAGGACTGCTCGGCGGCGAAGAACAGGACGCCGTTCGCGATATCGGCGGGCTCCCCTAGCCGCCGCATCGCGATGCCGTTGATGAGGTCCCGCTGCCCGTCCGCGCCATAGCTCTCGAACTGCTGCACGCTGGTCGGATTGGACAGGATGAAGCCCGGGGCGATGCAGTTCACCGTGATCCCGAACGGCCCGAGCTCGTGGGCCAGCTGCCGGGTGAAGCCGATCTGCGCCGCCTTCGCGCTGGCGTAAGCCTGGATCCCGGTCTTGCTGACACCGAGTCCGGCGGCTGACGAGATCGTCACGATCCGGCCCCAGCGGCGCTCCTTCATCACCGGCACCACCGCGCGGGTGCAGAGGAAGGCGGACGTGAGGTTCGCATTGACGACGTCGTGCCAGTCACGGTCGGCCACCTCCTCGATCGGGCGCCCGACCTGCCCGCACACGCCCCCGGCGTTGTTCACCAGGATGTCCACGCCGCCGATCCCGGCGAAGAGCTTCCGTACCGCGTCGGCGCTCGTCAGGTCCGCGGTGTCCTTGTCGACGCCATGAACACTGGCTCCAGCGCCCCGCAGGGCCAGCGCTATGGCGGCGCCGATTCCGTGCGCCGTACCGGTTACAACCGCGGTCTTGCCGGCCAGTCCCTTCGTCATGGGTAGAAACCCTACTGCAACCGCCTAAACGACCATAGCGGCTCAGTGGCGCGCCAGTCGGCATCCCAGGCGGCCAGCCTGCGCCGGTCGAGCAGCCAGCAGCACAGCTTCCCGGCGCATACCACGACCGCGCCGACCACGAGGACGGCGGCCACCGATGCCAGTGGCTGATCGGCGGCGGCGTGGACCGGCGGGCCTGCCAGGCCGCCGGCCGCGTCAATCCAGACCATCACGGTGTGGCCGGCTTTCTCGCCCGCGGTGACCGGGATCTCGCCGGCGCGCATGGTGCCCGCTGGCGTGGCCCACTTTGCCCGCGCGAACAGGTCGACGGCGCCCCCGTAGCCGTACGCGATCGGCCGGGGCGCGCCAGCCAGCAGCACCGCCGCGACGTGGTAGCGCGTCTGCTGTGCGACGGGTCGCGGCCCGTTCGCCCAGGAGTTCGCGAGGATCGCGGCCAGCGGAGCCGCCGCCAGGAAGGCCATCAGGAGCAGGCCGATGATCGTGGCCTGCGCGCGGTCGGTCGCGCGCCGCAGCGGATTGCGGTCCGGCAGGTACTCCCGCAGCCACCTCGCGGCGCGGCTCATCCCCGGTATCGCGGCCTGTCTCATGGCGATCCCTCTGCTGGAACTTCCGGAACTGCCGTCCATAGTCCGCCGGCCGCGCCCTGAGCGCCGAGAGGCGATCTTCCCTCCTGGCCGGGACCTTCGCCACCCGGCGATGCCCTGACGTACCGATGCGCAGCGCCAGCAATTCGGTTATAACATTATAAACCAGGCACATCAGCGCACCAGGTAATAGCCGATCATGCGGAAGAAGGTGCTGCCTGCCGCCCGGCCTGCTCGGGGGGCAATGGTGATCGTGTGCCGTCCTGGCGCCGGCCAGCGCCAGGCGAACAGGACCGAGCTGGCGAGCATCCGCTCGCCGCTGAATTCCCCCTGCCAGATCCCTACGCCGTCGAACATGAGCTTGCCGTCGATCAGGACGCGCGCATGCCCGGGCTTGCGGCGCTCCTCGCCGATAGTCCCGATGACCGCTACCGCCTGCCCGGAGAAGGCGACCCTGACCGTGCCGCCGCTGGCGGGCAGGCTCGCGTCGTCGGGAACGAAGGCCGCACGCCGCCAGTACCAGGGATCGGCGGGCAGTCCGGACGGGTCCAGCTTGGCCGCTGCGAACATCAGCGACATGCCGCCGTTCACCTGCCAGGCCGTGACCGGCCCCTGTGGCGGCGGACCGTCAAAGAATCTCCCGTAGCTGCCCCAGGCGGTCCTGTCGGCGGCCGCCGCGGCCGCGGCGCCCTGCAGCCAGCTGCGGGCGAAATCCTCGTGATCGGCGGTGGCGAGCACGTACATCGCCTCGATCAGCGGCTCGACGACGTCGTTCTCCGTCTGCAGATCGGCGTACACGCCGTCGTCGTCGCACAGGTAACGGCGAACCGCTTCAGCGGTGGCGACCGCCTGGGCGAGGTAGTGCTGACTTCCGGTCATCTGCGCCAGCTTGGCGCCAGCCCAGATCATGTTGCCATTTACCGATGCAAAATACTGGCCACGCAGCTGCGTGCACCGGGATCCGCGGTCGTAGACAGCGGCCGTGTACAGCGGGTATTCCTCGCTCAGGAAGTACCTTCTGACGGCGGTGTACTTGCGCCGCGCTTTCGCCAGGTACGACGGCGTCCTTGTCACCTGGTAGAGAAGCAGCGCCGCCTTAATGTAATTAGAGTCCGTTTCAAGTGTCTTGAGCTGATTGGTGCCGCCGCCCGGTTTCTGATAGTCGATGCTCGGGCAGCTGCCCGCGGCGAAGCTGGCCGCGTCGACGGAGTCGACCAGATCAAACGCTGCCTGAGCCTTGCTCAGGGCCGCGCTGTTCCCGGTTACCTGGTACTCGCGGATATCAGCAACGGCGTCCCATTCCGGCACGTCACTCCAGCCGCCGTCTGCGGAGCCATACTGATGCGCCGTTCCGATCAGCTTCGTCATGATCGGCGGCACCGCAGGATCATGGGTTAGCTCCCACCGGAAGTAGAGCGCATAAGTGAGCGAATCGGAACCCCAGTCAAAGTTCTTCTGGTCGCATATCGCTGGCAGGCACATATTCCAGGTACCCGCGCTGGTATAGTAACGGCGCTCAAGCACAGTCGCCGCGCTAGAGCCCAGACCAGCGTAATCTATTCGACTGTTCCCCTGGGCCTTAACTGCGCTATCCGCGGCGCTCGCGTAAGCAGGAATCACCACGCCATTGCAGATCGCCAGCGCGGCGATCAGAATACCCATCAGGAATTGCCGCCTCAAGACCATGTCCGGAACTGTAGGCCAAGAAAGCAAACATCGCCGTCATTTGCACCGGCCAGTCTGCGAATTGCGCGCCGTTCCTGGCTGCTCTGACGCGATGCACGCCGCCGCGCCGGCCGGGCTTAGTCTGTTGCTCACCGCGGGCAGGCGCCCCGGAGAACAGGGGTCTGTGAGATGCCGCCGATCGACAGCTATCTGAACTACTCCGGCCGGGATGACCTGCTGAGCGGCGGCTCGCGGCTGATCCCGGTGCGCACCCCGGCGGGCGAGTTCCGGGTGTGGGTGAAGCGGGTCGGCAACAATCCGCGGCTGCGCCTCCTGCTGCTCCATGGCGGCCCCGGCGCTACCCACGAGTACCTGGAGGCCTGCGACAGCTACCTGCCGGGTGCCGGTGTGGAGTACTACTACTACGACCAGCTCGGCTCGGGCTTCAGTGATCAGCCCGAGGATCCTTCGCTGTGGGAAGCCGACCGCTTCGTCGACGAGGTGGAGCAGGTCCGCCTGGCTCTGGGCCTGGACCGGGACAGCTTCGTCTTGTACGGGCAGTCCTGGGGCGGGATCCTGGCCATCGAGTACGCGCTCCGCTACCAGCAGCACCTGCGCGGGCTGGTTATCTCCAACATGATGTCCAGCGTCCCGGCTTACAACGCGTATGCCGAGCAGATGCTGATGCCGCAGATGGACCAGGGCGCCCTGGCGGAGATCAAGTCGCTCGAGGCGAGCGGCGACATCGACAACCCCCGGTACATGGAGCTGCTCAACGAGCAGCACTACATCCACCACGTGCTGCGCATGCCGACCGCGGACTGGCCGGACCCGGTAACCCGGTCCTTCGCCCATATCAATCCGGCCATCTACGTGTCGATGCAGGGTCCGAGTGAGCTCGGCATCAGCGCGGACGCCAAGCTCGCTCACTGGGACCGGAGCGCGGAGCTTTCCTCGATCACAGTGCCGACCCTGGTCATCGGCGCCGAGTACGACACCATGGACCCGGCCCACCTGAGGAAGATGGCCGAGCAGCTGCCCGCGGGCCAGTACCTGCACTGCCCGAACGGCAGCCACCTGGCCATGTACGACGACCAGCAGACGTATTTCGCCGGGCTCGTCGATTTCCTGCTTGGCTGACAGCGCACCGGCCCGGCCGGGGCTGCCGGGCTTGCGCCGGCCTGCCGGATGCCGTTAACTGGGGGAACGGCTAGTCCAGTCCGGACCTTGCGCTTGCTCGCCGCGTGCCATTTCAGCGATCGCGGAGATGCTCATGAGCAAGAACCGCGCCCCGACCAGGCTTCAGCTGCACGACACCATCGTTAGCAGGCTCTTCATCACCGGGCTGCTCCTGCAGACCGCCGCGGGCCGGCCGGCGGACGCGTCTAAGCAGGCGATCCTGGAGGCCGCTGAGCACCTGGACGATGCCGTCCGCGAGATCCGCGACACGGTGTTCAGGATGAACCCCCCGCGCTGCCCGCCATGACAGCCGCAGAAGGCAGCCCGGCTTGCATGTCGCGATGATCGCACCGCCCTATTTCAGCATTCCTCCTGCCGGTTACGGCGGGATCGAGGTCGTTGTCGCCGACCTGGTGGACGCGCTGGTCGATCGCGGGCACGAGGTCACGCTCGTCGGCACGGGCCGCCATGCGACCAAGGCCCAGCGGTTCATCGCCACCTGTGAGACCAGCCTCGCTGACCGGCTTGGCGAAGCGATGCCCGAACTTGTCCACGCGGCTAAGGTCGCCGCCATCCTGGGCGGGCTGAACGCCGACGTGATTCACGATCACACGCTGGCTGGCCCGCTGACGGCTCGCGGACGGCTGACGCCGACCATCGTGACGGCCCATGGGGGGCTCTCCGGTGATCGCGGCGAGTTCTACCGGGCACTTCGCGGCATCGTGCAGCTAGTCGCGATATCCAACGCCCAGCGAGCGACGGCGCCCGACCTGCCGTGGAGCGCGACCGTCTACAACGCGATCCGGGCGGAGACGTTCCCTTTCCGTGCGGAGAAGCAGGACTATGCACTGTTCCTCGGCCGCTTCCATCCCGAGAAGGCGCCGCATCTGGCGATAGACGCTGCCCGGGCGGGAGGGTTGCCCATCATCCTGGCCGGCAAGTGTTCCGAGCCAGTCGAGATTGCCTACTTCGCCCAGGAGATCGAGCCGAGGATCGGCGCCGACGTCACGATTCTCGGGATCGCCGACCCGGCGGCCAAGCGCGCGCTGCTGGCCCGGGCGACCTGCCTGCTGTTCCCGATCGTATGGGACGAGCCGTTCGGCCTCGTCATGATCGAGGCGATGGCCTGCGGCACGCCGGTCGTGGCGCTACGGCGCGGCGCCGTGCCCGAGCTGATCGTGCATGGCCAGACCGGGATCATCGTCGATCACCCAGCCGAGCTAGCGGACGGCATCGCGCAGGCCCGGCAGCTCGATCCGGCTGTATGCCGCAAGCATGTCGAGACCTGCTTCACCGTCGAGGTGATGGCAGCCGGCTATGAAGCCGTCTACCAGCGGACCCTGAGCACCGTCAGCTGGCCGCCGGTGACCGCGAATGGTCAGGCCGCCTAGTCCTAAGGCTCGACTTGGTGCACCCAGCCGAGATCGACATGCCACCAGGACTGGCAGGCGGGGCAGAAAAATCGAGCCTGGTCACCTGCCGCTGTCACGGTCAGCCCGACGGCCCGGCAGCCCGGACAGGTGTCAAATGGCGGGAAGAATACCGATCCGGCGATGTCAGAGCTGGTCATCGGTCACTCTCCCTCGCGCG
This sequence comes from Streptosporangiaceae bacterium, assembly GCA_035532775.1. Classification (GTDB taxonomy): domain Bacteria; phylum Actinomycetota; class Actinomycetes; order Streptosporangiales; family Streptosporangiaceae; genus Chersky-822. Next base: position 16,831 of record DATKQH010000327.1, read on the forward strand.
CTCGACCGCGCTAATGACATGACCTCATTTCGCTGGCGCAGCCGACAGAGCCGAAGGTCCCGCACCGCTTCTGGCACAGCATGCTCGATTGGCTCGGCCCGAACCACAGGTAGCGGCGATGCTGGCCGGCAAGCTGCAGGTGGATTCGCCATCCGGTCGGCCCAAGGCTACGGGTCACGGTGGCGTGGCCGGATGCCGTGCGAGACGATGGTCTTCCCCTGACGGCTGGACGAGGAAGCGCCATGATCTTCATCACCGCCAAGTTTCGAGTACTGCCCGAGTTCGCCGACCGGTGGCCCGAGATCGCGGGCCCGTTCACCGAGGCGACGCGCGGCGAGCCAGGGTGCATGTGGTTCGAATGGTCAAGAAGCGTCGATGATCCGGCGGTGTACGTACTGCTCGAGGCGTTCCGCGACGACGACGCCGGAGCCGCGCACGTCCAGTCCGAGCATTTCAGGAATGCACGGCAGTCGCTGCCGCCGCATCTGGCCGCCACTCCGCGGATCGTCAACGTGACCGTTCCGCAGGACGACTGGTCGCTGCTGGGCGAGATGGCCGTGCCGGGGCAGGACTGAGCGCGAGCCAGCGGGCGGTCCGGCGGTGACGTACCGGTATGCTCGCGCTCGCCTTCAGGCCCATGCACGCGCGGGCAGCCGTCACCGAGGCGTGGCACGACAACCACGCCTCGCTGGGCGTCTCCGGGCCCCGGGTTACCAGCCGAACGGCGAGTCGCTGCACGCGCGCGGACCAGGCGCCGACGTCATGGTGCATCTGCGGCTGACGCGCCCGGACTGGCTCGCGTGCGGCGGACCGCAGGTCCAGATCAGCGGCTTCGAGCCGGGCCGGGTCCTGTTCGGGCTCACCGCCGGCTGAGGGCTGCCGGTGAGTTCAGGCCCGGCTGGCCAGGGTCGCCACGCCCTCGCCGGTCAGGTCGGGGTGAGCCTCCTTGCGTCCCGTCATGGCCAGGATCAATGAACTCAGCGGGCCGGCGGCTTCAGGACCGTCGCCGTGCGTCCACTCGGCGTCGGTAGCGCGCAGTCGCAAGCCCGCGATCCGCTGCTTCGAGCCGATCAGCAGGTTCGAGTTCTTGTAAAAGTCCGCGACCGCCACCAGGGCATCATCGGGCGCCTGGTGCTTCAGCCCCAGTGGCCGGCGGATGTCCTCGCCATGGACGATCACCTCGCCGAGCCAGGTCGCCACAGGACCGGGCGGGTGATTCGTCGTCGTGGTCCTGGCCCGCAGGCGCCAGATCAGCTCGTCCGGGCCGAGCGACGCCAGCCGCCTGGCGCCGCGGTCGGCGAAGACGTTGAACTTGAAGCCAGCGCCGGCCAGTTCCCTGAAGAAGTTCGGCGGGGTCTGCTCGGCAGACGCCAGGACGTGCCCGGCGGTGTCCTGGACGGACCAGCCGTCGCACCAGGAGGCAGCAGCCCACTGGTCGGCCGACAAGCCGGCCCAGGTGTCCGCCATCGCTGCTCGTTCTGAATGAACGTTCTTCCATACTTCCTCGGACTTCACGCCAACTCCCCTTTACCGCACTGCTGCTGGTGAATGCCTGCCGTCGGGTCGACGGCGGCATCATGGCACACACCAGATACGACGAACGGGATGCGCCGCGATCGACACGCGCGCACTTTCGAGCCTGGGCCGTAATCTCGGGAGTGGCCTCAGGTCGCTGGCCGGCGGGCCCAGTAGTCGTCCGAGGCCTTCGACGCGGTGAGCATCTCCGGGGTGCTGAAGCCGGGCGCCATCGAGGCGGCTGTTCCTGGCAGCACCTCGTGGTGCTCGATGTTGAGCAGCCGCAGCCAGCTCTGCTGGCCCATCGTCAGGGCGATGAAGCAGCCCAGCTCGACCAGCTCGGGCTCGGAGAAGTGCCCATTCAGCCGCTTCCAGAACGCGTCGCCGGTGTCGAGCCGCCAGGTGATCGCCTCCGCGTACGCCAGGGCTGCCTTCTCCCGCTCGCTGAGCCGCTCTGACTTCTCGAAGTTGAGCAGGTCGTCGTACTGGGCCTCGCTCAGGCCCTGTGCCCTGGCCTGCTCCGACCGCTGGTTGCCGCAGTACTCGCACTTCACGGTGCGGGACACGTAGACGCGGCACAGCTCCTTGATCGCGTGATCGCAGACCCCGTTGCGGAAGATCGCCTCCCAGGATTGCGCGAAGGCCCAGAAGCATGCGGGGACATGCGCGCGGACAGCGGAGCTTTCCGGCCGGGGCGTGCCGTCGCGGCGGCAGCGCTCCAGTTCCGCCCGCATCTGGGCATCCATCGTCTCGGGCGGCACGTAACTGATCCGCTGCTTCGTGCCCATCGTTTCTCCTTCAGCTGGAGCGGCGCCTGGACCTGATCGAGCCGATGATGACGCTGATCCCGAGCGCGCCGGCCGGGACCAGGGTGACCAGCGCGGGCAGCTGGTACCGCCAGGAGAACTCGAACAGGTCAGAGACTCCGAGGACGAACACTCCCGACGCGAAGAACAGCAGGCAGCCACGTGCGGCCTGCCGGACGCCCTGGCTCGCCTTCCGGCGCGCCGCGAGCGCGGAGCCGGCCAGGCCGGCCAGAGCCGCCAGCGCGAAGAGCGGGCCCGGGGTGTAGCCGCGGTCGAGCTGGTAGGCGCGCAGGAACGTGGCGACGGGCCGCCAGATGGCGGGCTTGCCGCCGCCGCCGAGCTGGCTGATCTCGGTACTGACCACCTGCCGCGACGACCACGGCGGGTAGTACGGGAACACCCGCTGGAACTGCCAGCGCGAGATCGGCGTGTCGCCGCGGCTGCCCACCCGGGTCAGCGCGAACAGCTTCGCGGCGTCACGCCCGTAGGCGCCGAGCAGCCGTCCGGCCTGCTGGGCCAGCACCGCGTGGTTGAAGGTCGAGATCTCGCTGTCGGTCTGGGCGCGGGTCAGGCTGCGGCTGTTATAGTACGCCCGGATCGGCGAGCCCTGGCTGTACTCCAGCCAGTCAGGTCCGTGTGCCTGCTGCGCCCTGGTCGGGCACATCCCTCGCTCGGCCGCCGACAGCCGGATGGTGACGCAGTCGACGGCCGCCGCCGTCCGCCCGTAGAAGGACGTGACGCCGGTGTGCGACAAGAAGAACGACCCGGTGATCAGGTCGGAGCCCGCGGAGTAGGCCAGGATCGGTATCACGAACGCCGCGCACAGGGCAGCCGCCCGGCCGATGGCCCGCCGCCAGCCGCCGCCGGCCGCCAGCAGGAAGATCACCGCGGCTACCAGCAGCGCCTCGCCCACCTGGGCGACGGTGGCCGAGGCGCCCAGTGCCAGTCCGGCGGCCGCGGCTCGCCGCCAGGAGACCGCCGGGCGCCATGCCGCGATCACCAGACCCGCCACGATCAGTGCCTCGAAAACGGCGTCCGGCATGATCGTCTGCTCGATCTGCAGCTGGTAGGCGTCGAGCAGGACCGGCGCGATGGCCATCGCGGCGAGCCAGCGGGCGACTCCGCGGCGCAGCAGGAGCACGTAGATGACCACGGCCATGGCCAGCCCGAGCAGATGCTGGACGGCCGCGACCGCGGCGACTCCGCCGGCCGGCGAGATCGCGCGGAGCACTCCCCCGTAGCCAAGGGGATCCATGCCCGGCGGATTGTTCGACACGTATCGTGCGGTGTCGATGTAGAACAGCGCGGGGCGGTAGGCGAGCTGGGCGAGCACCCGGAGGATCAGGCCGGCGGCCAGCAGCGCGGCGGCGAGCCAGTGCCGGCGCAGGAGCGAGAGTGCCGCTCGCCAGCGAGCCGTCTGGCCAGCCGGGGGCTCCTCAGCCCGGCTGGCCACGCGGTCCGCTGCCGCCGGTTCTGCCTGGCTCTTGCCGATCATGGTCACTGGCCCGGCGCGATCTGGCCGCCGCTGGAATGCCAGAGCGCGAGCAGGACCGTGACGATCGTCAGCCACCGGGTCATCCGGTTGCGCGGGACCTGGGTCAGCGCGACCCAGGCGATCGCGGTGTACCAGGCGAATACCCAGGGCGCGACGACGATCCAGGCGAAGGTCAGAGCGAACGGCGCGACGACCTCGCGCGGCTGGTCAGACGAGATCCGCCGGTAGATGAGCCCGGCGACCACGATCATCGCGATTGGCCACAGGATGCCGATCAGCGTGGCCGTGGCGCCCTTGGAAAACACGTCGCCGATCTCGTGCACGAACCACCACGGTGACGGCAGCGTGACCAGCTTCGACGCGGCGAAGAGCGGTTTCAGCGCGCTCAGCCCGTAGAAGCTGTACTCGAAGGCGACCGTCGCCAGCGCCACCAGCGCGATTCTGGCCGTACGCATCCACTCGTGCCTGCGCAGCAGCGGCCACGCCAGCCCGACGCCGATCAGCACGGCGTTGATCTTCACCCCGCAGGCCAGGCCGATCAGCACGCCGATCAGCACGTCGCCCCACATACCCGAGACACGGCGCGCCACCTGGATCGAGCAGATCGCGGCCGCCGCCACGAACGTGTCGAGATGACCGCCGCTGACCAGCTGCTGGATCAGGACGGGGTTCGCGGTCCAGAACAGCGTGGCCCGAATCGGATCGTCCGACGTCTTCAGCAGCAGCAGGCCGACACCGATGAACACGATGCCGTTGAGGATCATCAGGATCCAGATCGTGGTGGAGGCGTTCGCGCCGCCGATCGATGCCGCGAACTTCTGGATCACCGTGGCGACCGGGCCGTAGACGGACGGCGTCTTCTTCCAGATAGCCCCGACGGCCGTGGTATATGGCGACGAAAGGCCCAGGTACCGCTCCGGGCTCTTGATGTACGGATTCCCGCCCAGAGCCGCAATCCGGCCGTAGGCGGCGTAGCTCGCGGTATCCGACGAGCCGACCGGGGTCAGGCTGACCATCACCGCGACGATCCCCGCACTGGCCAGCAGCAGGCGGCGCGGATCGGGCCGCCACCCCTGGCTGTGCGCCCACAGCATCCCGGCGAGCCCCAGGCAGGCCAGAACGTCCCCGGTGTAGAGCATCACCGACGCTAGGACGGGATAGTTCTGCAGCGACGGCAGGAGGTGGGACAGGGGCAGCACAATGGGATGCGGCAGCGTCTCGGTATTCGGCGCCATCGCGCCGACGAGCATCCCCAGCAGCAGGCCGACACCTGACAGGGCGATGGCGATCTTGGGGTCCGAGAGCCTGCTCCAGGACAGCCTGCGGATCACCGTGCTCATGACCCGCTCGATGGGCCCAGGCGGACCATGCCTTTCCAGGGGATCGCGCGTCCCGGCCCGGTCGGCCAGCCCGGCCGATCCGGGCGGTTCGGCCGGGTCGGTGGACACCTTCGTCACCTTCGGCCTCACCTCCACTAGCGAACCTGCGCCGCCCCGCAGCCTGCAAGGTCATCGTCCAGGGTATGGCGGCACTCATGGGCTCAACGCCACATTCGCCTGGATCGTGCCGACGAGTCCTGGACCTCAGGAACGCCGCGATCAGGCAGCATCAACAGACCTATCTCACCAGATAGCCAGGAGTAAAGCACCATTCTTGGCTACGCGGCACGGCCCCGCGGGCACGACCGTCATGGTACCCGCAGCTCATGCCTGCCGGGAGTGAGCCAGCCCAGAGTGAGCCGGCCATGGCGGTCCTGCCGCAGCCGCACGCGTCTGCCTCGCGGCTGGCTAGGATCGTGACGTGATCAACGGCGTGCACGCGATCGTGTTCTCGGCGGAGGCTGACGGGGTCCGGGCGTTCCTCCGCGACGTGCTCGGGCTCTCCGCCGCCGACGCGGGCGGCGGCTGGCCCGTCTACGCGCTGCCGGCGGCCGAACTGGCTGTGCATCCCACCGACGGGGCCAGCTACCACGAGCTGTACCTGATGTGCGATGACATCCATGCCACGCTCGCCGAACTGATGGCCAACGGAGTCGAGGTGGCCCAGGAAGTCTCCGAGCGGGGCTGGGGACTGCTCGCCGCGATCCGGCTGCCGGACGGCTCGGCCCTGCGGATCTACGAGCCCCGGCATCCGTCGCCGCTGCGATCCTGAGCGGCGGCACGTGACTCACCGCGGCGACATCCGCCGCCCGAGGGCCGCCGGCCTGGCCGGGATGACGGCCGTGGTGGCCTCGCTCACGCTGGCCGGATGCGCTGGCAGCGGCCAGCTCGGATCCCCCGGACCGGCGTCGTCATCGGGTCCTGTCCGGGTGCGATCACAGCCCTCACCGGTCCCATCAGGCTCATCCGGCTCCGCGGCCCCGCGGGCGACGCGGACATCGCGGCCGGCGCCGGGGGCCCGCCTTGCCGAGGTGCATGACCCAGGACGGGTGACGGGCACGCTGACCGGGCCCTGTCACGCCCGGGACGAGGGTCGGCTCCCTGATCGCCGCTGCACGCCGGGCGCCGTCGACCCGGCGATCACGCAGGCGGATCTCCGGTCCACGATCTGCTCCTCGGGTTACACCGAGACCGTCCGGCCGCCCGAAGGCCAGACCGAGGCCTTCAAGTTCGACGAGGCGTATCCGGCCTACGGCATCGCCGCCGGCACCGAGAGCGAGCTTGATCACCTGGTGCCGCTGGAACTCGGCGGAGCGAACGACGCGGCGAACCTGTGGCCGGAGGCCGGTGCCCTGCCCAACCCGAAGGACGCGGTCGAGGATGCGCTGAACAGGGCCGTCTGCGACGGCCAGGTCAGCCTGGCCCGCGCGCAGCGCGCCATCGCGCGGGACTGGGAGACGGCCGAGTCCAGGCTCGGGCTCAGCGCTCCCCCGCCCTCGCCCGCGCCCACCGCCTCATCGCACGCAGTCCGGTGCCGGGCCTCGGTCAGCACAGCGTCACCGCCCGACGACACCACCGTCGACGTCTACGTGCGAACGGCGGCCGGGGCTTCGGTCACCGCGGCGGCGCACTACAAGACGACCGATCATGAGCTGACCGCTGTCGCGGACGGAGCGGGACTGGCCACGGTGGCCTACTACATCAGCCGCGCGACCCCCGGGTACACGGTCACCGTCGATGTCACCGCCTCGGCGGGTGCCCGGACGGCGACGTGCTCCACGGCTTTCACCCCGGTGCACTAGGGCACCTGAACCCGTCCCGCCGCCGTCTTGGGTCAGGAATCGCCGGGCAGGTCCTCGGCCTCCGGCCCGCGTCCGTTCCCCCGGCGCGCAACGCTCGCCGGGGCGCAACGCTCGCCGCGGCCAGTCTCCGGCGGACCGGCCGGTGACCTGCGCGGGAATTAGCTGACCAGCGCGGGGATCCGGCCCGATGGCGGCCAGCCCAGGGCCCTTGGCCTCTGGTGCGGCGCCCGCAGCGGGGAAGTATAGGTGCGGTGGGAGACGTCAGCCGGGTTGCGATCCTCGGCGCAGGAGCGATGGGAACCGCCCTGGCGGTGCATGCCGCCAGGAACGGCGCGCGCACCGTCCTGCTCGCGACCGACCACGACGAGGCCGTGGTGGACAGGTGGCGGCGCGGGCTGCCGCACCCTTCCCTGGACCTGCCGTTCCACCACCACGTCCGCTGCGTGCCTGACGGGGAATGGGCCGACGTGCTGCCGCGGGCCAGGGTAGTCATCGTCGCGGTGTCCAGCGCGGGACTGCCGCGCGTGCTGGCCCAGGCCGCGCGGATCGGCGCGCCCGACGCGATCTGGGTGCTGGCCACGAAGGGCTGGTCCCCTGACACACTCCAGACCCCGAGCCAGGTGGCCGGCACGGTACTCGGCGACGCGCCGGTGGTCTCGCTGGCCGGCCCGGCGCTGGCCGCCGAGATCCTGGCTGGCTCGCCAACCGGCCTGCTCTGCGCATCCCGTGACCAGCGGGCCAGGCGATGCGCGGCTGACGTGCTTGCCTCGCCTACCACGGCGGTGTTCACCACCAGCGACATCGCCGGAGCCGAGACGGCTGCCGCGTTCAAGAATGTCGTCGCGGTCGCCGTCGGTCTCGCCGAGGGACTGTCCGACCGGCTCGGCGAGAGCGGCGTTGTCGCCACGTTCGCCAACGCCCGGGCCGCGGTCTTCGCCCGCGGCATGATGGACATGCTGGCACTGGTCGAGGCCCAGGGCGGCCGGGCCGCGACCGTGCTCGGGCTGGCCGGGGCCGGAGATCTCTACGTCACCTGCCAGCACGGCCGCAACGGCCGCTTCGGGCGCCTGCTCGGCTCGGGCGCCACGGTCGAAGGCGCGGTCCGCTCGATCGGCAGCACCGTCGAGGGAGTAGCCAGTACCGCACCCGCGCTGCTGCTCGCCGAGCATGCCGGCCTTGACCTTCCCTCCGCGCGCGTCGTGGAACTCGCGCTCAAGGAGGAGCTGACCGGCGAGCGGGTCAGCGACCGGCTGCGCGACCTGTTCCTGACCGTCGTGTCCGGCTCACGGCCGGCCCGCAGCACGCTGGCAGGACAGGGGTGACGATGATGAGCAGGTCCGCTGCAGCTCCTCACGGTGCCCAGCAGGACCGCTCTACGGCGGCATGAACCACTGGCCCGAGCGGGCGGTGATCGGGCTGACCATGCAGACGCTGGACAACTCGATCACGGTCCAGCCAGGAGTACCTGGCTCGGCCGGGTGAGACTGACCTCCCGGCAGGGGCATGGCGTGCCCAGCCCGACCTGGATTCCCGCCGCCAACGAGGCGATGCGCCGGATTGCGGCCAGGATCGGCGGCTTCCCGCTGAACAGCCTCGGTGAGATGGTCGATGTCCCGATGACGGCGCACCTTCCCGGCGGCTGCGTGATCGGCGAATCACCGGCCAGCGGCGTCATCGACCCCTACCACCGCATGTACGGGTATCCCGGGCTGCATGTCGTTGACGACTCCGCCGGCGGAGCTGCTGGAGGAGGCCGGGCTGCCTCCCGGTGTCCTGCAGGTGGTCACCCGCTCGGGTGCGGACCTCGGGGCGGGCAGCCTTCTCCAGCACCGGGCAGCTGTGCATCTCGATGGAGCGCATGTACGTCGACGTCGCCGTCTGGGACCAGTTCGTGCCGCGTTTCGTCAAGGCCACCAGGTCACTTCGGCTGGGCCATTCCCTTGACTACTCGCGCGACATCGGCTCGCTGATTTCAGGCAGGCAACTAAGTACCGTCGCCGCTCAGGTGGACGACGCGACAGGCAAGGGCGCGACGCTGCTCGCCGGAGGCACGGCACGGCGCGAAGCCGGCCCTTACTTCTACGAGCCCACGGTCCTGACGGATACCACGCCCGAGATGACCCTGTACGCCGAGGAGACCTTCGGGCCGGTCAACGTCAACGAGGCCGACGCGGCGACCTGGGGATCGGTGGATGCCCCGATGGGCGGCTGGAAGGACTCGGGCGTGGGCAGCAGGCACGGCGAACACGGGATTCTCAAGTACACCGAGACCCAGACCGTGTCGATTCAGCGGCTGCTGCCGATCGCGCCCCCGAGCTTCCGGCCGGCCGCGTACGCGAAGGCCATGACGGCCGCCATGCGGACCCCGCAGCGCCTGCCCGGCCGGAAGTAACGACGGGGCATTCCCAAACATGGGCCGTATGTGGCTGCAGCGGGACCTTCGGCCCATTGACCGCATTACGCGTACCCGCCGAAGGTGACGCAGCGCCTGGACCGCGACTACCGCTGTGGGAGTACTGGTTCGTCGAGGGTCTGAAGCAGGACCGCTGGGCGCTGATCTCCAAGGTGCACCACTGCATGGTGGACGGCGTGTCAGCCACCGACCTGTACCAGGTGCTTTTCGACACGTCCCCGGAAACGGCACAGCCGCCTCCCGCCGAGGACCGGATGGCGCGGGCCGAGCCATCGGGCCTCGAGCTTGCCGCGCGCGCGGTCCTGGACCTGGCCCGGCTCCCGCTGCGCGAGGGCCCGGCAATTCAGCGCGCGCTCGCCGACCCCGGCGCCGCGTTGCGGCAGGCAGGCGACGCGCTGCAGGGAATGGCGAAAATGGCGGGGGGGCTGTGGCCGGCTCCCGGCTCATCCCTGACCGGTCCCATCGGCCGCCAGCGCCGGTACACGTGGGCGAGGGCGTCGCTCGACGACGTGAAGACGATCAAGCGCGAACTCGGCGGCACCGTGAACGACGTCGTGCTCGCGGCCATCAGCAGCGGGTTCCGGGCACTGCTGATCGCCCGCGGCGAAGAGCCAGCGCCGACCATGGTCCCGTCGCTGATTCCCGTCTCGGTCCGAAATCAGGGCGATGAGAGCAGCTACGAGAACCGCGTATCGGCCATCGTGGCCAACCTGCCGGTACACATCGCCGGCCCGGCCGAGCGTCTGGCCGCCGTCAGGACCCAGCTGACCGAACTCAAGGAGAGCAAGGAGTCGATGGCCGGCGAGGCCGTGGTCACCATGGGCCGGCTGACGCCCTTCCCGCTGGCGTCGATGTTCGTCCGGCTCGCCTTCAGCCTCCCGCAGCGGGAGATCGTCACGGTCACTACGAACATCCCTGGCCCGCAGCAGCCGCTCTACGCGCTCGGCCGCGAGCTGGTCGAGATCATTCCTTACGTTCCGATCGCCACGACGTTGCGCATCGGTGTCTCGATCTTCACCTACAACGGCAAGGTCACGTTCGGGCTGACCGGTGACTACGGCACCACGCCGGACATCGCTGTTCTTGCCCGGGCATCGAGGACGGCATCGGCGATCTCCTGGCGGCCGCCGAAGGCAGTCGCACGGGGCAAAAGGAGCCGCCTGGGCAATCCGGTGCGCCAAGGCACCCTCGGAGGCCGCATACTGGTAGTGATGAAACCAGCCCGCGCCGCGACCCGGCGCTATCTGCCTAACAGCCCTTTCAACACGCCGGTCGCCACCGCGCCTGCCAAGGAGTTCGCGATCCTGGATCTGGTCACCCATGACCGGTACGGCCTCGGCCGGGTCACCAGTGTCGACGAAGCCGCCGTGCTTGTTGACTTCGGCCCCACCCAGGTGTGGATCGTCGCGCCCTACACCAAGATGACCAAGCTCTAACGACCTCGCGCTGGCGACGCAGCCAGCCCGGTGTGCCTGGCGTGCACGGCCCGGGTCGTGCGCTGCGCGGCAGACGGTGGGGCCTGCCGGAGGCGGGGCCGCCGGAACCTCGGCCCGCCGAGCAGTAGCGCGTCCCGCTGCCGGTCAGCCCGGCGCCGGTCTGGCCGTCGCGCCCCAGGTGACTTCGCGGCTGGCGGCGCCCTCCGGGCGGCGGCTGCGCGACCACGCGGCCCGCGCCGCGCACGAGGTCGACGCCGAGATCCTGGGCGACCTGGACCCGGGCCAGCAGGACGTGCTGCGGACAGCGCTGCGTCAGATCGGGTCAGCGCACGGCCTCGACTTCTCCTGACTCACCGGTCAGCTGATACCCGGCGGCGCGGTGGCCTCAGCGAACGACTATTTCCCCGGTGTTCCACGGGAATCCCGCGCAGTCGTTGTAGAAGTACGTGCCCGGATTGACGAAGTGAAATGAGCCCGACCCGCCAGGAGCGAGCGGCCCGATCGTGAAGCTCGCCGGATCGAAGAAGGATCTCGCGCAGTGGTCCTTGGCGTTTCCTGCCGGGTTCACGAATATCACCTTTGTCCCGGCCGGTACCGTCATGACCGGCGGCGCCATCGCCGTCTGGCTGCCCAGGTTCTCGGTCCTGCCCGGCGAGTGAGTCGACGTGTCCCAGGTGCGGCCCATGACGACGGTGTCGGCGATGGCACTGCCGGCGACAGTCGGGCCGCTGACGAGGACGCGGACAGGCTGCCGCGCGGGCGCCTTAACCGGCGGCACGGTGCCGTGCAGCCTGAATGCCCACAGGTTGCACGGCACTGAGCCACCGCAGGCGAAGACGGCCACGTACTGCCTGCCGTGCGCGAAGTAGGTGATCGGCGTGGTCGCGATGCCCGTGCCCGTCTGCCATTTCCACAGCACCTTCCCGCTCGCAGCACTGCGGGCGTAGAGCAGTCCGTCGGGCGAGCCTTCGAACAGCAAGCCGCTGGCCGTGGTCAGGATCCCGTCCCCGTTCGCCTGGGAGTACCTGGTCGCGCGCTGCCAGACGATCGTGTTGGTCCGCGGGTCGATCGCGTCCAGGACGCCGCCCCGTAGTTCTCCGGCTGGCGACCAGAACGTCGGCTGCCCGTACGGGAGGCCGCTGCTGAACGCGGCGTTCTCCTCCGACGCTGGATCGTAGACGAGACCGGTCTTCTGGTCGAACGACAGCGGCGCCCAGTTCCCGCCGCCTCCGCGGCCCGGTGACACGACGACGGGCTTGTTCCCGAACGGGGCGAACTCGCAGCCGCTCGCATAACCGGGCACCGGGCGGTCGATGCCTGTCTTGCCCGGGCATGTCGGGACGAGCGAGTCACCGTCCGGTACCGGCTGAGTGGGCGACGACGCGAGCGCGGGCAAGACCGGCACCTTCTTCTCGTGCACCGGCACGACCGGCTTGCCGGTCTGGGCATCGAGGTAGTAGAGCCAGGCGGTCTTGCTGCCGTAGATGACGACCTTCCTGACGCCGCTGCGGTAGCGCACGCTGGCGATGACGGGCGCCATCTCGTTGTCGTAGTCCCACAGGTCATGGTGGACGGACTGGAAGTGCCATACCAGCTTGCCGGTATTCCACCGCAGGGCCACCAGCGAGTTCGTGTACAGGTTGTTCCCTGCTCGGGCAGCGCCGTCGGTCCGGGGCTCCGGGTTAGCCAGGGTGAGATAGATCAGCCCGAGCCGCGGGTCGATGGCTGGCGGCATCCAGACATCTCCGCCGCCGAGCAGCCACGAGTCGCCTGCCCAGCTGCCGTGGCCAGCCTGGCCGGGGCCGGCGGTCGCCGCGAAGCTCCAGGCCACGCTGCCGTTACTCGCGCGGAGGGCGTAGATGTGGCCGCGCATGCCCGAGCCGCCGCCGTTCTCGGTCCCGACCAGGACCAGCCCCTTGTAATACAGAGTCCACGGCGTGGCGGATCCGTTGGCCGTCGTGTCCTGGCCGGGCGTGCCGACCTGGACTTGCCAGCGCGGGGAGCCAGTCTGCTGGCTCAGGGCCACGACATGCTCGCCGCCGAGGGCGGAGAACACGAGGCCGTTGCCGACCGCGACTCCTCGCTCGGTGCCGGTCAGGCCCGACGTGTACTTCCAGATGACTCTCCCGCTCGCGCCGTTGACGGCGAAGACGTCGCCCTGGCCGGTCTGCACGTACAGGTCGCCGCTGACCGCGACCGGCGTGCTCTCCTGAGCCGACCTGACGGCGGTGTCGTCGAGGCTGGCCCGCCAGGCGCCTGCCAGGCCGCGCACGTTGAGCGGCGTGATCGTCGACAAAGACGAATAATCCTGGTCGCCGTAGTCGCCGCCGAGCTTCGGCACGTCGGCGGCGGTCGGGGCGCAGCACTGGCTGTCCTGCACGGGCACGCGCCGGGCAGCTGCCGTCTGGTTCGCCGCCTGCCGGCGCTGAGCCTGACCGGTGGCGAACGCCGCAGACGCCGGGATCGCGCAGGCGAGGGCGGCCGCTACCGCGGCCGCCGCTACCCTGAACCGGGCTGCGCTCCTGAGACGGCCCGTTCCCCGATTTACGCGCGCACTCATCGGCATGTTCGTCTCTGCTGGGCTGATCGGGGCACGTCAGGATTCAGCACGTGATTGTGGTACATGCACTTAAGCACTAACCGGGCCGCCTGAGCAACACCGGGCCACCGCAGCACCACCGGGCTGCCTCGGCACCACCGGGCCACCGCAGCACCACCGGGCTGCCTCGGCACCACCGGGCTGCCGCAATCCTTACGGCCGTCGGCGGGAAATGCGATATAGCTTGACATCAAAACGCGATAGTACTTATCGTCGCGCTGCTCTTCTGTCGAGTTCATGCAGGACTCTGCCGACCTGCTGCAGGTGACGGTGATCTGCGAGCTGATCGGGATCCCGACGGACCGCGAACGATTCCGGCCGCTGGCCCGCGACCTGGCCGGCGTCTTCGAGCTCCACGACCTGGAGGCTCTTCCCGCGATCAACGCAGCGGCGGTCGAGCTGCTCGCGTATTTCACCGCGCTGGCCGGCAGGCGGCGCACCGAACCTCGCGATGACCTGCTCAGCGACCTCCGCGCGGTCAGCGACTCCGACGACGGCAGGCTGAGCGACGCCGAGCTGCTGCACAACCTCACGCTGCTGCTCGTCGCCGGATTCGAGACAACGACGAACCTGCGGCGACCGAGATAGTCACGCTGCTCGGGGCGGGGAACAGGGATCCGCGCCGGTTCGCCGACCCGGCAAGGTTCGACCCGCTGCGCCCGGACGGCGGGCCCCTCAGCTTCGGCGGCGGTGTGCATTTCTGCGTCGGTGCCGCGCTCGCCAGGCTGGCGGATCTGGCGCGCGGAGCCGAGCGTCACCTCTCCCCCGCCGCGCGCATGGTCGTGATCGAGAAGGCCGGGCACTTCCTGCACCTCGAGAGACCCCGCGAGTCAACGACCACATCCTCGCGTGGGTCAGCAGCTAGCCACCCGCCGACTCGGCAGGTCCTTGGGCAACCCCAGCGGGTGACCTTGGACCCTGGGGCAGGTTCCGCCGACCGGCCAGACTCGCCTTACCAGCGCCGGCTCCCGCCGCCCGGCCCCTCGCCCGGAGGTCGTCACCATGACTGCGCCCATCACGCCGGCCAGGCCGTCCGCGCCGCGGCCGGCGGTCAACTTCGACCAGCGGCCGATGCTGCTGTTCTGGGAGACCACCAGGGCCTGCCTGCTGGCCTGCCGCCACTGCCGGGCCAGCGCCACCACCGAGGCGCCGCCCGGGGAACTGAGCTACGCCGAGGGACGCCACCTGATCGAGCAGGCCGCCGGCTTCGGGCGGCCGTACCCGATCCTCGTCCTCACCGGCGGCGACTGCCTGATGCGGCCCGATCTGTTCGACCTCGTCGGCTACGCCACGTCGCTCGGCGTGCCCGTGGCCCTGTCCCCCTCGGTCACCCCGCTCGCCAGTGACATGGTCGATGAGATCGCCGGCAGCGGCGTGAAAGCCGTGTCGATCAGCCTGGACGGCGCCAGCGCGGCCACCCACGACGGAATCCGCGGCATTCCCGGTCACTTCGATGCCACCATCGCCATGCTCCGCGCGCTAACGGCGGCCGGGGTTACCGTCCAGGTCAACACCACGGTGATGCGAGCCAATGTCACCGAGCTAGCCGACATCGCACGCCTCGTCGCCCAGACGGGCAGCCACATCTGGGAGGTCTTCTTCCTGGTCCAGGTCGGCCGCGGGGTGGCGACCGGCGCGATCTCCGCCGCCGAGCACGAGGACGTCTGCCACTTCCTGTACGACGCATCCGGGTACGGCTTCGTGGTCCGGACCGTCGAGGCGCCGTTCTTCCGCCGCGTCGTGACGCAGCGCCGGGCCGGCGGCCCGCAGCCCGGCAGCGCGCTCTATCAGAGCCTCGCCCGGCGCCTGGCCAGCGTGCTCGGGCCGCCGGTCCGGCGACCGAGCGCGCAGACGTCCCCGACCCGGGACGGCAAGGGCATCCTGTTCGTCGCCCATGACGGCGAGGTCTACCCGGCCGGGTTCCTGCCGCTTGGTCTCGGCAATGTCCGCAGCCGGTCGCTGAGCGACATCTACCGCAACGACCCGCTCCTGCGGGCGATCCGCGCGGCGCGGTTCGCCGGCCACTGCGGACAGTGCGACTACGCCGACCTCTGCGGCGGGTCGCGGGCCCGCGCCTACGCCGCCACCGGCGACCCGCTAGGCGACGATCCGGCCTGCCCGCTCGTCGCGGCGGCGGGCACGCCCGCCGCCTGACCTACTGATCGACCGTTGCCTCGACCTCCGCCGCGGAGACGGCGTCGAGCAGCCGACGGTAGTCCCGCTCGTTCTGCTCGGCGTAGGCGACGGCGAAGTCCGCGATGGCGTCGTCGAAGTCGTCGCTGCCGCCGAGGTATCCGGAGATCATGGTTGCCCGACCGGTCCTCGCGTGCGCGCGGGCGAGCGCCCAGCCGCACAGCCTGCCGTAGTAGCTGAGCTGGTGCGGGTCCATCAGGGAGACGCTCATGCTGCCCTTCATGTCCCGCAGCTGCCGAACGTAGTAGTCCTTGGAGGAGGCGCGTCGCCGGCCCTTGGAACCTGTTCCGACCGTTCCGGTGCCGGTCGTCCAGCCGAGGAACGGGTCGCTGGCGGCCTGCGTCAGCTGCTGGCCCCGCACCACCCGCTCGCCCTGGTGCTTGAACTCGCTCTTCCCGGCGAACGGTGCCAGGACAGACTCCTGCGCCTCCTTCAGCTGGAGGAACAGCGGCTCGTCCGCGCGGTCGCCGAGCAGCAGCAGGATGAAAGCCTCCGTACCGACCGAGCCGACGCCGACGACCTTGCGCGCGAAGTCCCCGAAGTAGTAGCGGCTCAGGACCTCGCAGCGGTCCGCCGGCATCGTCTCCTGGTAGAGCGCAATGGCGTGGCGCAGTTCCTCCAGGATCTCCGGATGGCGCTCGATCGGGAAGCGGACGATCACCGGATGGGCGGGCCGGATCCGGTACTGCCCCTCGACCTGATCACACATCTTCAGGAATGCCTTCAGACTCGTCCGGCGGTGGGCATTCGCGATGTCGCGCCGGCGCCGGCGCACGGCCGTCTTGGGCTGGAGCGCGTCGAACAGTCTGGTCACCTCGTCGACATCGATCCTGGAGTACCAGACCTTGAGAAACCGCATCGCGGCATAGTTCGCCATCTCGGTGCGGTAACTGTGGACGGCCACCTGGGCGGCGGTGCGGGCGTCGCGTTCGGAGAACTCCTTGTCACGCGCGGCGACGGCGAAGCTCGCCGCGAGGCGCTTGACGTCCCATTCGAACGGAGCGGGCAGCGTCTCGTCGAAGTCGTTCACGTCGAAGACAAGCCGCCGGTCCGGCGCGGCGAACATGCCGAAGTTCAGCAGGTGCGCATCGCCGCACGCCTGCACGCGGATGCCGCTCGTGGGCGTGTGGGCCAGATCCCAGGCCATCGGGGCGGCCGCGCCGCGGAAGTAGGCAAACGGAGAGGCGATCATGCGCCCGTACCTGATCGGCACCAGGTCAGGTACCCGGGTCCTGGCCTGCTCTTCGAGAATGGCCAGCGGGTCCGGCCGGTCAGCCGGCGGATCCCACTGCGCATGGCTCGAACGAGGCGCCAGCCTGCGCTGGTCGCGCCCCCGCCGGCGCCACTCATCCGGCGTGAGCAACTCATGCGGCGGTGCGAGAACGCCCGGAGACATCCTGCTCATCAGCTCACCGACCCCCCGATCGTGACTGCTAGCGGATACTCTACGTGATTACGGTGTTACCCAATGTTCGGGCTGTTTCGATATGCTCGCTGAGATCATCAGGGGCTTGGGGGCGGCTGGGGGCTGAGGGCTGATGGCCGAGGGACTGAACCCGATTGAGGCCGGCAGGAAACTGCATGAGCACGGCGAGGACCACGGCGGGCAGACCGGGCACGGTGACGATCACGTCCGGGTAGCCGACCGCCATTCCAGGATCGTGCAGATCTGCGAGGCGGTGCTGCTGGCACTCGTCACCATGGCGGCGGCCTGGGCGGGCTACTCGGCGGCGACCTGGGGCACGAAATCGCGGATCGACATTGCCCGGTCATCTACTTTGCGCAACGTCGCCACCCGGGACGACCTGAAGGCCATCTCGCTGCGCAACTTCGATGCCTCCACCTTCAACGCCTGGTTCATCGCCTACACGCTGAACAGCCCGAAGAAGGAGGCGATCGCCGAGCGCCGGTTCCGGCCGCAGTTCCGGGTCGCCTTCCAGGCGTGGCTCGCGACCGACCCGCTGCACAATTCGCACGCGCCGCCCGGTCCGACCTACATGCCGCAGTACAAGCTGGCAGCGCAGGCCCAGGCCACGGCGTTCGACAAGGCGGCCAACGAGAAGTTCGCCACCGGCAGCACGTTCAAGCTGTACGGGGTGCGCTACGCGCTGATCACGTTCGGTTCCATCATGCTGATCCTCTCGGTCGTGCTGATCCTTCGCCAGCCAGGGCTTCCGGGCGGCTAAACATCTCCCGCTCCAGTGTGACGAAAGTCATGTGATGGACGTCATACGCCTGATTCGGGAAACCAGGATGTGACCGCACGCTTGCAGACGTTCACATTGAGTAACCGCAAGCACCCAGGCGCGAGATGGTTGCCCCCCAGCAACGCGTCGCCCTGACCCGCGTCAGATCCGTGCCCCTGCCGTAGCCACGCAGTCCCCTTCGGCCGGCAGTTTCCCTGGGTGACCGACGAGCGCCCCCGCGCCCGACCCCCCGAGGTTCACCTTGCACCCCCGTATCGACTCAGCCCTGTCCGCATTCCGCCACACCTATGCCCGTGCCAGTGCCCGTGTCCGCCAGTCCTCGCGGCTGATGCTCGGCGCTGCTGCCGCGACCGCGGTGGTCGCGGCAGGCGTAGCCGTCAGCGTGTCGGCTGGTCCCGCACCTGCGGGCGCAGCTAGCGCGATCAGCCGCGCCGCGGCTGCCAGTGTCACGCACCACGCCCGCGTCGACGCCGCCGCCAAGCCGGCCTCGTCCCGGCACGCGGGCCCGGCCCAGCACTCGCCGGCCCATGCCCCGACCAAGCCCGAGCACACGGCCAAGCCCGCGCACGCCGCTAAGCCGCAGCACACGGCCAAGCCCGCGGCCAAGCCCCAGCACCGGGCGCCCGCCCGGCACGCCGCGCCCAGGCACGCGGCGCCCAAGCCGTACCTCATCTACGACTCGGTTACGCCGTCGGCGCTTCCCCGCCACAACGTGAATGCCGTCTACGCCACGGGCAACTACGCTGCCTCGCAGGCCCAGGTCTCCGGGCGGCACGTGATGTGGATCGACACCACCGGGTCGGACCACGCGGCCTCGATCCTCGACGTCGAGCCTGGTGACGCCACGCCATCCATGGCCGCGAACTGGGCCCGGCAGCGACTGGCCGCCGACCCGCACGCCCTGGCCCGCATCTACACGATGCGCTCGGAGTGGTCGGCTGCGAAGGCCGCCATCGGCACCCTGCCGGCGAAGATGCGCTCGCACGTCCGGTGGTGGATCGCGGACCCGACCGGCCACGCGCACATCGTGCCCGGCTCGGACGCCACCCAGTGGTACTGGGGGTCCAGCTACGACATCACGACCGCGACCCCGCGCTTCTAGCAGCCGGGCCTAGCGGCCACGACCTGCGGCCCCGGGTGAATGACGCCCGGGGCAGCAGGTCTTTTCTCTACCGAGTTCCGAGAGGCAATATAGCCCATTTGACGGAATTCGCGGGCGGCCACATTCTGGACCGGCCACATTTCCGCGCTGCTGGGAGGACCGAGATGACCGGGCCGGCAAGATTCGATACCATCCGCACGGACAGGCTGCTGATGCGGCGCTGGCTCGAGTCCGACCGCGAGCCGTTCGCTGCTCTGAATGCCGACCCGGAGACGAT
The DNA here is from genome assembly GCA_035532775.1 of Streptosporangiaceae bacterium. Lineage (GTDB taxonomy): Bacteria > Actinomycetota > Actinomycetes > Streptosporangiales > Streptosporangiaceae > Chersky-822. Next base: position 36,055 of record DATKQH010000327.1, read on the forward strand.
GCGGTTCTTTCCGGAACCGCTCGACCGAGCCGCCAGCGACACGTTTGCCGATCGCATCGAGGAGCGGTTCGACCAGCTGGGATACGGGCTCTGGGCCCTGGAGGTCACCGAGACCGGTGAGTTCATCGGGTTCACCGGGCTGAACCCGATGCCGGATGACGTGCCGGGAGCAGGCGGCGTCGAGGTTGGCTGGCGGCTCGCCAGGCACGCCTGGCATCGCGGCTACGCGACGGAAGCGGCCAGGGCCGCACTCGGGGTGGCCTTCGACGGAGTCGGCCTGAGCGAGATCTGGTCCATGACGGCCGTGCTCAACGAGCCGTCGCAGGCCGTCATGCGGCGGCTCGGACTGACCCGCGTGGCCAGTTTCGATCATCCGAAGGTGCCGGCTGGCCATCGGCTGCAGCCGCACGTCACCTACCACATGGCCAATCCGCAGGCGTCCTGACCGACGGCGCACCCGGGCTGACCGAGGCTGACCGGGACCTGATGGCACTCGCGGCGGCCGAGGAGCGCATCCTTGCTGCACGAAGTGCCGTTATCATGGCCATGCGGCCGTTCCCGCCTCATCTCACCCGTGTCGGCGTGCCGGCAGTCTGATGCGCGGGCGGCCTGACGCCGTCCGAGCAACAGGAGGTGCCGAGCATGGACAAGCTGCTGACCGCCGGGGACCTGGAACTGCTCCGCAAGGACTTTGTCGAGAACCCGGCCTACCGGCTGGCGCAGAACGCGGTCACGCGGGTCGCCGTCGACGACGTTGCCATCAACCGGGAAATCGTCAATAGCACCGATCATTCCCTGTCCACCCTCCTGGACGACTGGAAAGTCACCAATCAGGAGCGCAGCGGCCGGTGCTGGCTGTTCGCCGGGCTCAATCTGCTGCGCGTCGGCGCCATGAAGAAAATGGGCCTCAAGGACTTCGAGTTCTCGCAGAACTACCTGATGTTCTGGGACAAGATCGAGCGCGCCAACTATTTCCTGGAGGCCGTGATCGAGACGGCCGATCGTGACGCTGACGACCGGACCGTCGCCTACCTGCTGGAGTCCGTAGCCGATGACGGCGGTCAGTGGAACATGTTCGTGGCCATCGTCGCCAAGCATGGCCTGGTGCCCAAGTCGTTCATGCCCGAGACCAACAGCTCGTCCAACACCGCCCGGATGAACTCCGTCCTGCGCAATCTCCTGCGCCAGGGCGCCAGGTCCGTGCGCGAGGCAGCCACCAGCGGCATCGATGCGGCCCGAGCCGAGAAGGCGGACGTCCTCCAGGTCATCTACCGCGTGCTGTGCATCCACCTCGGGACCCCCCCGGACCGTTTCGACTGGCAGTGGACCGACAAGGACCGCACGTTCCACCGGGACGGCGTGCTGACTCCGCAGGAGTTCGCGGCGAAGTACGTCGAGCTTCCGATCGCCGAGTACGTCTGCCTCGTCCATGACCCGCGCCCGTCGAGCCCGACCGGCCGGACCTTCACGGTCGAGTACCTTGGCAACGTGCTCGGCGCTCCGCCGGTCACCTACCTCAACGTCGACATGCCGCTGATCAAGGACATCGCCTCGCGGACGCTGCAGCAAGGCGAGCCGGTGTGGTTCGGCTGTGATGTCGGCAAGATGATGAGCAACGACTACGCCGTGTGGGACGCCGAGCTCTACGACCTGCCCGCGGTCTACGACACCGCCTTCACGCTCACCAAGGCCGATCGTCTCGTCTTCCACGAGACCCAGATGACCCACGCCATGCTCTTCACCGGAGTGGACGTCCTCGACGGCGTCACCCGCCGGTGGCGGGTGGAGAACAGCTGGGGCGCCGACCGGGGCAAGGACGGCTTCTACACCATGAACGACTCATGGTTCGACGAG